>SVGU01000020.1 GCA_015056155.1 Clostridiales bacterium
CCGAGGACATCGACGAGGACGGCTACAAGGTCAAGAACGTCTGGTCTGACTGGGCCAACAACGTCCGCGGCAACGCCGACGGCGACTTCAACTTCGGCCCCGCCAAGGTCTCCTTCAAGGGCGAGGACGACTACCTGTACTGGAACGAGCTGACCGGCTTCGACTTCGAGGAGATCGAAGAGTTCAAGTTCATCGGCATGAACATGAACGGCCAGATCGTGATCTGCTCCGCCACCAAGAACATCGTCACCACCCCCGACAAGGCTCAGATCATGTTCGCTTACATCTTCAACCCCGTGGTTGCTGAGTAATCCGCACAAAATCAAGGAGGCGCGATCCCCGCGAGGGGCGCGCCTCCTTTTCGTATGCCGTTAATCATTGTCCTCTCTGGCGTTGGTCACTTCCAGCAGCCGCAGCACGTCGCCGAAGTACGTCTCAACCTCCGCATCCGTCAGCTTCATCGCCTTCTGCAGCAGCTCCGGGATCTTCCGGGGCCGCACACGGGCGTAATACTTCGTCGCGCTGATGTTGGTGTACCAGTTCTTCAGCTTCATGTTGTCCCACCGCTCGATGTGCCGGGGCAGGATCGGCTCCAGCTGCGCGATGACCTCGTCAAACACGCCCTCCACATAGGGCCACTGGAATTTCGTCTCCAGCAGCTCCGCCACCCGCGTGAGGAACTTCGCCTTGTATTCAGGCACGTTCAGCAGTGCGTTCAGCGGCTCATGCCGGAAGCCCTGGATCTTGCCGGACACGGGCTTGATGTAATACTCCAGCGGCGTCTTGTCCAGATTCCGCCAGCAGGCCTCCACGTCGAACAGCAGGTACTTCCACTTTCCGCCCGGCACGCGGTACACGCGCACGTTCGTGAAGTCCACATTGCCCAGGATGATCTCGTACGCCGCGTGGGTGAACAGGCTGTCGATGTCCAGCCGCTCCTCCACGAAGGCGAGGTTCTCCGGGATGTTCAGGTCGTTCTTCTTGCAGAAATCCGCCAGCTCCAGCCAGTCCTCGTTGTCGCCGTTTTGGGTGAAGCGGTCGGTGCCGGTGCGGGCGAGGATGTCGATGCTGTCGATCGCCTTTTCGTCCGTCACGCCCTCGTACTGGGCGATGAAGTGCTTGTTGATCTTCTCGCGCAGGTTGTAATGGCCCCAGTATTCGCCGTTGATGTACACCTGGATGACCACATGATCCTGATAGAGCAGCCCCTCCCCTTCCGCAAGGGAGGAGGCGACGATGTCGCGCAGGCGGGTCGCATAGGCGTCGGAGTTGGCCGCCCGCAGCAGCAGGGACTTGTACTCTGTGTAGTCCCGCGTCGGGAAGGGGTTGAAGGCGAAGCTGTCCTCGCCATAGGCCTTGCGGGCATAGAGGGCGATGGACTTCTGCGCATTGACGCGCGCGGAATGTCCCGAACAGGTGAAGGTGCCCATCTGGTTGATCTCGCACCGGCCGTCCATGTTGAAATACTCGATGTTGACCGGGTATTCCAGCTCCTTGGCGTAGTTGGGCGTATCACCGCTGCCCTTGACCAGCGCGCCCGTCTTGCGGTTGAACAGGTACTGATCGTCCGTCACGAGGGACACGATCGGCGTCAGCTGCTCATCGCCCACGAAATACGTCGCGCTCACCGCTGCCGAGGGCACCTCGCCCTCCCGGAACGCACGGACGCGCAGCGGCGTTGTCCGGTCGATGAGGAGCCCCTCCGCAGGGAACTCGCGGTCCTTCGCGTCAGGCGTTTCGCCGTCGGTCGTGTAGCGCAGGACGGCTCCCCTGGGGGCCTGCGCCTCCACGAGCACGCTTTCCTGATAGAAGCCCCCGGCGGTGCGGATGACAGGCGCTTCCGTCCTCCCGGAATACACCACTGATTCATTCTTCTTCCCGCGCGTGGCGTTCTCGAAGTAGCCGTACTCCCCGCCGCCCAGGGGCATGCCGTAGCTGACATTGCCGTACTGCGCCGGGTATTTCAGCGACTGCACCAGCTTCACGTTCGCATCGGACAGGTAGAGCGTTTCGCCGTCCGCAGACAGGCTGAAGGTCGCGTAGAAGGTGCTCCCCTTCCCCGGGTCGATCTCATCCTCGCCCGTGCAGTACACCGTCAGGTATCCGCCCGCCTTGAGCTTCGTGCCCTTGGGGAAGGTGAACTTCTGCAGGTTCTTCTTGCCGTCGGACAGGAACCAGCCGCTCAGATCGACCGTTTTCTTGCCGTCGTTGTACAATTCCACCCAGTCGTAGGACTTCTCGTTCTCGTAGACGCCGTTGGACGCCATGACCTCGTTGATGATGATATCCGCCAGTGCCGCCGCCGGACTCCAGCACAGGAGCACCAGCGCCAGCGCGCACCATTTTTTCAGCATCGTATCGCTCCTCCGCGCAGCCGCTCATGCCGCCGCGCATGGATGATGATTCTACATGCATGCAGGAAATCCCTTTTGCCCTGCCGGTTTTCGGCACAATTCGCCATGCAAAACAGCCCGCCCCCAGCATTCCGGGAGCGGGCTGTTGATTCATCAGTTGCCCAGATAGGCCTTGCGCACGTCGTCGTTGTGCAGCAGGTCATCCGCAGCGCCGGACATGGTGATGTTGCCGGTTTCCATGACGTAGGCGCGGTCGGCGATGGACAGGGCGGCCTGCGCGTTCTGCTCGATCAGCAGGATCGTCACGCCGGCCTCGTGCAGCTCCTTGATGATGTCAAAGATCTGCTCCACCAGGATGGGCGCCAGACCCATGGAGGGCTCGTCCAGCATCAGCAGACGGGGCTTGGACATCATCGCGCGGGCGATGGCCAGCATCTGCTGCTCGCCGCCGGAAAGCGTACCGGCGATCTGCTTTTCGCGCTCCTTCAGGCGAGGGAAGCGCTGGAACATCTCCTCGATGGACGCGGGGATCTCCGCAGCGGGCCGCGTGTAGCCTCCCATCTCCAGATTCTCGCGGACAGTCATCTGCTGGAAGATGCGGCGTCCCTCCGGGCACAGCGCCATGCCCAGCGAAACGATCTTGTTCGCCGGGACGCTGGTGACGGGGCGGCCGTCGAAGGAGATCGTGCCCGTGCGGGGACGCAGCAGACCTGCCACGGTGTTCAGCGTGGTGGACTTGCCTGCGCCGTTCGCGCCGATCAGCGTCACGATCTCGCCCTCGTTGACCTCGAAGCTCACGCCCTTGATGGCGTGGATCGCGCCGTAGTACACATGGATATCATCGACCTTCAGCAGGCTCATCAGGCTTCGCCCTCCTTCTTCTGCGAACCGAGGTAGGCCTCGATGACCACCGGGTTCTGCTGGATCTCCTCGGGCGTGCCCTTGGCGATGATCCGGCCGTAGTTCAGCACGCAAATACCTTCGCAGATGCCCATGACCAGGTTCATGTCATGCTCGATCAGCATCACGGCGATCTGGAACTGGTCGCGGATCTTGATGATGTTCTGCATCAGCTCTTCCGTCTCATGGGGGTTCATGCCTGCCGCCGGCTCGTCCAGCAGCAGCAGGGACGGATTGGTCGCCAGCGCGCGTACGATCTCCAGGCGGCGCTGCGCACCGTAGGGCAGGCTGCCGGCCTTCACGTCCGCCATATCCTGCATGCCGAAGATGCTCAGCAGCTCCAGCGAGCGCTCGTGCATCTTCTTCTCCGCCTTCCAGTACTGGGGCAGGCGGAAGATACCGGCAGGGGTGCCGTACCTGATCTGGTTGTGCAGACCAATGCGGACATTGTCCTCCACGGTCATGTTGCCGAACAGGCGGATGTTCTGGAACGTACGGGCGATGCCCATGCGGTTGGCCTGCTCGGTGGTCATGCCGGAGGTGTCCTTGCCGTCGATCAGCACGGTGCCGGTCGTGGGCTGGTACACCTTGGTCAGCAGGTTGAACACGGTCGTCTTGCCGGCGCCGTTGGGGCCGATCAGACCGCAGATCTCCGTGGGACCAACGGCAATGTTGAAGTCCTCGACCGCCTTCAGGCCGCCGAATTCGATGCCCAGATGGCGCGTCTCCAGCACGGGACGCTTGCCCAGATCGCGCTCAGGCACGATCGACGTGGAAGGCAGCGGAACCATCTTCGTATCAACAAGGCGCTTCTTCGTGCTCTCCGTCATTTGGTCTCACCTGCCTTTTCCGCTTTGGGGGTCTTCCGGGAAAAACGTCCGGTCACGCCGTCGCGCAGCTTCGCGATCTTCTCCGCCGCAGCCGCAACGGGCTTGATCCGCAGCAGCAGCGCCCACAGGTTCTTCAGGATCGGGCTGTTGGTCGCCAGCATCGTGACGATCAGCACCACCGCGTATACCAGCATGCGGTAGTCGTTCAGGAAGCGCAGCTTCTCCGGCAGCACCTTGAGCAGGATCGCCGCGATCACGGAGCCGCGGATGGAGCCGATGCCGCCCAGAACGACGATAACGAGGATCTCGATGGACATGTTGTAGTCGAAGTCCACCGCCGTGACGGTCTTCATGTTCAGGCCGTAGAGGCAGCCCGCCATGCCCGCCAGCGCCGCGCCGATGACGAAGGCCATCATCTTGTACTTCATCACGTTCAGGCCCACGGACTCCGCAGCGATGCGGTTGTCGCGGATCGCCATGATGGCGCGGCCGGAGCGGCTGTTGATCAGGTTCAGCACCACAAAGAGGGTGAAGAGCACCAGCGCAAAGCCGACGATGAAGCGCTCGTTGTTGAACGCCACCGACATGACCTTGTTGTTCGTGCCCTGGGCACCGTTGATGACCATCTGGGCGCCGCTGCCAAAGGCAACCGCGGAGCCTTCGTTGATCTTCAGCGCAAACTGCATCCGGGAGCCATCCACCGCAACCAGCACGCAGTTCATCACATTGCGGATGATCTCGCCGAAGGCCAGCAGCACGATGGCCAGGTAGTCGCCGCGCAGGCGCAGCGCCGGGATGCCGATCACCACGCCCGCCGCCGCCGCGATCACGCCGGCAACGATGATGGAGATGATCAGGATGGAGGTATCGCTGAAGAAGGGGACCGTCTTGCCGGCGGCGTCAATGGTCAGCACCGCGCGCTCCAGCCACGTGGCGACCACCACGCCGGAGAACGCGCCGATGCTCATGAAGCCCGCATGGCCCAGGCTCAGCTCGCCGGAGATACCGACGATCAGGTTCAGCGAAACCGCCAGAACGATGTACGCGCAGATGGGCACCAGCAGGCCCTTCTCAGAGAACTTGAGGGTAAAGCCATCGCCGAACCACTTGTTGATGCCCGCCTCGCACAGGAGGAAGGCAATGATCACGATGGCGAAGGTGATCAGTGCGCTGCGGAGTTTCTTGTTGATTTTCATACGTTCCACCTCACACTTTCTCATGGACCTTCTTGCCCAGCAGGCCCGTGGGCTTGACCAGCAGAACGATGATCAGCACGGCGAAGGCGAAGGCGTCGCCCAGCTGGTCGGACACATAGGTCTGGCCCAGCTTCTCGATCACGCCCAGGAGGATACCGCCGACCATGGCGCCGGGGATGGAGCCGATGCCGCCGAACACCGCAGCCGTGAAGGCCTTGATGCCGGGCATCGCGCCGGTGGTGGGCTGCAGACTCGGATAAGACGCACACAGCAGCACGCCCGCCACCGCCGCCAGCGCGGAACCGATCGCGAAGGTCATGGAGATGGTCTTGTTCACGTTCACGCCCATCAGCTCAGCCGCGCCCTTGTCCTCGGACACGCAGCGCATCGCCTTGCCCATCTTCGTCTTGTTGATGAACAGCACCAGCGACACCATGATGATCACGCACGCAAGGATCGTCAGCAGCATGTTGCCGGAGATCTTCAGCTGGTCGTTCAGCATGGAGATGGTGTTGTTGCTGATGGTGATCGCGCCGCCGAAGAGGCTGGCGTCGGGCAGGGAGAACATCTTGGGGAAGGCCTTGGTGTTCGCGCCCCAGATCAGCTGCGCAGAGTTCTGCAGCAGGTAGCTCATGCCGATGGCGGTGATCAGCACGGCCAGGGAGGTCGCCTGACGCAGCGGCTTGTATGCCAGGGACTCGATCACGATGCCCAGCACCGTGCACACCAGCATCGCCAGCAGGAAGCCAAGAATGGGGTGCAGACCCCAGTAGAAAATGGCGCTGAAGGAAATGTACGCGCCGATCATGATCACGTCGCCGTGGGCAAAGTTCAGCATCTTTGCGATGCCGTACACCATCGTGTAGCCAAGGGCGATGATGGCGTACACGCTGCCAAGGCTCAGGCCGTTCAACAGGGTGGAAAGGAGCGATATCATTCCTTCTCGACCTCACTTTCGTCGGACTTTTCCCGACACTTTCGTTGGAATCGCGTTTTTTGCAGATAGGGGCAAGTACAAGAACTGCCCGGCTCCCCCACAAGGCAGGGAGCCGGGCGGAAGCGCACGCTTGCCGGTCAGGGATTACTCAACCATGGCGTAAGCGCCGTCCTTGATGACATACACGGTGGGATCCTTGGTCACGGCGCCGGAAGCGTCCCAGGACAGCTTGCCGGTCAGGCCAGCGATCTCCAGGTTCGGGAACTCAGCCAGCAGCAGCTCGCAGGCCTCCTCGTAGGAGGTGTCGCTGGTGATGCCGACCTTCTGGCAGGCCTCGTACAGCGCCATGATGCCGTCATACGCGTCAGCAGCGAACTGGTTGGGCTCTTCGCCGTAAGCGGCCACATAAGCCTGAACGAAAGCCTGGGTCGCAGCGTCCTGAGAGGAAGCGGCGAAGGGGGTCAGCAGCATGACGTCCTCAGCCAGGGTCTTGTCAAAGCCCTCGAGGGTCAGGATGCCGTCCATGCCGTCCACGCCGAAGAAGGTGGGGGCGTAGGCGATGGCGTTGGACTGGTTCAGGATCAGGGAAGCGGGGGTGTAGTAGATGGGCAGGAACACCAGGTCAGCGCCGGCGTCCTTGCAGGCAGCGATCTGCACGGAGAAGTCAGTGTTCGCGTCGGAGGAGAAGCTGCTGGTCGCAACGATCTCCAGGCCAACCTTGGCAGCCTGCTCCACGAAAGCGTCCTTGATGCCGGTGGAGTACGCGTCGGAGTTGTTGTAGATGATGCCGACCTTGGCAGCGGCGTTCATCTCGAAGATCTTGTCAGCCGCAGCAACGCCCTGGCCGGGGTCGGTGAAGCAGACCTGGAAAACGTTGTCCTTGCCCTCGGTGACGCCGGTGGCGGAAGCGGAGGGGGTCAGCATGAACACGCGCATCTCATACGCGATCTCGGACACGGCCAGGCAGGGGCCAGTGGTCACGGTGCCCAGGATCATCTGTACGCCGTTGTCCAGCACGGTGTAGTAGGCGTTGATGGCCTTCTCGGGGTCATGCTCGTCGTCCTGCACATCCAGCTTGATGCGGATGTCGCCATTCTTGGCGTTGATCTCGTCAGCAGCGATCTGAGCGCCGTGGGCAACAGCAGTGCCGTACACGGCAGCGCCGCCGGTCATCGGGCCGATCACGCCGATGGTCAGGACGGTTTCAGCGGAAGCGGGGATCATGCAGGCCATCAGGCACAGCGCCAGCACGGCGGCAAAGAACTTACGGATCTTCATGGAAATACCTCCCTAAAGGATTCGCCGCGGATCATTTGCGGCGATCAGGATGTTCATATTATAGCCGCACCGCGCCTCCAATTCAAGTCATTTCCTGTATAATTCGTGTTTTTTTGCTGGGAACATTCGCCTTTTTCATGTATATTTATCCACTTTCCGGTTCACGTCGCCCTGCTGTCGTGGATTTTCCCGCAGGAGCACTACCATTCCCGCCCCACACATGTTACAATATAGATACTATTCAACCTGATCCGACATTTCACCCCCGAAAGGAGCCGCCCATGAATTCCCATCTGCCGCCCGAGCGCCTGAAATACCTGCGCCTGCTGTCCGAGCAATATCCGACCGTGGAGGCGCTGTGCACCGAGATCTCCCGCATCAGCGCCCTGCTGAGCCTGCCCAAGGGCACCGAGCACTTCATGAGCGATATTCACGGCGAATACGAGGCCTTCTGCCACATCATGAACAACTGCTCCGGCGTGATCCGCGAGAAGGTGACGCTCTGGCTGGGAAGCCGCCTGACCCATGAGGAGGAGGACGAGCTCTGCACGCTGATCTACTACCCCGATCAGACGCTCAAGCAGCTCCATGCCGCCGGACGCATCTCCCCGGAGTGGTACCGCACCCGCGTGGAATACCTGATCCACCTCGCCCGGATGCTGACCTCCAAATACACCCGGGAGAAGGCGCGCGAGGCAATGCCGGACAGCTGGGCCTTCCTGCTGGACGAGCTGCTGCACTATCAGAGCGACGAGGGCGACGCCGCCAACGAGCAGGAGGGCAACCGCCGCCGCTATCACCACGCCATCGTCGACGCGATGATCGGCATCGACGCCTGCGACGGCCTGATCAACGCCCTCACCGTGACCATCAAGCACCTCGCCGTGGACCGCCTGCATGTCGTGGGCGACATCTTCGACCGCGGCCCCCGGGCGGACAGCGTCATGGACATCCTCATGAAGCACCACGCCGTCGATATCGAGTGGGGCAACCACGATGTGCTGTGGATGGGCGCCGCATCGGGCAGCGAGGCCTGCATCTGCGGCGTTGTGCGCAACTGCCTGTCCTACGGCAACATGGACATCCTCGAGCGCGGCTACGGCATCCCTCTGCGCGCGCTCTCCCTCTTCGCCGAGCATCAGTACCCCGAGCTGCCGCCGGACGTAGCGCCCCGGCACGCCATCACCGTCATGATGTTCAAGCTCGAAGGCCAGCTCATCCGCCGCAACCCGGAATTCGCCATGGAGGATCGCCTGCTGCTGCACAAGCTGGACCGCCGCAATCTGACCGTCGAGATCGACGGTGAGGTCTGGCCAGTGAAGCCCCTCCCCCTCCCCACCGTCTCGCCCGACGATCCCTACGCCCTCACCGAGGAGGAGGCAGAGGTCCTCGCCGGCTTGCGCTCCGCCTTCATGCACAGCCCCCGCCTGCATGAGCACATCGCCTTCCTGTATCAGAAGGGCTGGATGTACCGCGTCTATAACGGCAATCTCCTCTATCACGGCTGCATCCCCATGACCCCGGAGGGCGACTTCTACGAGAAGACGCTGGAAGGCCAGCCCTACAAGGGCAAGGCCTTCATGAACTACACCGACCGCATCGCCCGCCGCGCCTTCTACCGGGGCGACCGCTACGCCCTCGACTTCATGTGGTACCTGTGGTGCGGCACGGACTCGCCCGTGTGCGGCCGCCGCATCAAGACCTTCGCCCGCGCCTTCGTGCCCGACAAGGCCGCGTGGCACGAGCCGCAGGATCCCTACTACAAATGGTACCGCGTGGAGGAGAAGTGCACGGAGATCCTCGCCGAATTCGGCCTGACGGACAGCGAGAGCCGCATCATCAACGGCCACACGCCCATCCACGTCGGCAGCGGCGAAAGCCCCCTGCGCGCCGGCGGCAGGCTGGTCGTCATCGACGGCGGCTTCTGCAAGGCGTATCAGAAGACCACCGGCATCGCCGGCTACACGCTCATCGCCAACAGCCACGGCATGCGCCTGATGTCCCACCAGCCCTTCACGTCCCTGGAGGACGCCCAGTCCACCGGGCGCGATATCCACAGCCAGTCCTACGAATTCGCCACCTATCCCCAGCGCAAGTACGTCAGCGACACCGACCACGGCACGCGCCTGAAGGAGCGCATGCAGGACCTGATCGACCTGCTGGAGGCCAGCCGCAAGGGTCTGGTCGTCCTCCACTGACAAACCGCATCCACGCTGCCGCCCGCAACCGGACGGCAGCTTTTTTGCATGCAAAAAGGCGGCTCCCGAAGGAACCGCCTGTTCGGCCGCGATGGCCGGTTCGGTCGATTTAGCCCTTGACAGCGCCGGCGACCATGCCCTTGATGATGTGCTTGCTGAACATGAAGTACAGCACCACGATGGGCGACATGGTCAGCAGCATGGCTGCCATCTGCTTGGGATAGTCCGAGGCGAACTGACCCTTGAACTGCGTCAGCGCCAGCGGCACCGTCTGCAGCGACACGGACTTCATCAGCACCAGCGCGAAGGAGAACTCGTTCCAGCAGCTAAAGACCTGAATGATCGCCACGGTGATCAGGATAGGCTTGCAGATCGGCAGGATGATGCGCCACAGGGTGTTGGAGAAGCTGGAGCCGTCGATGGCGGCCGCCTCCTCCAGGGAGATCGGGATGCCCTTGACGTAGCCCTCCACCAGGAAGATGCCCATCGGCAGACCGAAGGACACATACGGGAAGAGCAGCGTGAACCACTTGTCGTTCAGCCCGCAATCCTTGAACACGACATAGATCGGGACCAGCAGGGAGTGGATCGGGATCAGCATGCCCATCAGGAACATCAGGTACAGCGGGCGGTTGCCCTTGAAGCGCACGCGGGAGAGGATGTAGCCCACGATGAAGGAGAACAGCACGATCAGGAAGATCGACAGCGCCGTCGTCCGCATGGAGTTCCACATGGACTCCGCCAGATGATAGTCCTTGTTGGTCAGGATGCGCTCGTAGTTGATCAGCGTCGGCTCCGTGGGCAGGCCCATGATGTCGGCGTTGAACACGCGCTTCTCCTTCAGGGAGGAGTAGAACATCCACACCAGCGGGAAGATGCAAGTGGCGGAGAAGATGCCCAGCACGCTGTTGTTGAAGACGGAGATGACGCCGTCCTTCAGACCCAGGCGGACGATCACCGCTGCGGCGATCACGACCAGGCCCGCCAGCAGCATCATGCCGCTGTTGGACACGAACCAGACCAGCACGCTCTGCCACTGGGTGGGCTTCGCCAGGGGTTCGCCGGTCGCCTTGTCGATCTTGGTGAAGGACTCGGCCATGTCCTTGTAGCCCTCGAAGGAGCCGACAAACGCGAACGCCAGGGCGATGACGATCAGCGCCAGGCCAATGGAGGTCAGCACTCGGGCAAGCGTCTTGGTGTTAATCTTCATCGTCTTACACCTCCACCTTTGCCGTCACGCGCTTGACCAGCCACTGCGAGCCGCCGATGACCAGCAGGGACAGGACGAAGATCGCCACGGAGATCGTCGAGCCGTAGCCCAGGTTGGACTGCTCGAAGGAGATCTTGTAGCCGTACATGGCCATAACCATCGAAGCAGTACCGGGACCGCCCTTGGTCATGGTATAGATGTTGTCGAAGGCCTTCATGTTGCCCGCCACGCACAGGGTGATACACACCAGCATGGTGTTCTTGATCAGCGGCAGGGTGATGTGCATGGCGGTCTGCCACGCGTTCGCGCCGTCGATGTTGGCGGACTCGAACACCTCGCTGTCGATACCGGCGATGGCGGAGAAGATGATGACCATGTAGTAGCCGATGAACTGCCAGATCAGCGGGATGGACACGATCAGCATGATGTGCTCGGTGTTGTTCAGCCACACCTGCGTCAGCTCCGGGCATCCGATCGTCTTGAGGAACCAGTTCAGGATGCCGTACTTGTTATGGTACACCATCGTCCAGATCATGCCGATACACACGGCAGAAATGGTGCTGGGGAAGAAACCGAAGGTACGGTGAACGCTCTTGAGCTTGGTCGTCCGGGCATTGACCAGCAGGACCAGCAGGAACGCGATGCCGATCTGGCCGATCAGACAGGCAATAACAAGGTAGATGTTGTTGCCGAAGGCCTGCCAGAAGGTCGTGTCCGCGATCAGCTGCTGGTAGTTCGCAATGCCGTTGAAGGTCTTGACCGGGCCGTTCTTCCACTCGAAGAAGCTATAGACGAGCGCCGTGAGCAGCGGAACGAAGACCGTGAACACAAACGCCGCCACAGGAATGATCAGGTACAGATAGATGACCCATTTCTTGGGTTTGATTGAATCAAGCATCGCACTTGCCTCCCCGGTGTTTTCTTTGGAAGCACAGGTTGCACAAAAGCCGCTCTGCCCATATCAGATAGGCAGAGCGGCCCTCATTCAGCTAACAAACTGCCAGGTTAATCCTGAGAGAGGATTAATAGTTGGCCTCGTAAGCAGCCTGAGTCTCGTTAGCGACTTCCTGAGGAGTCTTCTCGCCGTTGCACATGGCCTGCATGCCGGTGTTCAGCACGGACCAGACAGCAGAGTTGACGTAGGAGTCGTAGATCTCGCAGGTCTCGGTGTCCACGTAGGACCACTTGTAGAAGGCCTGGGTAACAGCGTCGAAGTTGGACAGGTCAACGTCAGCAACCTTGGTCAGGCCGCCCAGAGCGTAGTACTTGGCAACGTAGTTGGAGAAAGCGGGGCCGGTCAGCTCATAGCACAGGTCGATGGCAGCGGCCAGCTTCGCGGGATCCTCAGCAACCTTGGGGTTGATGGCCATGGCGTAGCCCAGGCCGATGTTCTGGGAGGTGGGAGCCTTGGTGGCGTCCGCGGGCTGGGGCAGGACGGCGAAGCCGATGTTGTTGAACTTCTCCTCGTTGTCCTCCTTCAGGACAGCCGCGATGTAGCTCTCGTCCCAGTTGCCGCCGATGAAAGCAGCAGCCTCGCCGGCGATGTAGTACTCACGGGCGTCCTCGTTGGTGACGGCGTTGAAGTCCTCGTTGAAGATCTTGGTCTGGGTGAACAGACGCTGGGTCTCGGTCAGAGCGGCAACGAAGGCCTCGTCGGTGAACTTGGCGCCGGTCTTGGCGATCAGAGAGGAGAACCATTCGGGACCGGTGTAGCGGTTGCCCAGGGTGGAGATGAAGTCAGAGTTCATCTGCCACTGGCCGCCGTTACCGAAGGCGATGGTGTCGATGCCCTGAGCCTCGAAGTACTCAGAAGCCTTCTCGACCTCAGCCCAGGTGGTGGGGAAGGTCTCGTAGCCGGCCTCGGCCCACATGGCCTTGTCGTAGATCACGACGGTGCAGGTGCCGCCGGTCAGAGCGGGCAGACCGTAGATCTTGCCGTCGGGGGTGGTGAAGGGAGCGAAGAACGCGGTGTTGTAATCCGCATAGTAGGGGGAAGCCTTGATGATGTCGGACATATCCAGCACCAGGCCAGCCTCGGCCCACGCGATGGTGTTCATGCCCTGCAGCAGGAACACGTCAGGCAGATCGTTGGCGGCAGCCAGAGTAGCGATCTGGGTCTTGTACTCGGCGTTGGCCAGAACGTTCTGGGTCAGCTTGATGCCGGGGTGAGCGGCTTCCCAGGCAGCGATGACGGAACGGAAGCCGTCGGAGCCGCCGTTGCCCTGAGACTCTTCAGAGGTGGAGTAGTGCATCAGCTCCAGCTCGCCAGCGTAGGCCAGCTCGGTAGCAGCCACGACAGGAGCTTCCTTCTCGGCGAAGGCGAAGCCAACGGAAGCCAGCATCAGAACAGCCAGCAGAAGGGAAACGAGTTTCTTCATGGTGGGTTCCTCCTTGAAATAATTTGCGGTTTCCCGCTATTTCTTCAAACAGCGCCTCGGCACCGTTCAGAGACAAAAGAACCTTCCGAAAACGATCCGCATCAGGCCTCTGTTTTCCCGATATTGGCAGGCCTGAAACAATCTAAACCGGTTTCGCATGAACTTAGTATACATGATACTCCAACAAAAATCAAGAGGTTTTTTTGTCAAAATCTAATCTTTTTGCACCAGTCAGTCCATTCCCACTCGCTCCGAAAACGATAACAAAGCGCATTTTTCAACGTTTTCGCCACTTTTTCGAAAGCCCTTACAAACAATGGAATTCTCGCATTTTTTTGCGCATTTCCTGCAAAGTCACCCGTCAGGGAAACGCATAGCCCAGCTGCGCAAGGATGCCCAGCGGCAGCTCCATCCGGCAGGTCTTGTTCGGATCGACCGCCTGGCAGATGCGCAGATCCCCCGCGAGGCTCAGCAGCATCCCCGCCTCATGCGCCGGGAGCTTCACCTGCTCCATCAGGAAAGACCGCATGCGCAGCGTCGTCTGCTCCGCGGCGGCATCGAGCCCCTCGGCAGAGCTGATAGCCATGGCATGCTCCTGCGTCACCAGGAACGGCAGCGGCAGGGGCTGCCCCTTCACCACCGTCACGCGCACCGTCACCGCGCCCGCGATCTCCGCGCCACACACACAGACCTCGCCGTCGCCCATCACCGCATGGAGGTCTCCCATCGCCAGCAGCGCCCCCGGCACGTTGACCGGCAGATACAGCGTCGTTCCCGCTCCGATGCGCCTGCAGTCCATGTTGCCGCCATGGCTGTCCGGCGTGCCGGTCGGGACCGCCCCGGTTTCCGGCGCCGTGCCGATCACGCCGATCATCGGGCACAGGGGCAATGACAGGCGGTCATTGAACCGGACCTGCCCGTCCTGCACCGGCAGGATCTTCGTATTCTCCGCGTCGGCCATCAGGCCGGTGATGCCCTCGCCCGGCGCCTCGACCATCGCAGCTTGCTCCGCCAGGTCGATCTGCAGGATCTCGACCTTGAGCGTATCGCCGGCCTCCGCACCCTCGACAAAGAGCGGGCCCGTCGCCGGATTGATGCGCGTCCAGTCCAGCGCGCCCAGCTTGTCGGAGGGACAGGCGATCTGCCCGCCGAAGCAGTCCATCGTCTCGAACACGACCGTATCGCCGGACTGCGCGCGGGCAGCCGGGGCATTCTCCGGGGACATGGCATAAACAACGGTATCGCGTCTGATCGTCAGCATGAAATCACTCCTGTTGCGTTTTTTCTCGATTATAGCATGTTTCGGCTGCCGGCACAACCGCCTGGCTTCAGGAGAATGGGCGAGTATCTTTCTTCTGCATGAAGTTCCGGATGAAAACAGATGACAGCACGCGCAATATATGGTATAATGTTGTTCTACAGATGGGAGGCGTACATATTTATGAAGAAAGTCGTTGAGAGAAGTATCCTGTTCACCATGCTGCTGGCACTGCTGATGATGCTGCCTGCGGCTGCAAACGCGGCGACCTCCGGCACCTGCGGTGATAACCTCACGTGGGTGCTTGACGATGAGGGTGTGCTGACTGTTTCCGGAACGGGTGCGATGCGGAATTACTCGAAGTCTTCGAATGCTCCCTGGGGAACCACCATTAGCGCAGCCGTGATAGAAGACGGCGTTACGAGCATTGGCAACTGGGCCTTCAAGGGCTGTATCAATCTACCGAAGGTAATCCTCCCCGCGAGCATTACTACCATCGGCGACAGTGCCTTCGAAGGCTGTAACGGGTTGACAGAAATCGTCTTTCCCAGCAGTCTGACCACCATTGGCGAATCTGCTTTTAGAGCCTGTCCTCAACTGATGGAATTGGATATCCCGAAAAGCGTGACCTCTATTGATCAGTTTGCATTTAGCAAATGCACAGGGTTGTCAGAAGTAGTCATCCCTGAGGGCGTTACCTCCATAGGTAATAGCGCCTTTGGCGGCTGCACCGGATTGACCAGTGTCACCATTCCTGGCAGCGTCATTAAGGGAAGCTATTATGCCGGCTCATATGGCAACTTCTACTACCATTTTCCCAGAGATGTCCCTGAAGTTACCATCCATGATGGCGTTACCACCATCGGTGATCATGCCTTCTACAACTGTTCTGGGCTTGTGAAGGTAAATATTCCCGATTCGGTCACCTCCATCGGAAAGGACTCCTTTAGCGGATGCACAGCGCTTGAGAGCATAGTGTTGCCTGACAACCTGACCGTCATCGGCGAGTCAGCCTTCAGTGGATGTGCAGCGCTAAAGAGCGTGACGCTCCCCGAGTCCTTAACCTCCATCGGCGGTGCTGCTTTCTACCGCTGCACCAGCCTGACAGAGATCGACCTGCCCGACAGCCTAACCACCCTCGACAGTTCTGCTTTCGGGAAATGTGTAAGTCTGGTTGGCCCCATCACAATTCCGGAAGGAATCACCACAATAGTTAGCGTTTTCTCCGGCTGTTCCAGCTTGACGAAGGTCAATTTGCCTGATAGCCTGACCGTCATTGGTAACAGCGCATTCAGTAACTGTACCAGCCTGAATGAAGTGAGTATCCCAGCGAGTGTGACCACCATCGATACCTATGCTTTCTCCGGCTGTACCATACTGAATGAGCTGGACATCCCAACGAGCGTGACCACTATTGGCAACTATGCATTCCAAGGCTGCACCGGACTGACCGAGCTGGATATCCCGACGAGCGTGACCTCCGTAGGTCGCGATGCCTTCGATGGCTGCACCGGGTTGACCAGCGTCACCATCCCCGGTTGTATCGTTAGAGGCGGTACCAATGACGGATACGAGGGTACCTTCTCCTATTGCTTCCCCGAAACAATCGAAGAGGTGACCATCCATTCCGGTGCGACCACCATCGGTCTTTACGCATTCTGCGCCAATACAGGACTGGTGCGGCTGAACATCCCCAATTCAGTCACCTCCATCGACTACTGCGCCCTTAGAGGTTGTTCAGAGTTGGAAAGTGTAACACTCTCCGACAACCTGACCGTCATTGGCAGTTCTGCTTTCGATGATTGCACCAGTCTGACAGAGATTACCCTGCCTGACAGTCTGACCGTCATTGGTGATTCCGCCTTCAGCGGCTGCACCAGGCTGACGGAAATCGACCTGACTGACGGGCTGCTCAACATCAACGCCGGCACCTTCTTAGGTTGTTCCGCGCTCACAAGCGTCCTCATCCCTGAGAGTGTGACCACTATCGGCTCTTCTGCTTTTTCCGACTGTACCAGCCTGCAAGAGATTGATCTGCCCAACAGCTTAACCGTCATTGGCCAATCCGCCTTCAGTCGCTGCTCCGCACTCACAAGCGTCAATATTCCCGCGAGTGTATCCTCCGTAGGCCAAAACGCATTCTGGCGTTGCACTGCACTGCAGTCCGCCAACATTCCCGGCTGCATCATTCAAGGCAATGCCAATGCTAGCTGCAATGGTACCTTTACCTATGTTTTTCCCGAGACCGTTTCTGTAGTCACCATTCATTCCGGTGTAACCACCATTGGCGAGAATGCCTTCTGCACAAACACAGGACTGGTCCGGGTGAACATTCCGGATACTGTCACCACCATCAGTGACTACGCCTTTATGGGCTGCGAGTCGCTGGAGAGCGCGGTGCTGCCCGACAGCGTAACCACCATCGGCACAAACGCATTCTCTGAATGCAGCAGCCTTGACGGAATCAGCCTGCCCGAAAAACTGACCGTCCTTGGCGCCTCCGCATTCAGCGGATGCAAGAGTCTTTCTGATCCCATCGCCATCCCGTCAGACATCGTCACGCTGGACAACTTTGTCTTTAATGAATGTACCGCTCTTTCCGCTGTCACGTTCCCTGAGAGTCTAACCAGTATCGGTACCAATGCATTCGCCAATTGCTCCAGCTTGAAGGAGATCACTCTGCCCAGCAATCTGATCTTTATCTACAGCAACGCTTTCAAAGGCTGCACCGGTCTGACAGATGTTGTCATTCCAGCAAGCGTGACATCCGTGGGCAGCGCCGCTTTCCACGGATGTACCGGGTTGACCAGCGTTACCATCGCCGGCACTGATGTCCTTGGCGGAACCATGGCAACTGATCCTGGAACCTTCACCTTTGCCTATCCCGCAACTGTCTCCATGGTCACCATCAACAGCGGTGAAGAAAGCATCGGCAGCTATGCCTTTGCAGAGATGCCCAACCTGAAGAAGGTGACCATCCCCGATTCCATTATTCATATCGACCCCCTGGCCTTTGCTGATCATGACACAGTGATCCGCTCCTCTGCAGAAGCCTATGCCCGCACGTGGGCGCTTAATGAAGGTTTCCAGTGGGAGCATAATCAGCATACTGAAAGCGCAATCCCGTCTGTGGAGCCAGGTTGCCTGACCGAAGGTCAGGAAGACGGAACATGGTGCGAGTCATGCGGCGAGATCTTCACTGAACCGACCACCATCCCCGCCCTCGGCCATGACGAGGAAGTCATCCCTGCCGTCGACCCCACCTGCACCGAATCCGGCCTCACCGAGGGTCTGTGGTGCGTCCGCTGCGGTGATATTCTCACCGAACAGGAAATCATCCCCGCCCTCGGCCATACGGAGTTCATCATCGAGGGCATCCCCGCCACCTGCACCGAGTCCGGTATCCAGGACTTCATCTTCTGCGAGGTCTGCGAGGAGATCCTCCAGTACGACGAGCCGATCGACGCGCTGGGGCATGATCCCGTCGTCAGCAAGCCCGGCACGCTCCCGACCTGCACCGAAGCCGGCACCACCGACGAGTACAGCTGCAGCCGGTGCTTCATCGTCACCACGCCTGCCCAGAGCGTTCCCGCGCTGGGACACAGCTACGGCGAATGCGAATTCGTCTGGGCTGAGGACGGCTCCGCCTGCACGGCGACGGTCGTCTGCGGCGCCTGCGGCGAAACTGCCGGCGGCAATGCAGCCATCACTGACAGCGTCACCCTCGAGCCCACCTGCGTGACCGGCGGCGAAACGACGTACACCGCGTCCATCACCATCGGCGGTCAGGTGTATCAGGACGTCCTCGTCCTGTCCGACCTGCCCATGACCGGCCACGACACGGTGATCGACGAGGCCATCGCGCCCACGAACCGCGAGCCCGGCCTGACCGAAGGCAGCCACTGCGGCGTGTGCGGCGAGGTCTTCGCCGCGCAGGAGGTCATTCCCGCGCTCTTCACCTACGACGGCACGGAGATCGTCGCCTACAACGGCACTTCGCCCGAGGTCGCGATCCCCGATGACGCCCTGACCCTTTCCGCCTCGCTGTTCAAGAACAACACCAGCATCACCTCCGTCGTCGTTCCGGAGAACATCACGGCGGTCGGCTCCCAGACCTTCTACGGCGCAACGGCGCTGACGGACGTCTGGCTGCCGGACGACGTCACCGGTATCACCGCGACGACCTTCCTCAGAGTCACCGCACGCATCCATGCCTCCGCCGACAGCCCGACGGCGATCCTGCTGTCCCTGCGCGGATGCTCCTTCATGCCCGGCGACGACTTCACCATGCGTTACCGCGTGACTTCCGTGGGCAGCACGCCCACCGGCGTGTGGATCACCGGCTACCACGGCAGCAGCGCCGATGTGGTCATCCCCGATGTCCTGGGCGACATCCCCGTGACCGAGATCCGCGCCAACGCCTTCGCCGGCCATGCGCTCCGGAGCGTCTCCATCCCCGCGTCCGTCCAGACCATCGTCTCCGGCGCATTCCCGACCGGCAGCGGCATGCTGGTCATCGCGCCCTGTACGTCCTACGCCCGCACCTGGGCGGAGAGCAACAACTTCGTCTGGGACGAAACCTGCCACGACGTCATCGTGCAGGAAGCCGTTGATCCCACCTGCACCGAGGCCGGCATGACCGAGGGCAGCACCTGCGCGGATTGCGGCACTGTCTTCGCCGAGCAGGAGGAGATCCCCGCGCTGGGACACACGGAGACCATCCTGCCCGCCGTCCCGGCCACCCACCGGACCGTCGGCATGACCGAGGGCAGCTACTGCCCGACCTGCGGCGAAGTCTTCGCCGAGCAGGAGATCATCCCCATGCTGGCGCTCCTGCAGATGAAGCTGCCGGCAGGCCTGACCGCCATCGACGAGGAAGCCTTCCTCTGCAGCGCCGCCCAGTGCGTGATCCTGCCCGATGGCTGCCAGACGATCGCCGCCCGCGCCTTCGCGTACTGCGCGCAGCTGCAGGTGATCGAGATCCCGGCAAGCGTCACCGACATCGACCCGACGGCCTTCGCCAGCCACATGGACAGCCTGGTCATCCTGACCACGCCAGGCAGCGCGGCACAGACCTTCGCCGAAACGTACGGCATCCTCTGCGTCACCGTGCAGGAGTGATCCGGACAGGCAATGTCCCAAGGAACCCCGGCCCCGTTCCCGTTTCAAGGGAGCGGGGCTTTCTGCATGCCCCAGCGGCAGCAGATCGTGATGAAATCCGGATGAATCAGGCCCGCAGATGTTGCAATTCCGGGCTTTTTCATGTATACTGTATCGCAAGTGAACCGTTCAACAACGGAAAAGGAGATGGCAACAAATGAAGAAACTGATCGCATGCCTGCTGGCCGCCCTGATGCTGCTGGGCAGCTTTGCCTTCGCCGAGGGCAGCAGCCGCAAGACCGACTTCCCGGACAACACCTTCGTCGAGATGGATCCCAACTACATCACCGGCGTCACCCAGCGCGGCAAGACCGTCCTCTTCCGCTACGAAGCCAAGACCGAGGACGGCCAGACCTACACCAAGAACGCCCTGGTCTACCTGCCCTACGGCTACGACCCGGAGGATGCCTCCGCACGCTACAACGTGCTCTACCTCATGCACGGCCACGGCGGCGGTTACACCACCTTCTTCCGCGGCGCAGGCTCCTTCTCCACGATGCAGTTCGTGCTGGACGCGATGATCGAAAAGGGCCACATCGAGCCCCTGCTGGTGGTCGCGCCCACCTACGCCGTCCCCGGCAAGGACGAGGGCTGGTGCGCGGCGAATTTCTGGTATGAGCTGAACAACTACCTCATCCCCGCCTTTGAGAGCGCCTACCCCACCTATGCCGAGGACGTGACCCCCGAGGGCATCCGCGCCTCCCGCACCCACCGCGCATACAGTGGCTTCTCCATGGGCTCCGTCTCCTGCTGGGCGACGTTTGAGCACAGCCTGGACCAGATCGCCTACTACATGCCCTGCTGCGGCGGCGCCAGCTTCGGCGGCGATGCGGCAGCCTCCGCCCGCAACCTGGCCAGCAGCGTCGCCAAGGCCGGCTACACCAAGGATGATTTCTTCATCTATGCCGGCTGCGGCGGCGAGGGCGACGTCGGCTATGCCGGTATGACCGCGCTGGTCAACGCCATGACCCTGATGCCGGACACCTTCGTGTACTGCGAGAACTTCCGCGACGGCAACCTGTACTACACCCAGTGCAGCGGCGGCCACAGCACCAAGAGCGTGGAGCTGATCATGTACGGCGGTCTGCCCACCTTCTTCGGCGACTGATCTGATCGGCTTGCCCCGCACGCCTGCTGCGCCCTGCGGCAGGCGTTTTTCCATGCCCCGGCAGCCATGCGTTCCACATAAAACGCCCGTTATTCGCTTATTCGCCAAAGTATAACGTTTTAGTTGGAAGCAGGCAAATTGACACTTCCCATTTATCTATGGTAAAATAATACCAAATACCTTTATATCCAAACCCTTTGGTCATTTTTACTCCAAGGAGGTACCCATAATGAAGCGATTCCTTGCCATCCTGCTCAGCGCCATGCTGCTGCTGATGCCTGTGAGCGACGCGCTGGCCGTTGTGCGCCTGCCCGGAGAGCTGCAGGCGATCGAGGCAGAGGCCTTCGCCGGCGACAAGTCCCTGTCCGGCGTGCTGACGCTGCCCGACACCGTGAAGGACATCGGCGACCGCGCCTTTGCCGACACGGATCTGTTTGCCCTGCGCATGCCGGCGGATGTCCAGCGCATCGGCAGCGACATCGTCTCCGGCGCGGACGTGCTGTACGTCGAGATTCCCTCTGAGTCGGTCTCGATCGCCGCCGACGCTTTGGCGGGCACAAAGTACGTCATTTCGCCGCCCGGCTCTGTCCTCGGCGCTGTGTCGCAGGACATCAACTGGCTCGACATCGACATGGTGTTCACCAGCGGCGGCTTTGTGTATCACTACACCGACACATACCGCAATGCCGCCGTGCTGCTCTTCCCCAGCCAGCCCGGTCTGAGCGGCGAATACACCGTGCCCGCGAGCGTCAACGGCGCACAGGTCGTTGCGCTGGACAGCTGCGCCTTCTGGGGCCTGGACGGCCTGACGAAGGTCTTCGTGCACGAAGACGTCGGCATGCCCGAAGCCACCTATGGCTGGGCGGATGAGCTGGAGATCGTACTCACCAACGACGAGATCGCCCCCGTCCTGCCCGACGACGACCGCGAGAAGATGCAGTTCTTCTTCGACCACGACGAGGTGGTCCTCCACCCCGGCGACGTCTTCTGGCTGTCCCTTGGGGACTCCTTCGACGGCGAATGGTCCGCCCACAGCAGCGATGACGCCGTCGCCACCCTGTCCACCGACTGCCGCGTGGACGCCCATGGCATCGGCGACGCCTCCGTGACCCTGTGGATCGAGAACGAGGCGATCGTTTACTATGCCACCGCCACTGTGCATGTCGTGGAGCCCGACGTCTCCATCACGCAGGATTTCACCGAGGTCACGCTGCGCGAAGGCGAAGTCACCTCCCCCAACTGGGACGTCTCCTCCAGCAGCTACAACCCCAGTTTCGAATACGTCTTCGAAACCAGCGACGATTCCGTCATCACCCATGACACGTTCGGCATCATCACCGGCGTGGGTGCCGGCGAGGCCACGGCCACCCTGCGCATCCTGTCCGGCGGCGAGGAGCTCATCTCCGCCAGCGTCGACGTGACCGTCGTGAGCAGCGAGCTGACGCTCTCCCACGCGATGCTCTGGGCCTACGACGGCTTCGAGTACCAGCTTGCGCTCGAAAGCGAGCTGCCCGAAGGCGCAGCCGTTGCCTGGAGCTCCACGAACGAAGAGATCCTCGTGGACGAGGACGGCACGGTTGTCATCGCCTGCACCGAGGGCAGCGAAGGCGGCAACGGCACGGTCGACTGCACCGTCACCTATTCCGACGGTTCCACCGCCACTGCCAGCTGCTACATCAATTACGGCATCTATGACGTCTCCTTTGACGGCTTTGATGGCCCCTTCTGCATGAACGTCGGCGACGTGGCCGAACGCCCCATCAGCGCCTGGGTCACTACCTTCCCCGTGGACCAGGAGAAGATCGAGGTCACCCTGACCAGCTCGGATCCCTCCGTCGTCCAGACGGACGGCGTCCGCACCATGACCGCCGTCGGCGCCGGCACGGCCACGCTGACCCTCACCATACGCTTCATGGACAGGGAAGACTCCGCCACCTATGAGGTGGAGGTCGACCACGCAGTCCTCCGTTTCTATCCGGAGATCCTGGACATCAATCTGTCTGTGGAGTCGGGCGAGCAGGACATCCACTTCGGCTATGAAAGCAACGCCCCCCTGCACCGGCTGTCCGTCGTCAGCAGCGACACCGGCGTGGTCAAGGCCTACATGACCGGCGACCGCCTGCGCTTCGTTCCCGTCAGCGCCGGCGAGGCGACCGTCACCGTCACGATGGGCATCTATGGCGACGAGGTCTCCGAAACGGTGAATGTCTCCGTCTACGGCTATATCTTCAGCCTCTCCCAGAGCGAGGCGACCCTGGCCGTGGGCGAATCCATCCGCCTGTTCCCCGTGCTGGAGGACGGTCTGGAGATGGATTACAACGGTTACAGCAGCTACTGGAGCAGCAACGACGAGATCGTCTCCGTTGACGGCAACGGCTACGTCAGCGCACTCAGCGCCGGCTCCGCGATGATCTACTTCGACGCCTACATCAACGACGCCTACTCCCGCGCATACTGCGAGATCACCGTCACGGACGACGCCGCAGCCCTGACGCTGAACCACACCGCCCTGGCGATGGCGCAGGGCGAGCAGGTGCAGCTCAAGGCCTACCTGCACGGCACGGAGGTCGCCGGCAGCTGGTCCGTCCAGGATTCCGGCCTCTACGTCTCCCCCGACGGCCTGCTGACCCTGCGCCATGACTGGCCCGAGGATTACTCTACCTACGTCGTCTGCACCGTCGAGGCGGATGGCCAGACCTACACCGCTTCCTGCCGCGTCTCCGGCCGCGCCGCCGACGCCCTGCTGCAGTGCCCGGGCATGTTCCTCATGGAAGAGGGCGACTACGAGAACGTGTGGGCCAACTTCTCCACCACCAACCCGGACGAGTCCTACACCATCCGCAGGACCAGCAGCGACGAAAGCATCGCGTACTTCCCCTACGGCGGCTCCGACCCGACGCTGGAGGCCGTGGGCGAGGGCGAATGCATCATCACCGTCGATCTGCTGAACTCCGCGGGCGAGACCGTTGCCACCCGTACCTGCGTGGTGCGCGTCGGTCTGGGTGCCCCCGAGCTGGAGCGGCTCGAGTTCGCCCGCGACGCCTACTACATCACCACCTTCGAGGACAACCGCACCGCCACATATCTGGATCCCATCCTGGAGCCCACGACCGCCTGGAATATGGCGGACGTGACCATCACCTCCTCCGACGAGAGCGTCGCTGTGGTGGATGGCCATGAGGTCTACGCGGTCAGCCCCGGCACGGCCACCCTGACCCTGACCCACGAGGCATACCCCGGCGTCTCCGACACGGCCACCGTCTATGTCTTCGATCCCGAATTCACCATCTCCGCCGAAACGGTACAGTCCGGTGAAACGGTGACCTTCGCCGTCACGGGCATGCCGGAGGGCTGCGCGCCGAGCATCAGCTGGGAGACCGACGCCGCCTACATGACCTATGTGGACGGCGGCTGGGATTCCCTGACCGTCCGCACCCGCAGCCAGACCGATGAGGTCAACGTAGACGTGCGGGTCACTCTGCCCGATCTGGAGTTCTGGTACAAATTCGTCTTCTCCATCACCGGCGAGTCGATGCTGCTGAACATGTCCGACCTGATCATCGAGCCCGGCAAGGGCGAATCCCTGTGGAGCGATTTCAGCTCCTGGAATCAAGTGTGGTCCAGCACGGACGAGAACGTCGCCACGGTCGATGACGGCGGCTATGTGACCGCTGTGGCATACGGCGAGTGCGACATCGTTCTGGAATGCGAAACGGATAACGGCCCCTGCACCGTCTCCTGCCACGTCACCGTTGAGGAAGGCGAATGGAAGCTCAACGACCTGAACCTCCCCCCCTTCATGGTGGTGGGCGACGCATACTCCTTCGACATGGATATCTACGCCACCCGCTATGCCTGGCCCGCAGAGTTCCTCTGGAGCCTGGATGATGAGTCTCTGGTCCGCATGACCGAGGACGGCCGCTACCTGGCGCTGAAGCCCGGTGTGCTGACCGTCACCGTGACCGCCATCGAGGGCGAGCAGGTGGAGAGCGTCAGCAAGGCCGTCCGCATCGTCGAGCCCGCCGTGCGCTTTGCCCAGACGCAGATGGATATCCGTCCGGGCATCCCCTTTGAGCCGGCCTTCATCACCGCCAGCGGCAAGGAGATCGAGAGCATCGTCTGGAGCATTTCCGACGAGCAGCTCCTGTCCATCGGCGAAGACAACGTCGTGACCGCGCTGGCCGAAAGCGGCATCTGCACCGTCACCGCGAAGGTCACCCTGAACGACGGCACCACCCACAACCTGTCCGCCACGTACCGCATCATCCCCGATGAGGAGATCTACTTCAACGCCTGGCTGAACGACAGCTTCGTGCACCTGCGCGTCACGGAGACCTGCGATGTGTCCCTCTTCTTCGACACCAACGCATGGGAAGAGGATATCGACATCACCTGGACGTGCGGGAACGACAACATCGTGATCGAGGAATGCTACGGCTATGCCGGCAGCGACGTCCGCGTGCGTGCCGTTGCCAACGGCGGCACGTCCACCCTGTACTGCACCGTGACCGTCGGCGGTGATACCCAGGAATTTGAAATCGACCTGGAGATCGAAAGCGCTGCGCTCAGCATCGACATCGAGCACGCCGAGATGGGCCTTCCCATCGGCGACACCAACGAATGCATGGCATGGTACGAGAGCAACCTGCCCATCGACGTGCTGTATGTGTCCAGCAGTGATCCGGACGTGGTGCGCGTTTCCATGATCCACAACCGCATCATCATGACGGCCGTGGGCGAAGGCAATGCCGTCATCACCGCGACCGTCGGCGCCCGCGGCTTCAGCCGTTACGACACCATGTCCGTGACCGTCGACGGCAGCAGCTTCTCGCTGAACAAGTCCGAAGCTGCGATGATGGTCAACGCCATCCTGCAGCTGGATCCCGTGCTCTCTGCGGATCAGTACCTCGAGCCTGACAGCATCAGCTTCAACTCCTCGGATCCCACCATCGCCTATGTCAACGGCAACGGTCAGGTGACCGCCCTGCGTCCCGGCGTCGCGCGTATCCGGATGTCCGCAATCATCAACGGTATGCCGGCCATCGCCGACTGCATCGTGACGGTCACGGACAGCACCTGCCCGCTGACGCTGAACGCCAGCTGCATCCGCCTCGCTACCAGCGAGACGTATCAGCTCAAGGCCCTGTGGAACGGCTCGGAGATCAGCGACGTTGTCTGGTCTGCGGACACCAGCGCCGTCACCATCAGCCGCACGGGCCTTGTGACCATGCAGCACACCTGGACCGAGACCCACCTCGGCTATATCACCGCCACCGTGGAGCGTGACGGCGTGACCTACACGGCCTCCTGCATGCTCACCGGCAGGTATCCCGAGGTCACCGTGCAGTGTGAAAGCGCCATCTTCCTGAACGTGTATGACTACTACTGGTTCAATCCCTACTTCTCCACGACTGTGGATTACGGCGAGCTGTCCGTCCGCTGCGTCAGCTCCAACGAAAGCATCCTGGAAGTGAAGGGTGAACAGGAGCTCTACGCCCGCGCAGCCGGCAGCTGCGACGTGACGCTGCAGCTGGTCACTGACGATGACGTGGTCGTCTACGAGAACCGCATCCCCGTCTACATCGCCAGCGACCTGCCTGCCCTGGAGTACATCGACTTCGGCGCTGACACGTACTATCTGTCCCTGACCAACAACAACAGCGCCCACCTGGATCCGCACGCTGTGCCCACCCTGTACAGGGAGTATGGCGAAGTCGTCATGACCTCCTCCGACGAGAGCGTCGCGATCATCCAGGATGATCAGGTCTTTGCCGTCGGCGAGGGTACTGCGACCATCTCCATCTACAACACCCTCGCGCCCGACCAGCCCGGTACGGCCGTGGTGCACGTCTACGACTGGCAGGTCAGCCCCGACCATGTCGAAACCGGCCTCAACGAGCTGGTCACCCTGACCGTGACCGGTCTGGAGGACATGCCGGTCCGGCACCTGCGCTGGAACTACGACAACTGGATGCTGAAGCACGTCACGGAAACCGCAAACAGCATCACCTTCCGCACGATGCATCCCGGTGAAGTATACATCGAAGCGGTCGTCGAGCTCCCCGACCAGGCGTTGAACGCGTATACGCAGATCATCATCACCGGCATGTATGACGACTTCCTGCCGCTGAACATGACCGACGCCTATGTCGAGCCTGGCCACGAATTCGACCTCTGGCCTGAATTCGGCGCTGATGATCACGAGTGGGTCAGCAGCAACGAAGACGTCGCCACCGTCGATGAAAGCGGTCACGTCCGGGTCACCGGCGAAGGCGAATGCGTGATCACCCTGAACTGCACGACCGAGAACGGCGCCTACTCCGCCTCCTGTGCCCTCCACGTGGCCTGGGGCGAGTGGACGCTGAAGGAGCTGCATCTGGACGACGTCCTCGTCGTAGGCGACACCTACAACGCCGGCTTCGGCATCGACACCACCTACGGCGCATGGCCTGACACCATCGAGCTGACCGCGGACAGCGATCTGGTGACCATCGAGGATCATCAGGTCACCGCCGTCAAGCCCGGCACCGTCGTCATCACCGCCACCGCGGCCCGGGGCGATGAGGTGCAGACCGTCACCAAGACCGTGAAGGTCGTCGAGCCGGTCGTGCGCCTGAACACCTCCAGCCTTGAGTTGCGTGCCGGCTACTCCGCCCCGCTGACCGTCACCCCCGCTACCGGCAGGGAGATCAGCAGCATCCAGTGGAGCAGCAGCGACATGGCTCTGCTGACCGTCTCCGATTCCGGCGTGCTCAGCGCCGCCGCGGACGAAGGCCAATACGGCGACAGCGGCCTCTTCGACGTCACCGCTTCCATCACCCTCACGGACGGCACGACCCATTCCCTCACCTGCTCCGTGCAGGTCATCCGCGACTGCGACGTCGGCCTCTCCATGGAGATGGACAGCTACCGCGAAATGAACATCCTCTGCGAGGAAATGCTCGAGCTGCAGCTGGATACCAACGCCGAAGACGACGAGGTCACCATCGAGTGGAGCAGCAGCTCCGACTCCGTGACCGTGACGCCCGTTGACGACCGGAACACCCGGGTGAAGCTGGCCGTATGCGGTCCCGAGAGCACACACATCACCTGCACCGTCCGCATCGGCAGCCTCATCGAAGACAGCCGCACCTGCTACATTTACGTCCCCAGCTACAGCTTCGACCTCTCCTTCCAGAACGACCTGTATGAGCTGCACCTGGAACGCGTCGACGAGGATGCATGGCTGAACGTCAACGCCGATAATGTCGGCTATGACGCCATCACCGTTGTCAGCAGCGATCCCGGCGTCGTGCGCGCCCACGTTGTCAACGACCGGGTGAAGATGATCCCCGTCAGCGAAGGCTCCGCCACCCTGACCGTCACCATGACCCGCTCCTTCCTGTCCGCCAGCGACACCCTGGAGGTGCTCGTCACCGGCAGGCCGATGGAGCTGTCCTGCAGCAGCCTGGAACTGACCGTCGGCGAAAGCCGCGTGGTCGTTCCCGTGCTGGGCGAGGGCGAGGTCATGAACCGGCATGCCCGCTATTACTGGAGCAGCAACGACAGCGTGGCCGTCGTGAACGGAGACGGCGTCATCCATGCGGTGAGCACCGGCACGGCCGTCATCACGCTGGATACGGAGATCGACTTCGATCCCGACGACGGCGAGGAGAATTACACTTACGCCCGCGCGCAGTGCACCGTGACCGTCACCGATCCGCAGAATCCCCTGACGCTCAGCGACACCAGCATTGCGCTGGAATGGAACGCCACGCATCAGCTCAAGGCCCTGTGGAACGGTACGGAAATCACCGACGTGGTCTGGAGCAGCAGCAGCGACAGCCAGGTTTCTGTCTCCGCAACGGGTATGGTGTTCATGCTCGGCGAGTACACTGAGCATCATCGCAGCTACATCACCGCCACCGTCGAGCGCGACGGGGAAACCTACACCGCGACCTGCATGGTCTGCGGCAAGATGACCGCCGAGCGCATCGAAGCGCCCAGGGCCATGAACCTGAACGTCGGCGACTTCGGCCACCTCCCCATCGTCCTGAGCGGCGGTGCGGATACCGACGGCTGCACCCTGACCGTCACCAGCGACAACGAAGCCATCGCCCGCATCGCCGAGGACGGCCACACCGTGGAGGCCCTCGCCTCCGGTACGGCAGCCATCACGATCGTGGCGAAGAACCAGAGCGGCGAGATCGTGGCGACCCACACCTGCATGGTGTACGTCGAAACGGAGCTTCCCGAATTGGAGCGCATCAGCTTCAACCGCGACGTCTACTTCATCACCGTGGCAGCCACCGACGAAGACTCCTCGGATTGCGCCATCCACACCGGCCCCTACGTCGTTCCCAGCTCGGTCTGGGATTTCGGCAACCTCGAGATCACCGCGGAGGATCCCTCGGTGGTCGAGGTCGATGGCCACGTGATCCGCGGTCTGAAGCCCGGCTCCACCACCATCACCCTGTCCCATCCCATGTACCCCGGCCAGACGGACACCGCCACGGTCTACGTCTTCGACCTGAACCCGACCATGGATCACGAGAGCATCCGCGTGGGTGAACTGATGACCCTGAGCGTGTCGCTGGATGATATCCCTGAGGAATACATCCAGAGCGCCTACTGGTGGAACGGCGAGTACGAGGTACGCTTTGCCGGCGGCGGCTGGAACACCTGGCTCCTGCGCGGCCACAACGCCGGTTGGGCCTATACCGAGTTCCATCTCGACCTGCCCGACGCCCACTTCTCCCGTGTGTTCTCCTTCGAGGTGGAGGGCTCCGAATATCTGCTGAACAACTCGGACTACTTCCTGGAGCCGGATAACGAATTCTATCTGCATCCGGAATTCGACTGCGAAGATCCTGTCTGGTCCAGCAGCAACGACGAGATCGCCACGGTCGATGAATTCGGCACCGTCCGTACGGTCGCCTACGGCGAATGCGACGTCACGCTGAACTGCACCGTGGACGGCGAGCCTGTCACCGCGGTCTGCCACGTGAGCGTCATCGACGCCGAATGGCACATCTCCGACATCGAGATCAGCCATATCATCTGCCTGGGCGATTTCCACTCCCCCAACATCGTTTACTTCTCCTACGGCGGCGCGTTCCCGGACAGCATCGAGTGGAGCACCAGCGACAGCTCCATCCTCGTCTACAACGAGGAGGACGATTCCTTCGAGCCCCTGAAGCCCGGCACGGTCGACATCATCCTCACCGCCACCGAGGGCGAACAGGTGGAGACCTTCACCAAGACGGTCTACGTCGTGGAGCCTGCGGTGCGCCTGATCTCTACGTATCCCAACCTGCGCCCCGGCGCGGGCGAGTATCTCGACCTGCTCGTCGCCTCCGGCCGCAGCGTGAAAAGCGCTGTCTGGAGCACGGCGGACGCCGATACGCTCACCGTGGCAGAGGACGGCTTCTTCAGCATGAGCATGGACGCCGAGCCCGGCAGCAGCACCCCCTTCACCGTGGTGGTCACGCTGGACGACGACTCCGTGCACACGCTGAGCGGCTGGTACTACTGCCTGCAGCCCCATGAGCTCGAATTCGGCATCTGGCCGAACGAGGATGCCGTCTATCTGGAGCTGGGCTCCACCGGCGGCGCCTCGGTCTCCATGTGGACCAACGCGGCAGAGCACGAAACGAGCCTCACGTGGATCTGTCCCGATCCGCAGATCGTCCAGCTGGGCGAGCAGAACGAGCGCATCAATTACGCCATCGACCTGACGCCCGTGAGCGAGGGAGAGACCTCCCTCTACTGCATCCTGGAGATCGGCGAAGGCGAATACTACCAGAGCCACATGGTGGAGATCCCCCTGGTGGTCACCGCGCCCTGACCCATAATGCGATGAAGCAGCATGATCCCATGCAGCTGATCCCGCATGAATGCTGAGGGGACGGACCCGGAGCATCGCTTTCGCGGTCCTTTCCCCGGCGTTCCGGACTAACAAAAGTATCCCCCTTGCAGCTCCAAAGGCCGCAAGGGGGATATGTTTTTCTGTTCCAACAGGCTCTCTTATGCGAAGAACGCCTCCGCCGCAGGGCACTGCGTAATGACCTCTTCCTTCGTCAGGATGCGGTAATGCTCATACATGAATTCCGGCACGCACACGCAGGAGCAGAGCATCGCGCCCTTCACGGGCTGTCCCTGCGCATCGCGGACATGACGCGCGCCAAAGACCGCTCCGGCGGGCATCAGCACGCAGGGCTGCGCCCCCTCGCCCATGCCCAGGCGCTCGACCTTCAGTTCGCCGCCGGGAACATACGACCACAGTTCCACATCCGGCCCGGCATGCCACAGCCAGTACTCATCCGCATCCAGGACATGGAAGTCGGAGGTCTCGTCGTCATTGAGCAGGTAGTAGATCACGCCATGGGGCGGCCGTGTACCGTCGGAGACAAAGCCCTCCCGGTACAGCTCGCGGAATGCGCCGCCCTCAACATGGGGCGCAAGATTGAAGCGGGCGATCAGCTCCGCCGCGGTGGGATACGTCATGGTGCATTCTCCTTTCATAGGGGATCATTGCAGCTCAAACGAGGTTTTGACCGCGTGCCTGCCGTCGATGGACAGGGACACGTTATACCAGCCGGAGGTGAGACTTGCATGCTCCTGCAGGGTCAGCAAAGCCTCCGTCAGGTCGAAGGTGCAGGCCGTCGTATCGGCGGATTGCAGGCACAGCGTCCCGTCCCCGCCGAGGGAGAGCGCCGCACCGTTGGGCGCCTTGATCGTCAGGGTGTAGTGCACGTCCCGGTCGGCATTCAGCCGCTGATGGGACAGGCGGAACTCCAGCACGCAGGCGCGGCCGCCGTCATTCATCCACGCCAGGACCTGCCGGATGGGCTGGCCCTGAATGCTCGTGCGGATCTTCGGGTCAGCGGCGTCCACGGCATTGATGCTCATCGCGGCAAGCTGCAGGCTGTACTTGCCCAGCGGATCGGCCTTCGGCGTCCGGTACGGGAGAATGACCGCCGTTTCCGGATCGAAGCTGCCGATAAAGAAGCAGATATTGTAAGTATGCTCCGGCACGAAATGGTCGAAGACCGCGCTGGTCCCGGCCGCCTGCCGCTCCTGATACACGGCATCATCAGAGAGCTCGTCATCCGCATCCGCAATACGGACGCTGCAGTCCTCCGTGCCGTTCCAGGTAATTTGAAGCCTGCCGTCCGTCACAGCCGCCTTCATGCCGTCGATGCGGAGCGCGGGTGCGGGCGTGGGCGACGGCGTCGCGGTAGGCGTAGCCGTCGGCGTGGGCGACGGCGTTGCGGTAGGCGTAACAGTCGGCGTGGGCGACGGCGTTGCGGTAGACGTAGCCGTCGGCGTGGGCGACGGCGTCGCGGTGGGCGTAGCCGTCGGCGTGGGCGACGGCGTCGCGGTGGGCGTGGCTGTCGGGGTGGCCGTGGGCGTCCCCGTCGGCGTGGTCGTTTCCGTTACCGCAGGCATGACGCTCGCCGTGGGCGTAATGACCGCCGTCTGCTCAGGAGACGAGGTCAGATCGGCAACGGCAGTCACCCCTGAAACGGACAGCTGCGAGGATCGCTCCTGCGGCGCTCTTTCGGGGAGCAGCAGCATGCAGGCCAGCGCGATCGCCACGATCGTCATGATCCCCGTGAGGACCCATGGCAGCACAGCCGGACGGGCGCTGCGGGCATTTGTCTGCGCCCCGGCCGCCGGGAATTTCGCGGATCCGTCCGCCGCGGTCCCGACCCGGCGCTTGGTGCTTCCCTGCGTCGGCTCCATCCTGCCACCTGCCTTTCGTACATCAGATAATCCATTATACCACAGCCCGTCCGGCGCGTCCATCGGAATTTGTCCTGCCATTATCCCTTGCCCGCAGCAGGGTACCTGTGCTATAATGAGCCGAATCAACATCAGGAGGCCGCAAGACATGCTGGAAAAGATCGCATCCTTCACCATCAATCACGATACCCTGACGCCCGGACTGTACGTGTCCCGCATCGACGGCGACTGCGTGACCTACGACCTGCGCTGCAAGTGGCCCAACCGGGGCGATTATCTCCCCCAGGCGGCGCTGCATACCATCGAGCATCTGGTGGCGACCTATGTGCGCTCCACCGGCCGCTATCCCGAGGACGTCTCCTCGGATCAGGTGGTGTACTTCGGCCCCATGGGCTGCCGCACGGGCTTCTACCTGATCGTGCGCGATGCGGTCAGCCGTCAGCAGGTGATCGAGCTGGTGAAGGCAGCCTTCGCCTTCGCCGCGTCCTTCGAGGGCGATATCCCCGGCGCAAAGCAGATCGAATGCGGCAACTATCTGGAGCACGACCTCCCCGGCGCAAAGGCGGAGGCAGCGGCCTACGCAGCAGTGCTGGCGAACTGCACGCCCGAAACGATGGCGTACCCGGACTGACCGCACAGGAGGGATAGCATGAGGATCGCACTGGTGGGCGACCTGCACGGCAACTTCGTGGCCACGCAGGCGCTGGACAAGGAGCTGCAGCGGCAGCGGATCGACGAGATCTGGTTCCTGGGCGACGCGGTCGGCAAGGGTCCCCAAAACGCCGAAACCTGCGACTGGGTGCGGAGGAACTGCACCCTGTGCGTGGGCGGCAACTGGGATTACGGCATCGGCGGCAAGGAGTTTTCGGAGGACGGCTACTTCTGGGCGCAGCTGGGCGAGGAGCGCATGGCGTGGCTCAACGGCCTGCCCCGGGAGGAGGAGCGCTGGATCAGCGGTGTCCATTTCCGCCTGTTCCACGGCCGCCCGGTCACGCCGCTGATCAGCGTGCAGGCCGATAAAGCCGTGTTCTCCGAGGTTTTCCGCGCCAACGGCAGGAACTTCACCGGCATCGCCTTCGCGGACAGCCACCGCCCCTTCGTGCGGACGCTGGCGGAGGGCTATGCGCTCAACACCGGCAGCGTCGGCAACAGCCTGGGCGTGCCCAATGCCCATGCGGTCATCATCGAGGGCGACCTCGGCAGCCGGGAGCGCGCTCCCCTGACGATGACGGTGCTGTCCGTCCCCTACGACAACGAGGCCGCGGCCGATCTGGCCCGCCGGGATACCGCCCTGCCCCACCGGGAGTCCTTCATCAACGAGGTGCTCACCGGCGTGTATTCCCGCTGAGGCAGCCGGTCTGCATCCCGAATTGCACATCAATACTTCGACGCCACCCGCCCGCCGGGTGGTTTTTTCGTATTCCCGCAGAAAAGATATCCACAGCTTCTCCCCTGAAGCGCCTTTTCTCCGCACCACAAAAGGCAGGCCGCCGTGAGCTTCCGCCCCGCAGCGACCCGCCTGTGCCCGTTTATTCCTTCCGCAGCTGCCGGGCGAACACCGGCTCCTGATTCCGCGCGCGGATCATCGGCTGTGCTTCATACCCGAACCTGCGGTAGAAGTCCGCCGCCGTGACCGTCGTCAGCAGCACCCAGCCGCAGCCGGCCTCCGCCAGCTCCGCTTCCGCCATCGCCAGCAGCGCCGTTCCGTGTCCCTGCCCCCGGTACTCCGGGGCGACCCAGAATTCCCGCACAAAGCCGGTCTTCGCCCGGAAGAACCAGCCGGTCATTTCCGTCGCGGTATACTGGATGAAGCCGATGACCCGGCCCGTTTCATCCCGGCGCGTCCAGGTGATGTCCCGCTCTCCCGGGATCAGGCCCGACACGAAGGAGGCGATCCCGCCCTGCCCGTCGTCCTGCTTCCACGTATACTCCCGTCCAACCTCGTTCATCCCGGCGAACAGCCCTTCCCAGTTGGTGATCCGGCAGCCCAGCTCCCCGAAATACTGCCGGAACGCCGTCCGGAGGGCCTCGTCATCGTAGGTTTCCATGCGTACATCGGTGAATTTCATCGTCATTTTCCTTTCTGCGCGCAGCAAAAAAGCATGCTCCGGTCATCGAAGCATGCTGAATTTCCGCTGTTCAGAAAGGCGGGCGTCTGCGCCTCACGCTACGCCCAGTGAACGGCAGATCGCTCCGGACCGGTTCTGGATCACGAACATACCGCTCACCTCCTTCATTCATTGGTTCCAGTATAGCACTGCCCGGCATGGCTGTCAAGCCGCGCCTTCGCTCACTTCACCACGCGGATGGTGGTGATCACCGGCTGATCCGCCGCGGCGACGGTGCCGTTCCAGTCCATCACAGGGGTCTGGGCGCAGATCGCATCCACGACCTCCATGCCCGCGACCACGCGGCCGAAGGCAGCATAGGAGCCGTCCAGATGGGGCGCGGCCTCATGCATGATGAAGAACTGGCTGCTGGCGCTGTCCGGAGCGCTGGAGCGGGCCATCGAGAGCACGCCGCGCTCGTGGGCGATGGGGTTGTCCACGCCGTTTGCGGAGAACTCGCCCTTGATCTTGTCCGGCGAGCCGCCGGTGCCGTTGCCGTTGGGATCGCCGCCCTGGATCATGAAGCCGGCGATGATGCGGTGGAAGGTCAGGCCGTCATAGAAGCCCTCGCCCGCCAGCTTCACGAAATTCGCCACCGTGATGGGCGCAGCCTCGGGGTACAGCTCCGCCACGATCACGCCGTAGCCCGCCACCTCGATCTGCACGATCACCTTGCCCTGCGCCGCCAGCGCCTGCGCGGCAACGTCCGCCTGCTGACGCTTCAGCGCCGTCAGCTGCTCCTCGAGCGCCGCGATCTGCGCCTCCACCTCCGCGATCTCCTGACCGATCGCCTCATACTGCTGCACTACATCGGTCTCCGCCGCGCAGGGGCACAGCAGCAGCGCCATCAGCAGGCACAGCACCATCGTCATCCACTTCTTCATCGTCATTCTCCTCACTCATTCGTTTCGTTCTGCTGGATCTCCGTCACGCGGATGCTGTTGATCACCGGCTGATTCTCCGGGCGCACCGAGCCGTTGACGTCGGTCACGGGGGTCTGGTCGCAGATCGCGTCCACGATCTCCATGCCCGTCAGCACCCGGCCGAAGGCGGCATACGCGCCGTCCAGATGGGGCGCGGCCTGATGCATGACGAAGAACTGGCTGCTGGCGCTGTCCGGAGCGTTGGAGCGGGCCATCGAAAGCACGCCGCGCTCATGGGCAATGGGGTTGTTCACGCCGTTGGCGGAGAACTCGCCCTTGATCGTGTCCGGCGAGCCGCCGGTGCCGTTGCCGTTGGGGTCACCGCCCTGGATCACGAAGCCGCTGATGATGCGGTGGAAGGTCAGTCCGTCATAGAAGCCCTCACCCGCCAGCTTTGCAAAGTTTGCCACCGTGATGGGCGCCACGTTGCCGTAGAGCTCCGCGGTGATCACGCCGTAGTCCTTCACGTCGATCTCGACCTGATGGCTGGCCACAGGCGTCGGCGCCTCGCCGCTGTCCTGCGCCGCATCCCGGCCCCAGCCGTTGAGCAGGACCGTCCCTACGCCCAGCATCACCACCGCCAGCACGATCACCAGCGTGAGGATCATGTTCCGGCGCTTTCTCGCCGCCATGTCCTGCGCCGCTGCCGCCGCCTGCACTTCCTGCATTCTGCTCTTTCTGCTCATTTGGTTCGTCCTCCGTTCCATTTTCTGATTCCGGCTGCGTCAGAGCCGGATGCTTTCCTCTTCGCCGCAAAGGGGAGCCATCACGCCGTCGCGGATCGTCCACGACCGCCCGAATACCCGCGCCTCGCCGCCGCCCTCGCGGATGTAGCTGCCGTCCTCCAGGACAATGAATGTCTGCCCGAAGCTGTCCCCGAAGGTGATCTCCTCGAACAGCCGCATCCCGTCCAGCACGTTGTCCCGCACCATGTTGTAGTGGGGCAGGATGTTTTTCTGCGTCAGCCCCAGCCCGGGGATGAACCGCTGATACGCCGGATCGGTGGCCTCGCCCGCCTCCTCCGGCTGGGCATACACGGTGTCCGCCGCGTTCATGCTGCCCGCGCTCACGCCCATGACGACGCCGGGATAGCCCGCCAGCAGCCGCTTCAGACCGATCTCCCGGAAGAAGGCGTTCTGCGTCGGCACATGACCGCCCGCCAGCAGGATCACGTCGCTCCCGGCGACCAGCTCCGCCGCATTCTCCTGCGTCCGGCTGTCCAGCACGTCCACCCGGGAGAACACCATGCCATGATAAGCGAAGCACCCCGCAAAAGTCAGCGCCATCTCGTCATTCCGGGCATGATCCTCCTTCCACGCGGCGATGGCCAGAAAGCGTCCGCCGGGCTTCACGCACGACCGCAGGTTGGCCACGAAATCATTGCGCGAAAAGAACTTGCACGGCAGTCCGCAGCTCTCCGGGACATTGTCGTCGCAGGGGCTGGACGTCAGGAAGAGGATCATATCATCGCTGCCTTTCATGCTGAATACATCTATTGTATCCCGATGTCAGGGGATTGTCAAGAAAAGGCGCCCGCGCTATAATAGAAGCACCCCTCTCATCATTCCAAATTCCGAATTCCGAATTCATAATTCAAATTCCAGGAGGCTCCCATGGACAAGTCTTTCCACACCGGCAACCGCGAGCGCCTGTACGCCGCAATGAAGCCCGCATCCCTGCTGGTCATGTTTTCGGGCGAGGAGATCCGCAAGACCAACGATGAATACTGGCCCTTCTTCACCGACCGGAGCTTCTACTATCTGACCGGTCTGAACAGCCGCGATTTCGCGCTGCTGGCCGTCAAGGACGCCTCCGGCAGCGTGTCCGAGCGCGTGTACATCCTCCCGCCCGACCCGATGGCCGAGCGCTGGACGGGCCGGCGCATCAAGCCGCAGGAGGCCGAGGCGCTCTCCGGCATCCGCGACGTGCGCTTCGTGGACCGCTTCGAGGACGACCTGCATGCCCTGTGCGCCGGCGGCCATTATTCCGCCGGGACGAGCGACTTCGGCCACATCTACCTCGACCTGTTCCGCGTCAGCCCCCGCGATATCGACCGCCCGGCCCACAAGCTCCTGCGTCGCATCCAGGCGGAGTATCCCTTCCTGCAGGTGGAGAACGCCAATGCCATCCTGCGCAGGCTCCGGCTCATCAAGCAGCCCTGCGAAATCGCGGCCATCCGCCAGGCCGAGAAGGTCACGGGCGAGGGCATCCTGGCGATGATGAAGGCCAGCCGCCCCGGCATGTACGAATACCAGTACAAGGCGGAGTTCGACTACGCCCTCAGCCAGCACAGTCCCTGCGGCCCGGGTTTCCCCTCCATCATCAGCGCCGGGCAGAACAACTTCTGCATCCATTACTATTCCTACACCGGCCAGGCCCACGACGGCGACATGGTCCTCAATGACGTGGGCGCGCAGCACGACTCCCTCATGACCGACGTGAGCCGCGGCTTCCCCGTGAACGGCCGCTTCTCCGAGCGGCAGAAGCTGCTGTACAACTGCGCGTTGCAGACCTCGAACCACCTCTTTGACATCATCCGGCCCGGCTATTCCATGGCCGAGGTGGACGGCGAGATCCGCCGCTACAACGCGCAGCTGCTCCTCGACGCGGGCGTGCTGGACAAGGCGGAGAACGTCGGCAGGTACATGTGGCACGGCGGCGCGCATCACGTGGGCTACGACGTGCACGACGTAGTCGCGCGGCCGGAGGTGGTCGCGCCGGGCATGGTCTTCTGCGTGGACGTGGGCATCTACCACGAGGAATGGGGCATCGGCTTCCGCCTGGAGGACAACTGCCTGGTGACGGAGGACGGGTGCGAGAACCTGTCCGCCGCCATCCCGCGGACGGTGGAGGATATCGAGGCGGTCATGCGGAAGGGGTAACGGCTCCCACCGTCGCCTCCGGCGACACCTCCCTCAGAGAGGGAGGCTGGGACGGTGCGTGTCTGTGTTCCTCTGAAGGCAGGCCTGCGTGAAACGAAATGCTGCTGTCATGCGTATACATCAGCAAAATCCCCGCATGAAAGGAGTCACCCCATGATGCGCAGGATCCTCATCGCTCTGGCCATTATCACCGTGCTCGTCCTCATCGGCAGCGCCATCGGCCGCAACATCCCCTCCAGCGCCTTCTTCGCCCGTGTGCAAGCCGACGACGCCGGGGTTCAGGTCGAGTTTTTCCTCGCCAATTCCGCCATGGTGCCCTATCAGTTCAGCAGCAAAGTCCAGAACAGGACGCTGAAGATCGACCTGCGCGCGTCCGTCTTCGGCGAATACATCGGCGACAGCTTCCGCATCGACATCCCGCCCAGCGCTTACGACGATATCGTCATCCGCTGCAACAGTCAGCTCGTCACCGTCCAGAATTGAGCAAGAGCAAATTCTGACCATTCACCCGCATAATTTGCATTGACGAATTTGCCCGAAGGATGTATACTTGTAACAGGTTGTGTCCCATTATGGGCATTTTTGAGGAGGTAATTTGATATGCAGAACATTCCTGTTGTCAAGCTCGGCCTTGTGGCCGTGTCCCGTGACTGCTTCCCGATCACCCTGAGCGAGAAGCGCCGTGCCGCCATCGCTGAAAAGTGCGGCCAGAAGAACCTCGAGATCGTCGAGATCAAGACCACTGTTGAGAACGAGAAGGATATGCTCAAGGCCGTTGAGGAGCTCAAGGCCAACGAGTGCAACGCCTGCGTCGTGTTCCTGGGCAACTTCGGCCCCGAGACCCCCGAGACCCTGATCGCCAAGTACTTCGACGGCCCCTGCATGTTCATTGCGGCTGCCGAGGGTGACGGCGACATGATCAACGGCCGCGGCGACGCCTACTGCGGCATGCTGAACTGCTCCTACAACCTGGGCATGCGCCACCTGA
>SVGU01000021.1 GCA_015056155.1 Clostridiales bacterium
ACATGGCCGTTGTCGGCTTCGACAACCGCGAGATCGCCAGCTACCTTCAGCCGCCGCTGACCACCGTACAGCTGCCAACGACCGAGATCGGCACCAGCGCCGCGCTGCATATCATGGAGAAGATCAACAATCCATCAACGCCGCCGGTGAGAGATATTATTCATTGTTTCATTGTTGAGAGACAGTCGGTGTGACCGGACTTGTTTCTTTTGAAAAGCAGTATCAATCATACACCAACACAAAAGGCAGATAGCAAGTTTTTGGTTCACTTGCTGTCCGCCTCTCTCCATCCTGTCAGGCAGAACCTATCCGTACTTAGTAGGTACGTATTTAATATATTAGTATTTAGTATATTAGTATTTATTTCCCTTGGATTTTCCGACGTTGGTTTTTCCGTCGTTGGATTTTCCAATGACGGTTTTTCCAATGATGACAAAAGCAACACCGGCACATATGATCTTGATATGACTTCCGCCCTCCTGGCAGTCGCAGACGTAAGATCACGTATTTGCGTTTGGATGGGCTCCAGGAGGCGCTCCGGCTCATTTCCAGCAGAAGTTCCCACCCTGCCTCTGGTCGCCCTCAGACACGCTGTTTGAGGCCTTTATGAGCAAGCCGCCCTGCCTCCGCTGTTTTCTCCTGCGAAACACAAAAGAGCCGCCGTTCTGCCTGCGCAGAGGGCGGCTCCTTCATTTGCGAACAATGCGTGAGAAAGCTTGTCCCAACATTCGTATTTCGGCCGTTTTTCAGGCCTGTTTTGGGGTCTTGTTGTTCCTGCATGATTGCAGCATCTGCGGCAAGGTCCTCATGCAGATCGGTGATCGGGTCGCCCTTGCTGGCCATGGCATGGGCATGGTAGGGCATGCCGGAGGCCGCCACGGGGTATACGCCCGTGCCGTGATCGACGAAATAGGCGTCGAAGCCGCTCTTCTTGATCTCGTCACAGCTCAGGCCGCGGGTCAGCTGGTACACCATCGCGCCTACGATCTCCAGATGCCCCAGCTCCTCCACGCCCACGTCCGTCAGCAGGCCCTTCAGTTCGCCGCAGGGCATGGAATAGCGCTGGCTCAGGTAGCGCAGGGACGCGCCCAGCTCGCCGTCCGGGCCGCCGTACTGGCTGATGATGCGCGCCGCCATCGCCGGGTCAGGCCGGGTGATGCGCACGGGGTACTGAAGCTTCTTTTCATATACAAACATGTCTGCCTTCCTCCCTTTCTGTCCGCGTCACTCGCCGCAGGGGCCGTATTCCCACGGCCACGGATCGTCCGTCCAGCCCCAGCAGGAGCCGTCCGCGTCCGCAAGGAAGGTGGTGGCATAGTTGGGATCGTCCGCCTCGGCGCACAGCCTGCGGAAGAGCGCGAGCGCCTGCTTGTCGTCGGGATGGGTGTTCAGGTACAGCCGCAGCTCCCATGCGGCGAAGGCGGCCGCCTGCTCATCGGTCTGGCAGCAGCACCGGCCGGGACAATAGCCGCTCATGGGCTTGTGGAGCTCGGGGAACAAGGTGCCGGAGCACAGCGCGCCTTTGGATTCGAAGATCTGGTCGAGCTCCTGCAGCTTTGCCCAGACCATGCCCACGCCGCGGTTCCTGCCGCCATGGCTGCAGGCGCTGTCCGCGCAGCGCTCCGCGGCGCATGCGTTCCCGGCATCGGTCTTCGCGCCGCACCCGCTGCGGCGGTTCTGCCGAGTCTCGCCGCATTCGCTGTTCTCACAGGTGCTGCGCCGGGCGGGGGATTCTGACGTGCATTCCGCCGCACGCCGGGTGCATTCGTGATGCGTTTCCCGCGAAGAGGCGCAATCCGCCCCGCAGCTGTCCTCACAGCCGCTGCGGCCGCACCTCTGCTGCGCCGGCTGTTCCGCCGTGCAGGCACGCTTTTCATCCCTGCTGCAGCGCGCGCCGACGGCGACCACGCCGCCCTGACCGCAGCGGTTTTCTCCGCAGCGCCCGCAGGTTTCGCACCCGCAGTTGCGGCATCCGCAGCCGCCGCAGATCCAGTTCCCGCAGTCCCAGCCGCCGTCCAGGCTGACGTAGCTGACGCCGTCATGATTACATTTATTCTGCATGCACAAAGCACTTCCTTACCATACGATGCTCGCGGTGTGGGCCGATGACCCGCCGCTGCTTCACCGTATGCGCAGGGAAGTGCCTGTGTGCATATTCCTTTCCGAATCCTGTCAGACGGCATTTCCGTCTCTCCGCTCATAGCCGAAATGCGCCGCGATCATTTCTGCGACCGTCTCCGGATCGAGGTTTTCGTTCTCTATGCGCAGATACCGCCCGGGCGCAAGGCCCAGCCGACGCTCCACCTCGCCCGGCTCGGACACGCACCGGTGCCGGCTCTCCGAGGACAGGAAGCGCATCTCCGACAGCGCCACGTCCCGCTTGGAAGGCTTCTCTCGCAGACGGTTCTCCGTGCGGTTGCGCTCCAGCCGCACCTCCTGCGGCGCGATCAGCTCCACATAGTCCACCTGCGCGCCCGCATCTTCGTACAGCTTGCTGAGCCAGCGGACATATTCCTCATCGTGGGGTTCCTCAAAGGCCCAGATGAACGTGAAGATCAGACCGTAGTTGTCCGTCTTGACGAACTCCTCGAACACCACCTGCCGCAGCCGCTCCGTGACCGCGCCGTTGTAGCAGCCGAACAGGTCGATCACCGGCTCGATGGTCATGTGGTTGTGGAACAGCTTCATGGGCGTCAGGCGGCTCACGGCCTGCCCGACGGTCATCTTCCCCGCAGCGTGTGCACCGAAGATAAACAGCAGCTTCATGGACATTTCTCCTCTCCAAGCCCCGCGCGGATGCGCCGCAGGCTGTCGTTCAGCTGATCGTATTTCACCGCACCGTCCTCCGCCAGCGCGGAGCCCTCATGGGTCATGTCGCCCGCATATCCCATGCGGCGCACAAAGGCGAAGAACCGCTCGAAATCCAGATGCCCCGCGCCCAGCGCCTTTGCGCTCATGTTGCCCCAGTCCATGTGGCCGCCGGCATAGTCGTTGACGTGGAAATGGGCAATGTGCGGCAGCAGCCACGCATTCTCCGGCTGGTAGAGGGCGTCCAGCTGGGTGTGGAAGGCCGCCATCTTGGTGTCGAAGGTGAAGCGGATGTCCGGGTACGCCTCCGCCAGCGCCCGCATGTGGGACATAGGGTCGCGGGTGTTGCACAGGACGTTCTCGACCGTCAGAAGGAGCCCCTGATTCTCCGCGATCTCCCGCAGCCGGGGATAGGCGGCGATGTTACGTTCGATATGCTTGTCCGAGGCCTGCCCCGACCACAGGTGCAGCACCAGCAGCTCCGAGCCCATCGCCTTTGCAAGGCCGCAGTCCGCGCGGAACATCGCCTCCGCATCGGGCAGGTTGTCCTCTGAGATCCACTGGCCGATGTTCTTGGTCATGTGGAACGCCGGCACCTCCCAGGGTTCAAGCGCCGTCAGAAGGCCCTTCTCATGCTCCCCGTGCCAGGCGGTGTACATCATGAACTCCAGCCCGTCGCAGGCCAGGCGGGGCATGATCTCCGCCAGCAGGGTATAGTCGCGGTTGTTCGCCCGCGCAATGATCGCTCCGGTGGAGCACAGGATGCGTCCCATCAGCCCTTCCCTTCCTTTCTGCGGGCCTCCGCCTTCCATTCGTTGATCTCCGCCAGCCGCGCCCGGAAGCGCGCCTCCAGCCCCTCCTCCGTCGGGCGGTAGTACGTCCGTCCGCGCAGGCTCTCCGGCAGGCATTCCATCGCCGTCAGCTTCTCCTTCGTGTCATGGGCGTACTGGTAGCCCTTGCCGTAGTCCAGCTGCTTCATCAGCGTCGTGGGCGCGTTGCGGATGTGCAGCGGCACCGGCTCGGCCAGCTGGGTCGCCGCGTCCTTCTTCGCCGTTTCGTAGGCGACGTAGAGCGCGTTGGACTTGGGTGCGAGGGACATGTACGTCACCGCCTGCGTCAGGTGCACGGAGCATTCCGGCATGCCGATAAAATGGCAGGCCTGATACGCCGCCACGGCGATCTCCAGCGCCCGCGGGTCCGCAAGGCCGATATCCTCCGAGGCAAAGCGGGTCACGCGCCTTGCGATGTAGAGCGGATCCTCCCCGCCCTCGAGCATCCGCGCCATCCAGTAGATCGCCGCGTCCGGGTCGGAGTTGCGCATGGACTTGTGCAGCGCGCTGATCAGATCGTAATGCCCGTCGCCCTTCTTGTCATAGAGGAGCGAGCGCTTTGAGGTACACTGGGCGACGGTCTCCTCCGACACGAGGGTCGAGCCGTCCGACTGCACGTCGCCGTTGAGCACCACCATCTCCAGCGTGGACAGCGCCGTGCGCGCATCGCCGTTGGAGAACACGGCGATGGCCTCCAGCAGATCGTCCGCGATGACGACCCGCTGCCCGCCAAAGCCCCGCGCATCCGTCAGCGCCCGCCTGAGCAGCCCCGTCAGCGCCTCCGTCTCCAGCGCCCGGAGCACGAACACCTTGCACCGGGACAAAAGCGCGCTGTTCACCTCGAAGGAGGGGTTCTCCGTCGTCGCGCCGATGAGCACGATGCTCCCCTTTTCCACAAAGGGCAGGAAGGCGTCCTGCTGCGCCTTGTTGAAGCGGTGGATCTCGTCCACAAAGACGATCGTCCTCTGGCCGAAGCGCCGCGCCTCCTCCGCCTGCTGCATGATGGCGCGGATCTCCCGCACGCCGCTGTTGACGGCGGAGAAGTCCACGAACGCCGACCGGGTGCGGTTCGCGATGATCCGCGCGAGGGTCGTCTTGCCCACGCCCGGAGGCCCCCAGAAGATCATCGAGGAGATCGTATCCCCCTCGATCAGCCGCCGGAGCACCTTCCCCTCGCCCAGCAGATGCGCCTGCCCGGCAAACTCGTCCAGCGTTGCCGGCCGCAGCCGCGCCGCCAGGGGCTGCAGCGCCGCGCCCTCCTGCGATGCGAAGTCATCCTGCATGAACATGCTCGTCTGTTCCATCCGTATTCTCCTCGTAGAACTGCCGCTTCAGCAGCAGGAAATCCTCCGTCCGCAGCAGCACGTAGTACAGCACCGCCCGACTCTCAAACTCCGTCCGCTCCACCGGCAGGGCCTGCCGGCGCATCTCCTCCAGCACCGCATGCACCGCCGCAAGCAGCGCAGACACGTCGTTGTCCCGGCTGTAGTCCTCCGCCACCCGTTCCAGCAGCGCACAGACCGCCTCATGCTGCGGGGTATGGGCCGTCACATCCGCCATTGCCGCAGCGATCTGCCCGAGGACCTTGCGCTGGTTCGAGCGCATCTGCACATACCGCACGGGATAGAGCGGCGCCGCGCCGAAGGTGTTGTCCGCATTGTCCACCGCCAGCTGCTCCGCCTGCGTCAGCTCCCGCCCCAGCGCCGTCAGGAGCGTCTGCGCTTCTTCCAGGCCCGCCGGCGCCCGGCTGACCGCATGCATCGCCGCACGCATCAGCTCGTCCACCGTCCGCAGGTGACGGCGCATGGCCTCCTCGTCCGCGCGGAGGTGCAGGTTGACCAGCACGCCGACGCCCGTGCCGATCAGGAACAGCAGCGCCTCATTCAGCACCGCCGGAGCGTCCATGCGGCCCATCGCCATGAAATGGCTCACCAGCACCGACACCAGCGTCAGCGCATATGCCCACCGGAAGGCGTAGCACACCACCGCAAACAGGAACAGATACGCCGTGAAGCCCGCCAGCGTGAAGCCCAGCAGGGCATAGCACACCCAGGCGATCCCGCCCGCGCACACCGCCGCCAGCAGCCGCCCGCGGGCGATGCGCAGCGTTTCCCGCTTCGTGCCCATGATGGACAGCACGGTGATGATCCCTGCCGTGGAGGCGTATTCCAGCCCCAGCAGCATCGCCAGACCGATCGCCGCCGCTGCGCCCAGGGCGACCTTCACGCCCATGATGCAGTGCTCCCTGCTGATCATCCGCCGTCCTCCCCCCGTCTGCATGATGAACATAGTGATTCGCCGCGCCGCCGCGTTTTCCTGCCCTTTCGCCCGGCGGGACAATCCTGTCCGTCAGTCCGCCGCGAAGCTCATGTCGCTCAGCCTGCGGATGACGCGCTTGCCCCGGCTCGTACCCGGGTCCGCCCGGTCCTCCGCCACATGCATGAAGCTCACGCCGCCCGCCATGCCGAACAGGTCCAGGCCGTTGATCGCCTCCACCGGCAGCCCGAGGAACATCACGTTGAAGATCGACAGCAGATCGCCGTGGGAGACGAGGATGATGTTCTCCTCCCCGCCCTCCATGATCTCCCGGAAGAAGGGGGCCAGGCGGTCCCACGCATCCCGGCGGGATTCCGCCTCCCGGAAGAGCCGGTCGTCCACGGTGCGCTCCTGCATTTCGAGGTTTTCCCGCAGCCACTGGACGGACTTACCCACCGCCGGGCCGAGGTTGCGCTCCCGCAATTCCGGGCGCAGGCGCATCTCCGTGCCCAGCAGCTGCGCAAGGGGCGCCGCCGTTTCCTGTGCGCGGAGCAGGTCGGAGGAGTACAGCGTCCACTGCCGGTCCGCCAGATGGGGCATGAGCCGCCGGGCGATGCGCTCCGCCTGTTCCCTCCCCCGCTCCGTCAGATGCCAGTCCGTCCACGAGCCGACCATGCCGTTGACATGGTGCTGGGACTGGGTGTGCTGGATGGTGATGATCTGCTTCATCAGGCATACCTCCTTCAATCAAAAAACCGAAGGAGCCGGATCTGGTCTGGTTCCTTCGGATGGGTGCATATCGGGTTCTCAGCTGCGCAGGTTGCGCTTGCGGTCGCGCCGCTGCTGGGTCCTGGTGGGCTGTGCGGGTTTCTGCGGAACAGCAGGCTGCTGCGCAGGCGCCGCCGTGACCGCCGCGGGTTCAGCGGGCTTCTTTTCGCCCAGAGGGTTGCCATCCTTATCAATGCCCTGATAGCGCAGGCACCATTCGGCAGTCTCCTTCACCACGCTCATGATCGTCGCGAAAAGCGGGACGCCCACCACCATGCCGACCAGACCGAACAGGTCGCCGCACACCACGATGGATACCAGCACCCACAGCGCGCTGATGCCGATGGAATCGCCCAGGATCTTCGGGCCGATGAAGTTGCCGTCCAGCTGCTGGATGAAGAGGATCAGCGCCGCAAAGCCCAGCGCCTGGATGGGGTCGATGAACAGCAGGATCAGGATGCCCGGCACGGCGCCGATGAACGGGCCGAATACAGGGACGATGTTGGTGATGCCGACGATGATGGAGATGACCGGCGCGAAATGCATGCGGAAGATGGTCATCATGATGAATGTCAGCAGGCCGATGATGGCCGAGTCGATGATCTTGCCGGTGAAGAAGCCCGTCAGGTTGCGGTTGGCCTGGTGGCAGATGCGCAGCACGTTGGCAGCCACGCGGCGGGGCAGGAACGCACGGGTCAGGATCTTCATGTGGCGCAGGAGCTTGTCCTTCTGCGTCAGCAGGTACACGCTGGAAGCCAGCGCCGTGAACACCAGCACGAAGGTATCCACCGCGTTGTTGAAGAAGCCCATGATCTGGTCGCCGGAGCCCAGGGCCAGTTTGAGCAGCTCCTGCACGATCTTGGTCAGGTCATCCAGGTATTCGATGATCAGGTTCACGTCCAACGAATCCGGCAGATGAGGCTGCAGCTCCCGGAGCATGCGGATCAGGTTCGCCTGATAGGTGTTCAGGTTGGCAGCGAAGGCCTCGATGGCCGTCACGACCTGCGTGGCGATCAGATACACCAGCAGCGCCACGATCGAGAATGCAACGATATAGCCGATCAGCATCGCCAGCCAGTGCAGCTTCGGATGCTCCCGGCAGACATACCGGTACGTCCACACGACGACGGGGTTGATCACATAGGCGATCACCACGCCCGCCGCAAAGGGCGTCAGGATATTGATCGCACCCTGCAGCAGTCCCAGCACATAGCCGCCATTATGCAGCACCATATAAAACGTGATCGCTGCAAATACGATCAGAAGCCAGTCCAGCATGGATTCCGGCTTTCTGTTGAGCCATTTTTTCCGTTCCATCCTGTTTCCTCCCGTCCGTATGCTCTGTATTTCTGACCCATCCGGTATCAGATCGACCTTTTTCTCCAGTCTCATTATACTCCTGCGAACGCTTTGGGTCAATGCGCGATCCCGAATTTTTGCCATCCCTTAAGCGGTTTTTCAACCCACTTTTCAGGGCCCCGAAAATTTCTCCGCCAAAACACTATTTATAATGAAGGAAAACCCTTTTCTTTTGGCTTCAGAAGTGATATAATAGATATGCTGGGGAGGATGACTTTTTTCTTCCTCTCCCTCTCCGAAACCGTTTGAATTTCCCGTCTAACGGGTTTGACCCTGTTTCATGCGCCGACTGACAAAACAGCGGCGGCTGTGAACGCAGGCAAAGCGCCAGCTATGAGGTGAACAACATGACAGAAGAACGCGCCCTGACGCCCGGTCAGGAAATCGACAACGCAACGCAGGCAACCGGTGAATACGGCGAGGAGCAGATCCAGGTGCTGGAGGGTCTTGAGGCCGTCCGCAAGCGCCCTGGCATGTACATCGGCTCCACCGATTCCCGCGGTCTGCATCACCTGGTATATGAGATCGTGGATAATTCCGTGGACGAGGCCCTCGCGGGCTTCTGCAAGCGCATCGACGTGACGCTGCACAAGGACGGCTCCGTGTCCGTCATCGACGACGGCCGCGGCTTCCCCGTGGGCATCCATCCCAAGATGGGCCGCCCGGCGGTCGAGGTGTGCCTGACGGTGCTGCATGCCGGCGGCAAGTTCGGCGGCGGCGGCTACAAGGTGTCCGGCGGCCTGCACGGCGTGGGCGCGTCCGTCGTCAACGCCCTGTCCGGGCATTTCATGGTCACCGTGTACCAGGACGAGAAGATCTACCGCCAGGAGTACGAGCGGGGCAAGATCTGCTACGACCTGAAGGTCATCGGCGAGACCGACCGCACCGGCACCACCATCCAGTTCTGGCCGGACATCATCTCCGACGAGAACCCCGACGGCATCTTCGAGCGCGGCGTCACCTTCGAGCATGACGTACTGAAGAAGCGCCTGCGGGAGATGGCCTTCCTCAACAAGGGCATCCGCATCGTCTTCACCGACGAGCGGCCCGAGGAGCCCGTCGTCCACGATTATTTCTACGAGGGCGGCCTGAAGGAGTTCGTCAAGTACCTCAACCGCAACAAGGAAGTACTCTTCCCCGAGCCCATCTATACCGAGGGCATCAAGGACGGCGTGCTGGTCGAGGTCGCGATGCAGTACAACGACTCCTACAACGAGAACATCTACCCCTTCGTCAACAACATCGCCACCCCCGACGGCGGCACCCACCTCACCGGCTTCACCACCGCGCTCACCAGCGCCATCAACGACTACGGCCGCAAGTACAAGGTGCTGCGCGACAACGAGCCGAACCTGAAGAGTGAAGACGTGAAGGAAAGCCTGACCGCCGTGATCTCCGTGAAGATGGAGGACCCGCAGTTCGAGAGCCAGACCAAGTCCAAGCTCGGCTCCGGCCACGTGCGCGGCATCGTCAACGACCTGGTCAAGGAGGAGCTGTCCACCTATCTGGAGGAGAACCCCTCCGTCGCGCGCGCCATCGTCGAGCGCTGCGTCAGCGCCCAGCGCGCCCGTGAGGCCGCCCGCAAGGCCCGCGAGGCCACCCGCCGCAAGACCGTGCTGGAAAGCGCCTCCCTGCCCGGCAAGCTGGCCGACTGCTCCGAGCGCGACCCCAGCAAGTGCGAGATCTTCCTGGTCGAGGGTGACTCCGCAGGCGGCTCCGCCAAGGAGGGCCGCGACCGCCACTTCCAGGCGATCCTCCCCCTGCGCGGCAAGATCCTCAACGTGGAGAAGACCCGCCTGGACAAGGCGCTGGGCAATCAGGAGATCAAGTCCATGCTGACCGCCTTCGGCTGCGGCTTCGGCGAGGAGTTTGACGAGACGAAGCTGCGCTACCACCGCATCGTCTGCATGACCGACGCGGACGTGGACGGCGCGCACATCCGTATCCTGATGCTGACCTTCTTCTACCGCTACATGCGTCCGCTGGTGGAAAAGGGCTATGTCTACGCCGCGATGCCCCCGCTGTACAAGGTGACCAAGGGCAAGTTCGAGAAGTACGTCTACAACGACGATGAACTTCAGACGCTGCTGGACGAGATCGGCCGCGAGCCCAAGCCGGAGATCCAGCGCTACAAGGGTCTGGGCGAGATGTCCGCCGAGCAGCTGTGGATGACCACCATGAACCCCGAGACCCGCACGATGATGCGCATCACCCCCGAGGACGCCGCCGAAGCCGACCAGATCTTCACCCTGCTGATGGGCGACCAGGTCGAGCCGCGCCGCAAGTTCATCGAGGAGAACGCCGACCTCGTCAAGGACCTGGATATTTAATTCGGAATGATGAATTCGGAATTCGGAATTAAGCGTGCGAATCTCCTGAGAACACGCACTTCCGTTCATCAAACAAAATTACGAATTCCGCATTCCGAATTCCGAATTGATTCAACCGCCCGCTTCAAAGGGAGAAGATTACGATGATTAACGATAAACTCATTCCGGTCAACCTTGAGGAGGAGATGAAGAAATCCTTCATTTCCTACGCCATGGCCGTGATCATCGACCGCGCGCTGCCGGACGTGCGCGACGGTCTGAAGCCGGTGCACCGCCGCATCCTCTATGATATGCACGAACTGGGCATGACCCCGGACAAGCCCTACCGCAAGTCCGCCCGTCTGGTGGGCGACGTGCTGGGTAAGTTCCACCCCCACGGCGACTCCTCCGTCTATGACGCGATGGTCCGCCTCGCCCAGCCCTTCAACATCCGCTACTGCCTGGTGGACGGCCAGGGCAACTACGGCTCCGTGGACGGCGACGGCGCGGCCGCCATGCGATACACCGAGGCCCGCATGACCAGGCTGACCCCCCACCTGCTGGAGGGCATCGAGAAGGACACCGTCGACTTCTATCCCAACTTCGACGAGACGCTCATGCAGCCCGCCGTGCTGCCCGCCCGCTTCCCCAACCTGCTGGTCAACGGCTCCAGCGGCATCGCGGTCGGCATGGCCACCAACATCCCGCCCCACAACCTGGGCGAAGTGATCGACGGCGTCATCTGCATGATCGACAACCCCGAGTGCACCATCGACGATCTGATGGAGCACATCAAGGGCCCCGACTTCCCCACCGGCGGCATCGTGCTGGGCCGCCGCGGCATCCGTGAGGCCTATTACACCGGCCACGGCCGCATCGAGGTGCGAGCCAAGACCAACATCGAGGAGATGGCGAACAACCGCAGCCGCATCGTCGTCACCGAGATCCCCTATCAGGTCAACAAGGCCAAGCTGGTAGAAAAGATCGCCGAGCTCGTGCACGAGAAGCGCGTGGAGGGCATCAGTGACATCCGCGACGAATCCGACCGCGAGGGCATGCGCATCGTCATCGAGCTGAAGAAGGACGTGCACCCGCAGGTGGTCCTGAACTTCCTGTACAAGCACACCTCTCTGCAGGAGACCTTCGGCGCGAACATGCTGGCGCTGGTGAACGGCCAGCCCAAGGTCCTGCCCCTGCGCGACATGGTGTATTACTACCTGGAGCACCAGAAGGACGTCGTCACCCGCCGCACGAAGTTCGAGCTGAACAAGGCGCAGGCCCGCGCCCACATCTTGGAGGGCCTGCTCAAGGCGCTGGACCACATCGACGAGATCGTCGCCATCATCCGCTCCAGCAAGGACACCGCCACCGCCAAGACCGCCCTGATGGAGCGCTTCCTCTTCTCCGAGAAGCAGGCGCAGGCGATCCTGGACATGCGCCTGGCCCGTCTGACCGGTCTGGAGCGCGACCGCCTGCAGGCCGAATATGACGAGCTGCAGGTGGAGATCCTCCGTCTGCAGGGCATCCTCGCGGATGAGGCGAAGCTGATGGAGGTCATCAAGACCGAGATCCTCGCCATCAAGGACAAGTTCGCCGATCCCCGCCGGACGGAGCTGACCACCATCGACGGCGAGATCGACGTGGAAGACCTGATCGCCGAGGAGGACATGGTCGTCACCCTCACCCGTCAGGGCTACATCAAGCGCATCACCAAGTCTGCCTACCGCAGCCAGAACCGCGGCGGCCGCGGCGTTTCCGGCATGACCACCAAGGAAGAGGACTACGCGGTGCAGATGCGCGTGGTCGGCACGCATGACGAGATCATGTTCTTCACCAACCTTGGCCGCGTGTACATGCTCAAGTGCTACCAGATCCCCGAGGCAGGCCGCCAGGCACGCGGCACAGCGATCATCAACCTGCTGCAGATCGCCTCGGGCGAGAAGGTCACGCGCATGGTGCCCGTGCCCAAGGGCAGCGACGTGTCCGAGCACAACCTGGTCATGGCGACCCGCGACGGCATGATCAAGAAGACCCCCTACGACGACTTCCGCAACCTGCGCAAGAACGGCCTGATCGCCATCGTCCTGAAGGAAGGCGACGAGCTGATCGGCGTGGAGCTGACCAACGGCAATGACGAGATCCTCCTGGGCAGCCGCAAGGGCATGTGCATCCGCTTCAGCGAGAGCCACGTGCGCCCGATGGGCCGCTCCTCCATGGGCGTGAAGTCCATGAAGCTGCAGGAGGGCGACGAGATCATCGACATGGCTCCCATCGAGGCGGGCGCGACGATCCTCGCCATCACCGAGGGCGGCTACGGCAAGCGCACCGACCCGGACGAGTACCGCGAGCAGGGCCGCAACGGCAAGGGCGTGCGCGCCATCAACCTGACCGAAAAGACCGGCGACCTCGCCGCGCTCCTGCTGGTGCACGAGGAGGAGGACATCCTGCTCATCACCGACGACGGCACCATCATCCGCACCCCCGCCGCAGACATCCGCCTGTGCGGCCGCACCACGCAGGGCGTAAAGGTGATGCGCCTGCAGGAGGGCAGCAGGGTCATCGGCGTGGCCCGCGCGGAGAAGGAGGAGGAAGAGGCTCCCGAAGAGACCGCATCCGCCGCGCTCCCCGAGACCACCGAAGCGGCTGTCGAAGCTCCCGAAGCCGAAGTCCCCGCCCTCGAATCCCCCGACACCGAGATCTGATCCGTAATCCGGGTCGATGAACCCTCCGCCCGGTATGCGTGATGCATGCCGGGCGAATTTTGTTGATGGAGGGCTTCCATGGCCCAAAAGCATTTCCGTACCATTCGGCAGCATTTCTGGGAATACGCGCAGATCAGTCTGCTTTACTGCGGAATGCTGCTGGCGTTCCCTGCGCTGCTGCTCCTGATCTGCGGCTCTGGCCGGGTCAGCCTGCTGCTCCTCCTGTTGGGATGCATCGCCTTTCTCCTGTTCGCGTGGGGGCTGACGCTCCTCCGGGGACTTCGGTTCCTGCTGATCCTCCACAGGCAGATCAGACAGGGACTCCCCTTTGAAACCGGGCCGCTGATGCGTCTGGAAGCCGCGTATACCCACTCCTGGCTGAGCGAAAACTGGCTGATTCACGCCGGGTACATCGCCCTTCACCGCAGCCAGATCGCCAACGTGACCTATGCCCTGCCCCGCGTTGACAGAGCCTACCCCAGCGGTCTTCTTGACCTGATCATCACCACCGTCCATGGCCGCCGTTATCGCTGCCGGATGACGGGCCCCAGCGTGAAACAGGTCATCCGTTGGCATCAAAAGAATGCCATCAGAAAGGAATCGCCATGCTGAAGGATTATCTCGAAAACAAGCCAATCCTGGAAACGCCCCGCCTGATCCTGCGTCCCCTCGTTCCGGAGGATGCGCCCGACCTGCGCCGCTGGCTGGCCCGGGACGAGATCTACACCTACTGGGGCCGCCCCGCCAGCAAGGGCGAGCGCGAGCCGGAGCTGATGTTCGTCGACCCGCGCCCGTGGGTCAAGCGCAAGCCCAGCCCGGATTTCAAATGGTGCATGGCGCTGCGGCATCCCGACGGCGACCGTCCGGCGGGCACGGTCATCGGCGATATCTCCGTGTTCGACATTGAGAACAGCCGCATGGGCAGCGTGGGCTACCGGCTGGACCCCGACCTCTGGGGGCAGGGCTATACCAGCGAAGCGCTGGCCGCAGCGGTGGACTTCATCTTCGCCCACACCGAGCTGGACCGCCTCCACGCCACCGCCGACGTGCGCAACGTCGCCTCCAACCGCGTGCTGGAGAAGTGCGGCTTCGTCCTCGAAGGCACGGTGCGCCACGGCAAGATGGTGTCCACATACTGCGACTATCACATCTGGGGCATGCTCCGGGAGGACTGGGAGCGCCTGAAGGAGGGCTGATCCATGGCGGTGCTGACGGAACGCTTCATCCTGCGCGAGCCCGTCGCCAGCGACTACCCCTGCCTGCAGGAGCGCGGGCTGAGCATGGACGCGGAGCTCGCCCGGTGCAGCAGTGCCTTTGGCGAAACCTCCCGCAGCGTGTCCTTCATCGACCGGCAGAGCGGCGCTTTTGCCGGCCATGCGCTCTTTCTGGGCGTACCGCCGCTGGGCAGCGCTCCCAACCGCATCTGGCGCAAGGAGCTGCACCTGTACGCCCTCGACCCCGCTGATGAGGCCGCCATGGCGCCTGCCGCCCTGCAGTGGCTGGAGGAGGGCAACGTCGCTTATCTGATCGACCTCCCGGACGGGACAAGCATGCGCCTGTATCATGACGCGCCTGCCCATGTGGATGCGCTGCTTCAGCAGGCCTTGGCCCACGTGGAGGGCATGGAGCCGCTCACGCTCCGGCACGTTTCGCCCCACGCACTGCACCGCAGCCGGCAATTCATCGCGCATACCCCCGGCGAATGCCTGTGGGTGCTGTGCCTGACCCCGATGTGCAGCGGTCTGCGGCTGGAGGCAGGCTTTCTCTACCCGCACCGGACGGACGACTGGTGGCCCTATGTTCGCAGCTGGGGCATCGAGGGGGACGACCTCAAGCTGCGCGTCATCCGCCACGCGAACACGGTGGCGGAGCTGAACGCCTTCTTCGCCGAGGCAGACGCGCTGAAAGCCGCCTTCCTCACCGCAGACCGGGAGGCGATCAAGGCTGAATCCACCGCGCGGAAGAAGGCCTTCGCGAAGGAGATGGGCGTCCGCGCCCGCGCCATCGGGCTGAAAGGCCGCGCTCAGAACTGGCAGGCCGCCGCCCCCGACAGCAGCACCATCCGCCTCCACACGGAGACCACCCCCTATTCCGACTGGTACACCATCGACGTGGAGCGGCACCTGAGCGACCCGACGCTGCCGCCCATCCAGCAGGTGCGGCAGCTTCACACGCCCTTTGGCCGCGATATCGACTGGCAGCGCCTGTCCGGCCGCGACCTCGACGACCTGTTCCGCATCCTCGACCGCGATTTCCTGCGGCCGCTGCTGCAAAAGGAGGGGAACACCCATGTATCCGGACATTGACGCGCTTTATCAAGCAATACTCCCAATATCCGCCCCGTTGCATTCGTGTACAGATGCAAGGGGTAGGTTTTGGGATAGAACACCCACCGGCTTCGCATACGTCCTGAACCTGCTGCCCCAGGAGGACGCACTGCTGATCGAGGCCGGCTTCCTGTTCCCGACGGACTGGGACTACATCGCATCCATCGGCGGGCGGGACACGAGCATCCGCCTGCGCGTCATCCGCCGCGTCCGCACGGAGGAGGAGCTTCACGCCGCCATGGCAGAGGTCGAAGCCCTGCGAAGCGCCTGGTTCAGTGCCACCCGCGAGGAGCTCAAGGCACACATCGCCTCGCTGCAAAAGGCCTTCCTCCAGCGCATCACGGCGCAGTTGAAGCCCCTCGGCTTCCGCAAAAAGGCCGCCAACTGGACCTTCCAGCGCGGCGACGGCTACGAGGTCGTATGGAACGCACAGAAGTCCCTCTATTCCGACGGCTACTACTTCAACCTCTATCTGCACCGGGTAGGGATGCGGGAGCTTTACGGCTGCATCGACACGCGACCCATGGGCGAGCTGCTGGACTGGCAGACCATCTCTGGCGAAGCTTTCGATGCGCGTCTGCGCACCGTCATCGAGCAGCACATCCGCCCGCTGATGACCCTGCCGCTGAGCGAGATTGCCCAAAACCCTACCCTTTTCGGCAAGCCCGCCCTCTGCACGCCCCGGCGCTGCGCGGACTGCTGGAATCCCGAAGACGCCTGAATCACCGGAGGATCGCATGAGCTACGACTTGTACACGAGTCTGCTGAAGATGCACGATACCTTCCGTCCCACGGACGAGGGCGTGCATCTGACCATCGACTGCACCGCGCCCGAGCTGGCTGCCCTGCGGGAGCAGCACGGGCTTGAAGCCATCGCAGGCTTCGGTACGGCCTTTGACCGGGCCGTCCGCGTGATGGATTGGCTGACCACCCACGTGCGCCACAACGGCATGTGCAACCCCGAGGGCCCGCGCTGCGCGCTGACAGCCCTCGCCTACGCCTTCGACCAGCCCGACAGAGGCGTGAACTGCGCATGGCTCGCCACGACGCTGACCGAGTGTCTGCTGTCCCTGAGCATCCCCGCGCGGACAGTGTATATCATGCCCTTCGCGCCCTACGACTGCGACAACCACGTCGTCACCGAAGTATGGGACGGCGGGTGGAGCCTGCTCGACCCGACCTGCAACTGCTTCGTGCGCGACGGGGCGGGCCGCCCGCTGTCCGTGTTCGGGCTGCGCGCCGCCTTCGCTGACCAACAGGAGGTCGCCTTCAGCGAGGGCCTGCGCTACAACATGCAGCCCTACCAGGCCGAGGAGCACCGGGACTACCTCGCCAAAGACCTGTTCTGGTTCCGCATTGCCGAGAAGACCGGCTTCGGCGACACAGGCCGATTCGTCACCATCGCGCCGGAGGCCTTTGATCCCCACCGGCATGAAGTGCTCAACGTGCAGTACCGTCTGCGGGTGCAGGGCGATCAGCCGTGGCTGCGCCAGTGGCTAGAGCAGTTGGAAAAGAAGGGCGGGCATATCTTTTGCTCCGCTGATGATGCGCAAAGAGCGCCGGAGGTACATCATGGCTGACCACAAGCACCAGCCCGATATCAACCAATACTACCGCACCCGCAGGCACAAGCCTCAAACCCTGACCTGCATTCACTGCCGCAAGCCCCTGTACTGCACCAACGAGCTGGTCAGCTTCCTCCCCATCGTCCCGTTTTTCATTCTGGGCGGGATTTATGCCGTGACGCCAAACCTGCTCCTTCTCATCCCCTGCATACTCCTGATCCTCCTCGATCCGCTGATCAAACGCTTCGTTTTCCGTTTCCTGCGCTTCGAGGTTGATTTCGATCAGGAGCGCGGTAAGCTGGTCAAGCGCAAATAAACAAAACCGGGAGCCTCCACCCTTTCGCAGGGCCGAAAGCTCCCGGTCATTTTGTTATCCACAGGTCATTCACAGATGCGGCTGCATCCGTCCCCCGGCCCGTGCAGCTCCACGCGGTCGCCGCAGACGACCATGTGCTGATCGGGCCAGCGCGCGTCGCACCAGAAGCGCCAGCATTCCTGCTCGTCCGAGGACATGGGCAGCGCCAGCAGCGTCATGCCGTTTGCAAAGCGGATGGTCAGGTCCCCCAATTGGTCGACCTCCACCGCCGTCACCGACATGCCGTCCAGCGGCAGCTGCTTCACCTGCTCGAACAGGCGGCAGTCGTCGTCCGGCCAGTCCCGGGGGAAGTCCGCTTCCTCCAGGCCCTCCCCGCGCCATCTGTCCTTCAGCGCATCGGACGGCTCGAAATAGTCGATGCGGTCAAAGAGGATCACATCCGCCGTCGCCAGGCGGTAGCTGCACTGGATGTGCAGGCAGGCCTCCCGCTGCGCCGGGCCAAAGGTCAGCGTCAGCATGTCCGCCGCATAGCCCGCGCAGGTCAGCGCCATGCCCTGCAGCGACGTCATCCGCGCCTGCACATGGGGAAGCTCATTTCTCTTCATTCGACGCCCTTCTGCACCAGCTCCGCGCCGTCGCCGTAGACGACCAGGTCATCCGTTTCGTCCATTTCGTCGATCAGCCGCCAGCATTCCTCGCCGCCGGAGGTGTCGCTGAGAACGTTCAGCGTCGCGCCGCAGGCGAAGCACAGGGTGACGTCGCCGAGATGGTTGAGCATGACCGTCTCGATCTTCATGCCGCTGAGGTCGGCGTTGAGGCGCTCCAGGCACTCGTCCAGCCGGTTCGCGCCGGGCTCGTCCGAGCGGAAGTCTTCCGGGATGTAGTCATGCTCATACCCCATCTGCTCCCACATCTGCCACATGCCCTCGGCAGGCTGGTATACATCGTTGCGGGCGAGGATCACGCCGCCCTGCTCCATCATCCGGTAGTAGCACTGGATGCGCAGGGTCAGCTGCGTCTCCAACCCCTCCCCGCCGAAGGAGAGCAGCAGCATGTCCGCCTCGCGGGCAGCCGCGCACAGGGGCAGGCCGATCAGGGCGTTGAGCCGCGTTTGTACAAGGGTGAGTTCCGAAATATTCATGAGGTTTCCTTTCCAGATTCCTGAAAAGGGACGTTCCCGCATCCGGAAACGCCCCGTATGGGTTGGGATTACTTGCCTTCGAAGGCGTTCATGACCGCCTCGGCCATGGTATCCTTCTCGCACTGGGCCTTGTGGCGCACGGGCAGGCTGCGCAGGGCCTTGACCTGCTGGGGCACGCGCACGCCGGTCACCTTCTCCAGCATCTCGCTGCACTCGAAGGCGTCCAGACCCTCCACCGCTTCCTTGCCCTCCACGGCGGAGAGCACGTCGGCGGCGAACTTGTAGGGGCTGGCGGTGGACACGACGACGGCCACGGTCATGTCGCCGGTCTTCTCGCGGTACTCGCGCAGGACGTGGCTGGCCACGGCGGTGTGGGTGTCCATCAGATAGTGATCCTGCTCGAAACGGGCGCGGATCTCCTCCGCACACTGCTGATCGTCCGCGTAGCCCGCGTCGAACACGCTGTTCATCCACTCCTGGCGCTGCTCGCCGATGGCGTAGGAGTAGTTCTCCTTGAGCTGCTTCATCCACGTGGCGATCAGCTCGCCGTCGCGGTCCGCGCACTCGTACAGCAGGCGCTCGAGGTTGGAGGAGATGAGGATGTCCATGGAGGGAGAGGTGGTCTTGAAGAACTGGCGGCGGGTATCGTAGATACCGTTGCGGAAGAAGTCCGTCAGGACATTGTTGCGGTTGGAGGCGCAGATCAGCTTGCCGACCGGCAGGCCCATGCTGCGGGCATAGTAGGCGGCGAGGATGTTGCCGAAGTTGCCGGTGGGCACGACGAAGTTGACCGGGTCGCCGATGTTGATGGCGCCCGCGTTCACCAGATCCGCATAGGCGCTGAAGTAGTACACCACCTGGGGCACCAGACGGCCGAAGTTGATGGAGTTGGCGGAGGAGAGCACCTTGCCCTTCTCATTGACGGCCGCGTTGAACTCCGCAGAGCCGAAGAGCGTCTTCACGCCGGTCTGCGCATCGTCGAAGTTGCCGTTGATGCCGATGACATGGGTGTTGTCGCCGCCGGTGGTGGTCATCTGCAGCTTCTGCACATCGCTGACGCCGTCGGTGGGATAGAACACGGTGCAGGAGGTGCCGGGCACGTCCTTGAAGCCCTCCAGAGCCGCCTTGCCGGTATCGCCGGAGGTGGCGACCAGGATGGAGACCTCGCGCTCCTCGCCGTTCTTGCGGGCGGAGAGGGTGGTCAGGTGGGGCAGGAGCTGCAGCGCCATGTCCTTGAAGGCCAGCGTCGGGCCGTGGAACAGCTCCAGCACCCAGGTTTCATCGTCCAGCTTCTTCATCGGCGCGATGGCGGGATCGTCGAACTTCTTCTCGTCATAGGCCGCAGCCAGCGCCGCGTCGATCTCCGGGATGGAGAAGTCCTCCAGATAGGTGCGCAGGATGGTGGATGCACGCTGACGGTAATCCATCCGGGTCAGCTCCGCCAGCTTCTGCTGGGAGATGGGCGGGAACATGGCAGGCACATACAGGCCGCCGTCGGGGGCAAGGCCATAGAGGATCGCCTGGGAAGCAGTGACGGCCGCGCCGCCGCGGGTGGAGAAGAAGGACATCGGAATCACGCTCCAAATCTATATTCTTTCGTCTGCTGTTGAATCTGATCAGGACGGCTCAGCCGATCAGCCATCCTGATGAAAGCCAGCAGCGGATTGTATACAATGCACAGTGCAAAACAACGGGGCGGCGATGCAAGCACCACCGCCCCAATGCAGGTTCTCAGATCACATAGCCCTTGGCGAAGTCCGGCAGGGTCTCGGGATCAGCGCTGACGGACAGCACGAAGGTCACGTCATGCTTCTGGCCGTACTGCTCCAGGCTGGTGAAGAACCAGTCCGCCGCGGTCACGTCGACCCTGATCAGCTTCAGGAACGCATCGATGAAGATGGTGCTGATATCATAGTTGCTGGCCAGCATGCCGCCCAGGAAGCCCAGGAACATCTCGGCGCTGTTGACGTGATAATCGTTCACGTTCACAAAACGCACAGCGCGGTCGATCTCGTACATGTAGCTGTTGTCCTTATCCAGGAAGACAACGTTGCCGGCAGAGGTCTTCGCCGTCTCATTGGTCATATCGATGAGCCGCTTGGTCTTACCGGAACCCTTGTTGCCTGCGATGATCTTAATCATGGGAAACGCCTCCTTGTGTGAGAATAATCTCTTGATTTGATTATAAACCATTTTGGCCAAACTTGCAATCCCTGAACGGAAGATTCCTGCAAAATAGGTGTGATTTGCGTCCATATCCCCCATATCTGCGGGTTATTCCGTTTCCGGAGGTGCATTTTGCGCCTCCTTACCGGTATGATTCGCCAGACGGTCCAGCAATTCCTGCCTGCTCAGGCGAGGAAGAACACGTTTCGTACAACCGGTGATCGTCGGGTCGATGCCGCAGACCGCCGCATACTCGCACCACTGGCAGGCGGACCATCCGTCCGTCTCCGCCGGGCTGACGGCGATGTCGCCGCCGCGGATGCCGTCGGCCAGCAGCGCCGCGGTGTCCCGGGCGTGCTCCAGCAGCGCCTGCATCTCCATCTGCGTATACGCCGGGGCATGGGCGGCGACATTGCCCTTCTGGGTGAAAATCGTGCCCAGGGCGAAGCCGCCCTCGGTATCCATCGCCTCCACAACGCTCACATCCGCCAGCACCACGCCCTCCAGCCGCAGCTGCTTTGCGATGGCCTTTTCCGCCGCCTCCTTCACGTCCTCCGCATCCACCAGGGGATCCTTCACCGTGAAGTAGAACGCGCCCGCCGGCTTTCCGTCCATGCCCTGCGAGGCCGCCTGCAGGTACAACATCAGCTGCAGCTGCAGCCCGTACCACAGGCGGGTGGGGTCGATACCGCGCTTGCTGGACTTGTAGTCGATCACGCGCAGGTACACGCCCTCGTCCCCCTGCCAGCGGTCGATGCGGTCGATCTTGCCGCGCAGGGCGATGCGCCGCCCGTCCTGCAGCGTCAGCACCACCGGCGGCAGTCCGCCCTCCTCGCCAAAGACGACCTCCTCGCCGATGGTGGTGAAGCAGCTCTTCTGCGCGTGCCGGGTGAACAGCCACGCCGCGCGCCTTGCTGTGCGGACGTATTTGCTGCCCTGCAGCCGCTGCGCCGGGGTGTCGGAGAGCGGGCCGTCCGCCCACTGCTCCGTCAGGGGCGCCAGCACGCCGTCCATGATGCCCTCGACCTCCTCTTCAGGCAGGTCGGGCCAGTCCGGGCGCTCCATCGCCGCCTTTGCGAAGCCCTGCAGCGCCGCATGGTAGAAATCGCCCGCGTCGCTGGGTTCAAAGGTGAATTTCTCCCGACGCACGGGCTTGAGGCCGTAGTCCACATAATGCTGATAGGGGCAGGCCGCGAAGCGCTCCAGCCGGCTGATGGACACCTTGTCCTGGGTGAAGATCCGCCGCGTCATCTCCGGCTGCAGCCGCGCGCCGTCCGTCCGGCCGTCCAGCGCCGCAATGACCTGCCGCACCTTCTCGTGCCATGCCGGGCTCTGCCACAGCCAGCGCAGCGCATTGAGCCATGCCGCGTCGAGGGACTCCGTTTTCCCGTCCGCCAGCGCCCGGAGGCGGATCGCCAGCCCGTCCAGCGCCATCTGCGGCGACAGGGGCGCATCCTCCCGGCCGTCCGCCGTCACGCCGCCGGTGACGCACAATTCCGGGAACAGCCCCTGCAGATCGTCGATCAGCCCGGAAGGACGCAGCGCCGTGCCGTCCTGCCCGCCCTGGGAGAAGGTCAGGTGCAGTTTCTCCTGCGGCAGCGCCATCGTGCGGTAGAAGTCCGACTGGCGCAGCGCCGCCGTCTCCTGCTGGGTCATGCCCACCGCCCGCTGCATCGCGTCGGACAGCGCGCGCCGCTCCGCCTCGGTGATCAGGCTCTGCATCGTGCTGCCCAGCACGCCGTCCTGCATGCCGCAGAGGATCATCGCGTCGATCCGCCCGGTCATCAGGTGGCCGGCCTCGCCCAGCATGACCGCGTCGGGCTGGGGCGGCAGGCTGCTGATGGCCGCGCCGGTGAGGCCCGCCTCCACGAACCGCGCCAGGTCCTTCATCGCCGCCCGCTTCTCGCCCAGCAGCGCATGCAGCTGATCCAGCAGCTCCATCACGATCCGCCAGACCTGCCGGTTGGAGGCCGCCTCCGCCGCCATACCGCGCCGCAGCAGCTCCTCCTCCCGCGCCATCAGACGCTGATAGGCGTTCGTGTCCTCCAGAAGGAGAAACACCGCCTCCACCGACTGGGCAGCCGTTCTGGCGCCGCGCAGCCGCTCCCGCAGCGCTTCCGCCGGGGTGATGAGCCGCTGGCGCACGTCCTCCATCGCTTCCGCGTCCTCGCCCCGCGTGAAGGGCCGGAGCCACTTGCCCCGGTTCACGCCATGGGCGATGGCGTAGTTCTCCAGCCGGTGCGCCTCCTCCGCCGACACGGGCGCAAAGCCGCTTTTTGCCATGTGGAGCACGTCCTGCGAGGCATAATTCCCCGTCGCGCACCGCAGCGCACCCAGCAGCATCCGGCACAGGCCATGCCGCGCCGCGCTGTCCTTGCGGGCCACGTAATGCGGGATCCCCGCGCCCGCCAGCGTCACCGCGAGGATCCCCGCCATCGACGCGCTGTCGGCCATCGCGACCGCCATGCGCTGCCAGGGCATTCCCGCGTCGTGCCAGGAGCGGAGCGTCTGGGCGATATGCGCCGCCTCCGCGTAGGGGTTGGCCGCCGCGTGGACGCTCACGGCGCTGCTGTCCCCCTCAAAGGGGACGGCCTTGCGGGTGAACAGGTGCTTCTCCAGATGCTGCAGCGCCGGATCGCGCCCGTCCGCCCGCATGGGCAGATAGCGCCACTCCACGCTGATCCCCCGCTCCTGCAGCAGGCTCATCAGTTCCGCCGCGCTGCGCCGCTGGGTCTGGAAGATGCGGCCGTCGTCCGCGTCCCGGGCGTCCATGGTCATGGTCACGGTGATGGAGGCGCATGTATCCGCCGCCTCGGCCAACAGCTCGCACATGGTCTGGGGGATCACGTCGAAGCCGTAGACGAACACCGCCGCGCCGTCCATCACGCCGCTGGGTCTGAGCCGGCGGAGGATCTCCGCCTGCTGCTGCGTTTCATCGGCGAACCGGCCCTCCAGCACCGTCAGGTAGGCCTCCCAGATGCGCGCCACGTCCGTCTCCTTCGCCTTCAGCGCCCCGGCGGACGCCTCCTGCGCATGCGCCATGAGCCTTTCCGGCGTCACCCCTGCACGCTGCAGATCGGCGATCAGTACGCTCAGCTTGTCCGGCAGGCCCGGCGTGAGCGCCACGCGGCGGTAATACACCAGCTCCTCCTGCACCAGGGTCAGCGCCTGCGCCAGCGCCATGCTGCGCCCCCGGTCGTCCAGCGGCGCGAGGCCGCTGTGGCCGCCGTACTCGCGGATCCGCCGCGTCAGCCGCCGGGGAGAGAGCACGTCGATGTCGATCAGGCCCGGCAGCTTCAGTCCCGTCACCAGCTCCCGCTCCGCCTGCAGGGTATACTGCTCCGGCACCAGCAGGAGCACCCGCTGCCCCGCGAGGCGGCATTCGTTGATCCATTCCAGCATATGCGGCAGAAGCTGCCCTGCCCGGGCTCCCCAGATACGGACGTTCGGCATGGTCAGCCTCCTTTCCCGTTCAATATCGTTTTCTTCATTATAACACAGATTGACGCGGCTTGCCAACCGTGCTATCATCATAAGGTCGGCCCCCGCTGCCGGCGCCGGAAATAGACAAAAAGGAGCCGCTCCATGTACGATAAAAACCGCCCGTCCCGCCCCCGCAAGGCTGTTTCCTCCTCCCCCGACCGCCCCGAACGCAGCGCAAAGCCCGCATCCCAGCCCGCCGCCCCGGCCCGCACCGGCCGCGAGCAGCGCTTTTCCTGCCCCGTCGCCGCGCACTGCGGCGGCTGCCAGCTCTCCCGCATGTCCTATGCCGAGCAGCTGCGCCACAAGCAGCAGGTCGTGCAGGAGCTGCTGGGCGGCCTGTGCCCGGTCGAGGAGATCATCGGCATGGCCGATCCCTATCACTACCGCGGCAAGGTGCACGCCGTCTTGTCCACGGACAAGCGCGGCATCCCGTACAGCGGCGTTTACGCCATGGGCACCCACCGGGTCGTGCCGGTGAAAAACTGCCTCATCGAGGACAAGCGCGCCGACCGCATCATCCAGACCATCGTGTCCATGCTGCCGCGCTACAAGCTGCGCATCTACAACGAGTATACGCACCGCGGGTTCCTGCGGCATATCCTCGTGCGCACCGCCAATGTCACCGGGCAGGTGATGGTGGTGCTGGTCGCCACGGGCAGGGAGTTCCCGGGCGGCAAGGCCTTCGTGGCGGAGCTGGTGAAGACCCACCCGGAGATCACCACCGTCGTCCTCAACGTCAACACCCGCGAAACGAGCATGGTGCTGGGCAAGACGGAGACCGCCCTGTACGGCCCGGGCTACATGGAGGACGAGCTGTGCGGCAAGCGCTTCCGCATCAGCCCCCAAAGCTTCTATCAGGTCAACCTCCGCCAGACCGAGGTGCTCTACCGCACCGCGATCGAATACGCCGGCCTCACCGGCGGGGAGACCCTGCTGGACGCCTACTGCGGCACGGGCACCATCGGCCTGTGCGCCTCCGACCACGTCCGCAAACTCATCGGCGTGGAGCTGAACGCCGACGCCGTGCGGGACGCCAAGGAGAACGCCCGCCTCAACGGCGTGAGCAACGCCCGCTTCTTCTGCGACGACGCAGGCCGCTTCATGGTCCGCATGGCGCAGGAGGGCCAGCCGCTGGACGTGCTGATCATGGACCCGCCCCGCGCCGGCAGCGACGAGAAGTTTCTCTCCTCCGTCCTGACCCTCCGGCCGCCGAAGGTCGTCTACGTCTCCTGCAACCCCGAGACCCTCGCCCGGGACGCCGAATACCTCGTGCAGGGCGGCTACCGCGCCGTCAAGGCCGTGCCGGTGGACATGTTCCCCTGCACGGAGCATGTGGAGACGGTCATGCTCTTCACCCGCCCGGACGCCTGATGCGCCGCATCCCCTTATCCGCAACAAAAAAGCGGCCGGAATCATCTTCCTGCCACACAGAAGCGGCCTGCCGGATCATGCCGGCAGGTCGCCTTTTGTTGATTTTGTCTGTCACGAGTCACCCCGCGGCATGCCCGTCCGCCAGGCTCAGCTGCGGTTCCCGGCGTTCTCATCCACCAGCTTCTGCAGCTCCTGCATAAAGTCGCCGATGTCGGTGAACAGGCGGTACACCGCGGCAAAGCGGACATACGCCACGTCGTTGACGCTCTTGAGCTCGTGCATGACCATATCGCCGATGCGCTGGCTGGTGATCTCGCCGTCCATGCCCGCGTAGGCCGCCTGCTCGATCCGGCCGGTCATTGCCTCGATCTGCGGCATGGAGATCGGCAGCTTCTCGCAGGCGCGCATGATGCCCGCCTTGATCTTCTGCACGTCAAAGGCCTCGCGCCGGCCGTCACGCTTGACGACCATCAGCGGCAGCATCTCGATTTTCTCATACGTTGTGAAGCGCCGGCCGCAGCCGATGCATTCCCGGCGGCGACGGATGCTGCTGCCCTCCTCCGTCGGACGGGAATCGATAACCTTGCTGTCCGTGCAGCTGCAATACTGGCATTTCATACAGGGATACCTCCTGCGCCAATGGTGACAAATTGTTTACGGGGATTATACCACATTTTGTGTTTCGCGTAAAGGGAAATCACAAATTTCACCGCAATTCTCACCGGAACCCATAGTTCAGCAGCCGGGCATGGGGCTTGCCGTCGCGGATCTCCAGCAGCGCGCACCGGTCCGAGCACACCGCCCCGGGGTTGACCAGCAGCGGCACGTTCATCTCGATATCCGCGCAGTGGGTGTGGCCGTAGAGCCCCACGTCACACTTCGCATCCCGCACCGCATCCTGCAGGTAATACATGGTGGATTTGACCCGCTGGTTGTGGCCGTGGGTCATGAAGATCCGCACGCCGCCCAGGGTAATGATGCGCGTCAGGGGCGCGTCACACCAGTCGTTGTTGCCCTTGACGGCATACATGACCGCATGCTCGTCGCGCTCGCGGATGAACCGCTCCGCCCGCTCGAAATCCCGCACGCCGTCGCCCAGGCACAGGTATGCGTCGATCGGCCCGGTCTCCTGCCAGACCCGCTCCAGCAGCCAGCGGAACGTCGTATCGTCCCCGTGGATGTCAGACAGCACCAGCGCTCTCAGCATTCATGCAGCTCCTTTCAGATCGGACAAAACCCGGCTGCACATCGCCATTGTCCGCAATGACGGTGCACAGCCGGAAGCCGGCTTACGCCTGATTCAGGCCAGCCATGATCGCCAGCATCTTCTCACACGCCTTCGCGCGGTGGCTGACGGCGTTCTTCTCTTCCTCGTTGACCTCGGCGAAGGTCTTGTTCAGCGGCTCGTAGAGGAACAGCGGGTCGTAGCCGAAGCCGCCGGTGCCGCGCTCCTCCTCCAGCAGCACGCCGGGGCAGGAGCCCTCTGCGATCAGCGTTTCCTCGCCCGGACGCGCCAGAGCGATCGCGCATTCAAACGCGCAGCCGCGGCGGGTGCGGCCCTTCATCCGGCGCAAAAGCAGGTTGTTGTTGTCCTTGTCGCCCTCGCCCTCGCCGTTCATCATCGCGTAGCGGGCGGAATACACGCCGGGCTCGCCGTCCAGCGCCTCCACCGTCAGGCCGCTGTCGTCCGCCAGCACGGGCAGGCCGGTCGCCGCGCAGACGGTTTCCGCCTTGATGGCCGCGTTGCCCGCGAAGGTCGTGGCGGTTTCCTCAATATTGCCGGTGAAACCCGCCGCCGTCATGGGCACGACCGTGTAGTATTCGCCGAAGATATGCTGCAGCTCGCGGATCTTGTGCAGGTTGCCGGAGGCGACCACCAGCGGGGGCTTGGCGCAGATAAAGCGCGCCGCATCGCCCAGCGCCGCCTTCTGCGCCGCCATCAGGTCCTCGATGCCCTTCTTGCCGTAGCTCAGCAGCGTGGTCAGCTCCTCCGCCGTGAAGGCGCGGCCCTCGCCCGTGCCCTGCAGCTCGATGAACTCACCCTTTTCGTTCATCACCAGGTTCATGTCCACCTGCGCCTTGCTGTCCTCCAGATAGCACAGGTCGCAGCAGGGGGTATCGCCCACCACGCCCACGGACACCGCCGCCACCTGATGCACGATGGGCGAATACACCAGCTTGCCCTCGCTCATCAGCCGGGCGATCGCCAGCGTCAGGGCGACCATCGCGCCGGTGATGGACGCGGTACGGGTGCCGCCGTCGGCCTCCAGCACGTCGCAGTCCAGCGTGATCGTGCGCTCGCCCAGCTTCGTCAGATCCACCGCCTGACGCAGGCTGCGGCCGATCAGCCGCTGGATCTCCACGCTGCGGCCGTCCTTCTTGATGCCGTCGCGCTTCTTGCGGCTGCCGGTCGATGCGGGCAGCATCGCGTATTCCGCCGTGATCCAGCCCTGTCCCTTCCCCTTGAGGAAGGGCGGCACGCTGTCCTCCACCGACGCCGTGCAGATCACCCGGGTGTTGCCCGTGGCGATCAGGCAGGAGCCCGCGGCCGTGCGGACAAAATTCGTCTCGATCGAGATCGGGCGGGCCTGTTCGGGGGTACGTCCGTCAATGCGCATATCTTTCATCCTCCTGTTTCATGGATCTCATCGTGGTTCGCACGGAACCGTGAACGCTTTATTTCGCGACCGCAGTCATCACCGCAGCCGCCGAATCTGAAAACGAAAAACTCCAAATTAGCATTTCTTCATCCGCTTCCCGTTTTCCTGCCCCATTTCCGCGGGAAGTTCGCCAAAAAGTTCAACTTCCTACTGGAAATCCCTGCACAGATGTGGTATGATATTCTTTGGTCGTTTGCGCATTCATTTTGATTTTGTGCAATCGAAAATACCTTATGGCAGGAATCCTGCAGTCTTCCGGGATGCTCCTGCGTCGAAGAAGCCCCCTGGCTTCCGTATTGATCGGGTGTCCGCGCCCGTGGAAAGGAACCTTATCTGTGAGCAGCTTTCGTGAAAAATATCTGACCAACATCTGGAATGTTCCCAATGTGCTGACGATGATCCGTCTGGCGCTGATCCCTGTATTCGTGGTGCTGCATGCCATCGGGCATGCGAAGCTGGCGCTGCTGGTGTTCTGCATCGCCTCCGCCACCGACTGGCTGGATGGCCACATCGCCCGCAAGCACAACCTGATCACCGACTTCGGCAAGCTGATGGATCCGCTGGCCGACAAGCTGATGGTCTGCACGGCGCTGATCATGCAGGGCATCTCCGGCGTCTTCCCGATCCCCGCGATCCTCATCGTCGTCATCAAGGAATGCGTCATGATCTACGGCAGCACCTACATGCTCCTCAAGGGCATCGTGGTCTACTCCAACATCTGGGGCAAGCTCGCGCAGTTCAGCTTCATCCTCGCCCTCGTCCTCTCCTTCTGGCATGCCGACTTTGAGCTCATCGCCCTGCCCATCGACCGGGTGATCCTGTGGATCGCGGTCGTGCTGGCCATCGTCGCCCTCGTGGACTACACCCGCTCCGCCCTGAAGACGCTCCGGGAGACGGCCGCCTGACGCTCAGGCGTCCCGCACGCAGTCCCATCCCCGCCGGCTGAACGCCCGCCGACGTTTCCCGATATGCAAGAAAATGCCCGCCTGATGGCTTTCATCAGGCGGGCATGGTTTGTTTTGGGATTACTGCAGCTTCACGGCGTGGATGTAGCTCTTGCCCTTGCCGGTGGTGCCGAAGACGATGGTGTCGCTGTAGACAGCCGGGCTGCCTTCGATGATGCCTTCCACCTGCAGGGTGTTGATCACCGTGCCGGTCAGGCCGTCCAGCAGGTACAGCGTGCCGTTGGAGCAGCCCTGGATGATCCAGCCGCGGCCCTGCTCATCGTAGACCGCCACGGGAGAGGAGTAGCTGTACGCATCCATGCTCAGCGACCAGACGATCTCGCCCGTCGCCTTGTTCATCGCCATCAGCACAGAGGGGATCGCGCTGTCGGTGCCGTTGACCTTCGCCGCGCCCTCCGCGCTCACGCTGGACAGGGTGAAGTACACCAGGTCGCCCAGACCGTGCTGGCCGATGACCGGGGAGGCCACCGCGCCGGCCGTCACATCCTTGGCGTAGGAATCCTTCTTGCCGGACTTCTTCACGCTGTTGACCGCGAAGCTCCAGTCCTCCTCGCCGGTCATGGCGTTGAAGCGGCGGATGCTCACATCGCTGGTCTTCCTCGTGCGGTTGGTGATGGTGTTGGCCGTGTAGAGCCAGAGGATGTTGGTTTCTTCCTCCAGATCCAGCGCCACAGCCGCGCGCACGGCGTCGCCCGTCTCCACCGCCCATACGGTCTTCATCGAGGTGGTGTCCACGCAGCGCAGCACGCCGCCCATGTCCGCATAGAAGACATAGCTGCCGTACATGGCCAGGGAGGATTCCACGGACGCATCGTCGGTCGCCTGCTTCTTCGTGTGGGACATCAGGATGGCCTGCTCCTTCACATCGTCGAATTCGAAGATGCCGCCGTTGTTGGCGATGAAGCGCATATCCAGCTTCTCGGTATAGAGCATGCCGTTGGTGCCGATGGCGATCAGGGTATTGGAGTTGCGGTCGAACAGCGCGGAGGTGTCGAACGCGCCGACATTGTAGTACTGGCGGTCGTTATCGCCGTCCAGACCGTCGATCAGGCGCAGCTGCTCGGAGTTGGTCAGGTCATAGTAGTACAGGCCCATGGTCTTGCCGGTCTTGTTCGGCAGCTTGTTGCTGTACTGGCCCACCGTCATCAGCGGGAAGCCCAGCGGATGCAGCGAGGGGGTGCTGCGCATGGCATAGCCCAGGTTGATCGCCTCGCGGGTGGCGGAGCCGTCCTTGAGGTCGAGGAAGTAGATCTTGCCGTCCTGACCGGCGATGATGACCTCCTTGAGCACCTGCTCGGCGTAGCCCTCGTTCAGGTTCATCGCCTCGCGGATCTCCTTGGTCCACTTGACGATGACCGGCTGCGCATAGGGGCCGAAGCCGTAGAACGTGCGGGACTTGGCCACCAGGCTGCCCGCCTCCACGGACCACAGGGGAGACATGGCCGTCGGCTCCGTGACCGTGCCGATCGCGCCGTTCATGCGGAAGGCGTTGCCGCGGAAGGTCACCACGCCCACCGGCTTGGTCAGGTAATCGTCGCCTGCGGGCATGTTGATGACCGCCGCGCGCTCGTAATCGTCGGTCCGCTTGGTGCCGACATAAACCCTCTCCACCGACACGAGGGAGGGATCAGCGCCCTCCGCCGCTGCAGCCTCCAGCTTCGCCGTGGGAACAGCGGTGGGCACGGGCGTCGCGGTGGGTTCAGGTGTGGGTTCGGGGGTCGGCTCCGCGGTGGGCGTTGCCGTGGGTTCCGGGGTCGGTTCCGCGGTGATATGCACCGTGGGAGTTGCGGTCACGGACATGGTGGGGGTCGCGGTCACGACCGGCGTTGCCGTGGGCTCCTCGGTGGGGACCATGGTGGGCGTTGCGGTGGGCGCCTCGGTCGGCTCCTCGGTGGGGGCCTCCGTGGGTTCTGCCTCGGGCGTCGCGGTCGGCGCGTCCGTGGGCTCCTCCGTCGGTTCGTCGGTGATCACGACCGGCGCGTCCGTCGCGGGCACCTCGGTGGGGATCTCCGTCATTTCCGGCTCCGCGCTGTCCGTCACAGCAGGGAAGACCGTCGGCTCCGTAACAGAGTCGGCGGTCTGCGCATCGATGCCAGTCGCAGCAACGGTCGTCACCGCGGTCATCTCATCAGCAGGCACGTCGGAGATCGTCAGCTTCAGGTCGTCGCTCACGTTCAGCATCTGCTGATAGTCCGTGTCGATCCAGCTTTCGCCGTCATGGATCTGCACGCGCACGGTGCCTTCATATTCAATTGCCAGCAGCATCTGCAGCACCCACACCTTGGAGGTCTCAGACATCTGCGTGGTGGTCAGGATGGTGGTGTGCATCACCTCGCCCGCTTCGTTCACGATGCGGACATTCTCCACCGCCTGGGTGGTGGTGACGTTGAAGCTGATGGCATAGGGGATGGTGTCCTTGGACACGGATGCCAGCAGACCCTGCGCAACGGCGGGGACCTTCTCCTGCTTCTGGCCGCCGAACACGCCGCTCACCGCGCGCTTCATGTCGCCCAGCGGGCCCTCCATGTCAGCGGGGATCATCAGCATGCCCAGCACCAGCGCCGCCACCGTGAGCAGCGCGATGATCGCGATCACCAGCCCACGGCCGCCTCCCTGCGCCACATACTCGTCGCCGTCATCCAGCTTGGGCACTGCATCGCGGCGGCGTGCCTCATCCGCATTGGTACGGACAGGGCGCTTCTCCGCCGCATTCTGCGCACCGGCGGCCGGGCGGGCAGCGCCCAGCGGCTTCACCGGCGTATAGCCCTCGGCCTGCACCGGGCGGCGAACCTCGCCGGTGTTGGGCGTCAGGGTGGGACGGCGGGGCGCCTGCACATTCAGCGACACCGGGCGCGGCACACCCTGAGAAGGCGCAGCGCCGGGCACCTGCGGGTTATACCGGGTCTGGAAGCGCGGCACGACCGTCGTGCCGTTCCCCTCCTGCGCCGGCTGCTGCCGCTCCACGTTCAGCTTCTTCACGCCCAGATTCACCGGCGCGACCGGCTGCTGTACGGGCTTGCTGACGGTGAAGCGCGGCGGCGTCTGAATAGGCGTCGTCGTTTCGTCCTCCTCCGCCACGGGAACATCGTTGGCGGGATCATAGGTCTCCTGATTGCGCTCCGTGCGGCGGCGGCGGCTCGCGGCAGACTTCGCCTCGGCTTCCACGGGCTGCATCACACGGGTCTGCGCAGCCTCCGCCGGCTGCTCGCCGGCGCTCTGGTTCTTGTTCAGGATATCGTCCAAGGCTCATAGCTCCTTCTTTGAAAGCCGACAAAGCGCTCGCGCACTTCCGGCTATATTTTATGCTCGACAGGCATATGATGATTATACCGTAAATTCCGCACAATCACAACCCCCGATTCGCGACATTGCTGTAAATCTTTCGCGCATGAAGCGGCCGGGACGTGCAAAAATGGTACGGCTATAACTATTATAAGGAGAGAAGCAGCACATGTCAACCATTCCAACGCCGCCGGACTTCCGTTCGGGCCGGACGCACCGCAGCCTCATCAGCGCCTGGCACGGGGAAGAACAGTCCCGGCGGCAGTACACCGCCGCCGCAGTCCTTTGCGAGCGCGAGGGACTGCACGTCCTCGCCCACGCCTTCACCTTCACCGCCCTGCAGGAGAAGGAGCACGCCGCCATCTGCCGGGGCCTGCTGGTCGCCTATGGGGGCGAGACCCCGCCGCCCGCGCCGGATGCGCCGCCCCTGCCCGACGCCCCGGAGGCACTCCTGAACGCCGTCCTCCGCACCGAGGAGGACGAAGCCGCGAAGCTCTATCCCGCCTGTGCCCGCACTGCGCTCGAGGAGGGCTATCCCCGCATCGCCCTCACCTTCCAGCGCCTCGCCGAGACCGAGCTCCTCCATGCCCGCCGCTTCCGGCAGTACGCCGCCGCCCTGCAGGACGGCTCCCTCTTCCGCAGCGATACCCGCACCGGCTGGCTGTGCATCCCCTGCGGCCACCTGCACTACGGCTGCGAGGCGCCCGGACACTGCGGCACCTGCGGCCGGGACCGGGGGCACTTCATCCGCAGCGACTTCCACCCCTTCACCGTTGTCCCGTGAGGAGACAAATTGCATTCCTGCCGCAGCTGTGCTATAATGCATGCAGAAACAAACTGGCAGGAGGGCACGGCTGTGGACAAGCACATCGTCGCATTGATTCCCCTTGACACCTATGACCAACCCCGGGTGGACGAGGCCGTCCGCGAGGGACTGGCGCTGCTGGGCGGCGTAGAACAATTCGTCCGGCCGGAGGAGAAGGTGCTCCTCAAGCCGAATCTGCTGGCCCGCGCGCTGCCGCAGAAGGCCATCACCACCCATCCGGCGGTGTTCTCCGCCGTCTGCCGCGCGCTGACGGAAGCCGGCTGCACGCACCTGTCCTACGGCGACAGCCCCGGCAGCCCCACCACCACGCCCGACAAGGCCGCCGAGACCGCCGGCATCGCCGAAGCCGCCGCGCAGTATGGCCTGCAGCGGGCTGATTTCGTCTCCGGCAGCGTCGTCCCCTTCCCCGAGGGACGCACCGCCAAGTCCTTCTATCTGTGCAAGGGCGTGCAGGAGGCCGACGCCGTCATCAACGTCTGCAAGATGAAGACCCACGCGCTGGAGCGCATCACCGGCGCAGTGAAGAACCTCTACGGCTGCGTCACCGGCGTGAACAAGGCCACCGGCCATGCCGCCTACCCCAACAGCGACGTGTTCGCCGATATGCTCGTGGACCTCAACCGCTGCATCCGGCCGCGCCTGCACATCATGGACGGCGTCGTCGCCATGGAGGGCAACGGCCCCACCTCCGGCACGCCCACGCCCATGAACGTCCTGCTCTTCTCCGCCGACCCGGTCGCGCTGGACACGGTGTTCGCCTCCCTCATCCACCTCGACCCCGCCGCCGTGCCCACCTGCGTGTACGGCGCGAAGCAGGGCCTGGGCGTGATGGACGCGGAGAGCATCCTTGTGCGCACCCCCGGCGGCGACCTGACGCTCCCTCAGGCGCAGGAGCAGTTCGGCCGCAGCGACTTCGATGTATACCGCGGGACGCTGGAGAAGGGGCTGCTGTTCAAGGTGATGCCGCTGCTGCCCTTCCTGCAGCACCGCCCCAAGGCCGACATGAAGAAGTGCATCGCCTGCGGCGTGTGCGAGGAAGCCTGCCCCGTGCCGGAAAAGGCCGTGCACTCCGGCAAGGGCAAGAAGGCGAAATACGATTACCGGAAGTGCATCCGCTGCTACTGCTGCCAGGAGATGTGCCCGGTGAAGGCCATCGAGGTCTACCGGCACCCGCTGACGAAGCTGCTGAGCGGAAAGTAAACCCTGCGGAACGCTGAAAGGAGGTCCCGCCGTGCCCCTGACATCCTACTGCAAGAAGTGCGGCCGGGACGTGCCTGTGCGCGACCGCTGCCCTGACTGCAACGCGAAGCTGCCCGCCAGCTCCGTCCGCCTTGCATGGTGCGTGGAGCATCTGCCCGTGAAGGACTGGATGTGCTGGAACGCAGTGCTGCGCATCGTGCTGCCGGTGCTGGCGCTCACGCTGCTGATGATCGTCGCGGCGGAGTGGCTGCTGGGCGGCCCGGAGGCGGCGGCGCTGCTGATGGGCGGCAGCCTCCTCACGGCGCTCGGCGGGCTGATGATCGCCCTGCTGGCGGCGCTGCTGCTGGTGTTCATCCTGCAGGGCGAGGATCTGCTGGACTGCGTGATCGACTCCGCCGGGCTGCATGTGCAGCAGTATTTGCAGTCACCTACGCCGCTGAAGCTGCTGCTGCGCCTGCGCTCGCCCCGGCTGATGGAGCAGGTGGACAGCGAGGGACTGCTGCTTTTGTCCTCCCGGGAGATCTCGTGGAAGGCGATCCGCCGCGTGCAGCTCTGGCCGGAAAAGACGATGCTGCTGCTATACGCGCCGCGCTGGTGGATGCGCCTGAGCGTCCCCTGCACGCCCTTCACCTGGGACGACGCCCTCGGCTTCATCCGCGACAAGATCGGCAAGCGCAAGGACGTGATCCTCCCCCCGGAGTGCATTCAGGTCGCGCCGCCCAAACCCGCCAAACCCAAGCGAACGAAGCAGCTGTCCTTCGAGGATATCCAGGAGATGCTGCCTCCGGCGCAGCCCATTCCGGAGGAGGAGGTCCCCGACTGGACACGATCAGACGAGCAGCCCGGCGATTTCACGCCCCTGGCCGACGTGCTGGAGGAGATCCGGCAGCAGGAAAACGCCTGAAAAACAGAACATGCCGATATGCGAAGAGCGCACCCCAAGCCGCTGATGTACGGCAGGCGGGTGCGCTCTTGCTTTGTATGCTGAGGGGGTGGGGAATTTGTGTTGCTGGCAAGGGGCTGCTTTTCCTAGATGCCCGTGCGGCGCAAAGGCGCCGTAGCCTGCCGCTTCCTTTGTGGGTGGCGTGTGCCGCAGCACACCGCCGCCTTTGGGGGGAATGCGTGCGACAGCACGCCACCCCACCAGCCGCAGCAACTCCCGTACCCCACCGCAGGGGGTCTTCACCCCACTTATCCGGCCGCCTCCCACTACACCAAAAGGAAAGACTGGCATGGGCGACGCGAGACTCTGTGAGCTCCGCTCACAGATGACTGCGGCCATCGCCGGAAAACCGGCGCTAACTACGCTCGGCTATTGCAAGCAATAGTTCTCGCCAGTCGGGCAAAGCCCTCCCTTGCCGAGCCAAAGCGCGCACAACAAGGTACACAAGCCTTCGTCCCCACGCTGCACTCAAGAGCAGCCGTGATCCGCCGTGCCTGCACGGCGGGCGCTCAACTCCGCATGGCGCAGCCGCACGAGTGCGTCGCGGGGCGTCTGTCACGCCCCGTGACCCCCGCAAAGGAGCAGACCACAAACACCCCCAAAAATGGGTCAAGGGTCGAAGACCCTTGCAGGGACAGAGTCCCTGCCCGCCCCTCCCCCTCACCCCAGCGCCTGACGGCGCTTCATGCGCTGCCAGCTGACGAAGCCGTACAGGTCGTTGGCGAGGAAGGCGAGGAAGCAGACGACCACGGAAACGTAGCGGATGTCGTCCAGGCTTGCGAGGGTCCAGAGGAGGATCAGGACGACGTCGTTGGAGGCGTAGGCGAGAGCGAAGTACGGGCTGCGGCGGAAGGTGAGGTAGACGGCGACGAAGCTCGTGGTGACGGAAATGGTGCTGGGCACGATGTTCGCCGTGCCGAAGTACGCCAGGATGAAGTAAAACACCGCCGTCACCACGGCCGTCAGGAGCCACATCAGCACCGTCTCCGGGCCGCTGATGCTGTTCACCGCCACCTCGGCCCGGTTGCCCTTGAAGGGGTTCCGCAGCCACGAAACCAGCGCAAACGCCGCCATCGGCATGGTCATCCCCAGATACGTGATCATCTCACCGTAATACGCGCAGGCGAAGGAGATGATCCCGTACAGCAGGCTGAATATGATCATCAGCAGCTGCCCGAAGGGGTTTCCCTTGGCATTGAAAATCAGGGACGTCACCCCGATCAGCGACGCGCACAGCGTCAGGTAGCTCTCCCGGTCAAACAGGCAGAACGACAACACGATCAGCGCCACCGACGAACACCACAGCGCGATCTCCGTCCGGCTGAAATACTTCCCTGCTGCTTTCATCCAAGACATATGTACCTCCAAAAAAGAAGCATCCGCATGCACATCTTCTAAGACCTAACGACGTGCAAACGAATGCTTTGAACATTCTACTACTCGGTAGCAGTTTCTTTATATTCGATTCGGCTCATTATACCACACCGCCCGGCGGATGGCAAGCCCCGTGCGTCATTTTCCGTTGACCATCCGGCACAGGTCGCACACGGAATAGCAGCGGTTCAGATCGACCGTCAGTCCGCGCCTGTGCGCCAGCGCCAGCAGCCCCGGCACGCCCTGCGCCGCAGCACGCATGCCCTCATCCATTTCGGGATCGTACCGCGCGATGATCTCCTCCATCGGCTCGCGGGTGATGTTGCCGATCACGAAGGCGCAGACCATCACGTCCCCGTTGGGCGCGATGGACAGGGCCGTCTGCTCCGTCAGCGGCTCGGTGTAGGGCATGGAGCCGCAACAGTCCGCCGCATCCAGACACGCCGGGGGATAATACTGCGCCAGATTGTCCAGCGCCTTGCCGGCCAGGAAGATGTCATTGCCCGAATGCACCGGGATGCCGGTGTCGCTCAGACGGTCCAGGATCCGGCGGGTCTGCGCGTTCTCCGGGCAGTCGAAGTCCCGGTTCACCACCCATGCGGGCTGCAACCGCAGCCGCTCCATGCCGCAGTCCCGCAGCGCAAGGGCAAAGGTGCGCACGATCTCCAGCGGGATCGTCTCCTGATGGAACGCGTCCACCGAGAGCAGCACGTCGTTCACGCCCGCCTCCGTCAGCAGCTGCGCCACCTCGCGGATGCGGCGCCCGTCCCGGCTGAAGAAGCCGTTGGTGATCAGCTGCCGCGCGGGAATGCCGCAATCGCGCGCCGCGCGGTGGATGGCGCAGGCAACCTCCGGGTACAGGAGGGGCTCGCCGCCAAAGGTCATCACGGACTGCATGGGATAATGCGCCGCCAGCGCGCGGACGGCCTGCGCCGCCGCCTCCTGCGGCACGTGATGCGCGCCGCCCGTGCGTCCGCCGCCGACAGAGCAGTGCCGGCAGCGTCCGCTGCAGTGCTCCGTCACAAAGAATTCCAGCCGGTTCAGCTTCAGATAAGGGGAAAGTTTCATTTCAGACAGCCTCCATTCATGTTCTTCATTTAGGTCGAGCTTGCTCGACAAGCGCTGTCAATGCCTGCATTGATGGCGCAAAGCCCACAGCAGCGGTCAAGCTGATGTGAGCCGATCACACGAACGGCGCAGCGTCGGCAGATGGGGTACATCCGGTCCAGCCTGCCTCACTGCACCGGGAAGCTACCTCGGTCGGTCCGCCGCATGGGCATTCACACTCCTTTGCCCCATCATACCATACTTTGCAAGCGGCGTAAAGTGTGCTATAATGGGTCGAAGCCCTGAAGGAGGAACACGCATGAGCAAGAGCAAGGAACGCATCCGCGACAGCCAGCTGCGCTACAAGCAGGGACTTGGCCAGAATTTCATCTACGACGAGGATCTCCTCGCCGCCCTCGTGCGCGCCGCCGGCGTGACGAAGGAGGACGATGTGCTGGAGGTCGGCCCCGGTGCAGGCAGCATGACCAAGCACCTGTGCCAGGCCGCCCACCACGTCATGTCCGTGGAGCTGGACGACCGCCTCATCCCGCTGCTGAACGGCTTCATGGCCGATTATGACAACTTCACCCTCGTCCACGGCGATGTGATGACGGTCAACCTGCCGGAGATCACCGCCGGTCTGCGCAAGCCGCTGTCCGTGGTGGCGAACATCCCCTACTACATCACGACCCCGCTGATGACCATGCTGTTGACCTCCCCCCTGGACATCCGCCAGATGGCGCTGATGGTGCAGAAGGAGGTTGCGGACAAGGTGCTGGCCGCCCCCGGCACGGAGGCCTGGGGCCCCCTGGCGCTGCGCTGCCAGTTCTACTGCGACCCCTACCTCGCCATGGACGTGCCTGCGGAGTGCTTCACGCCCGTGCCGAAGGTGGACAGCGCGTTCATCGTGCTGCCCCGGCGCGAAGAGCCCCTCGTTGCCGTCAGGAGCGAAGAGGACTTCTTCCGCGTCGCGCAGGCAGGCTTTGCCCTGCGCCGCAAGACAATGACCAACGGCCTGTGCGCGGCTTTCCACATGGAGCGCGCCGAGGCGGTCGCACTGATGCAAGCCGCCGGGCTGGACGAGCGCATCCGCGGCGAAAAGCTGGGCTTCGAGGAGCTGGCGCGCCTGTCCGACGCGTATACCGCGTGGAAGGAGGCGCGCGCATGACGATCGCGAAATTCCTGCGCGTATCGGAGGCGCAGTACGCCGCCGACCAGACCCTGTCCGATGCGCTGCCCGTGGAGGCCATCCCCCTGCCCCGCCGCGCCACGGCAGGCTCCGCCGGCTACGACTTCGTCTGCACCGCCGACGTCACCCTCCACCCCGGCGACGCGATCACCATCCCCACCGGAATCCGCTGCAAGATGCAGCCCGGGTGGGTGCTGATGCTCTTCCCCCGCAGCGGACTGGGCTTCAAGCATCAGATTCGCCTGGCGAACACCGTCGGCGTCATCGACAGCGACTACTTCCACGCCGCCAACGAGGGGCACATCATGGTGCGCCTGACCTGCGGCATGAGCCCCTGCTCCATGGACAGCCACGACGTGACCATCCAGAAGGGCGAGCGCTTCTGCCAGGGGGTGTTCCTGCCC
>SVGU01000127.1 GCA_015056155.1 Clostridiales bacterium
TCTGCAGAATGGGCGCGGTAGACTTGTTGATCGCCTTCTCGCGGCCCTTGCGAACCAGCTGATTGATCGTGGGCATGAGAGCACCTCCAAATTTATATCCAAAAGATTCCGCAACCCTCGGATTCTTATTGGCATTAGTAATGGGGAAACCGTGCCGAGCGTTTATCGCAGGAGCGCCGCGGCCGCAGAGCCGATCGTCAGCCCGCAGGCCTTGCCCAGCTCCTTGCCCGACTCGACCTTCACCAGACGCACGCCGGCCGCCTCTGCGGCGCGGACGATCTTCTGGTACAGGAACGTGTCGGAGTCCGTCGCGACATACACGCGCACAGCCGTCCCGGCCGTCAGCGCACGAAGCACCGCCTTGGTGCCCACTGCTCTGTTCGCAGCAGCCCTGAGTTCTTCCATACGCTTACCTCCCGGCGGCGGATCTGTGTCCGCGCTTCGTTATTTTCGTCGCTCCCCTGCGTCGGCGCACCTCAAAAGGGCACACTCCGCCGCAGCAAGCGCTCAACTCGTTTAGTGTATCATTTTTCACCTCGCTTGTCAACACCTTTCACGAGGATTTTTTCTTGATTTTACGGCTTTTTTCCGATGTTTTGCCATTCTTTCCGGGACGGTTTCGTGCACACAATTTCTGGCGTGTCCATCCATTCAGGCGTTCACATTTTTCTTTTGTTCTTTTCATGTTCTCCGGCTTATCCGCATATACTACCGTCATCATGCCCGGAGGTGGATCATGCGCCCGACACGGATCATCCCCCTGCTGCTTCTGCTGCTGACCCTGACAGGCTGCGCCGCACAGACGCCTTCCCAAAGGATCGGTCGGCTGCCGCCGGACGCCTCGCCCGAACCGCCCCTGCTGGACGTCTACATCAAGGATAGCAACACCATCGTCCGCATGGACGCGGAGACCTACGTCGCCGGGGTGGTGGCCGGAGAGATGCCCGGCGACTGGCCCCTGGAGGCCCTCAAGGCGCAGGCGATCCTCGCGCGGACGTATGTATTGAAGTTTCTCACCGAGAAGACCAGCCGGTACAGCGGCGCGGATATCTCCACCGACATCGCCGAGGCGCAGGCCTACGACGCGGACGCGGTCAACGCCCACATCCTCACCGCCGTGCAGGAGACCGCGGGCGAGATCCTCCTCGCGCCCGACGGAACGCTCCCCTACACCTGGTTCCACGCCCACTCCGGCGGCACGACGGCCCTCGCCCGGGAGAGCCTCGACTGGCAGCAGGCGGAGCCCGCCCACACCAAAGTCACCGCAGGGCTGGACAGCGACGCCGCCCCGGACTCGGCGAAGTCCTGGCGCGCGGAGTTCACCGCCGACGACTTCGCCCGCGCCTGCCATGACGCCGGGTATCCCGTTCCGCGCTGCGACAGCCTCGCCATCGGAGAGACCGGCCCCAGCGGCCGCGCCGTGACGCTGGTGGTCAGCGGCGTGAGCGTCAACGCCGCCCGGCTGCGCATTTCTTTGGGAAGCACGCAGATGCGTTCCACCCTGCTGACGGAGCTTTCTTTGGAGGAGGGCGTCATCCGCATGTCCGGCAGGGGCTACGGACACGGCGTCGGCATGCCGCAATGGGGCGCGTTCGCCCTTGCGGAGGACGGGCTCACGGGCGAGGACATCGCGCTGCACTATTACAGCGGGCTGTCGCTCGTCCGCGTCTGGGAATAGCGAAAAGGCAGGGCTGTTGTGCCCTGCCCGGAGTGTCAGAGGAAAAGGATCCAGATCAGCTTCGATACCACATGGCAGCCGCCGTGGGCGATCATGGCGTAGCGCAGGCCGTACCGGCGGTACAGCCAGCCGAAGGCCAGACCGAATATGCCGTTGAGCAGCATGCACCGCAGCACGATCACCGGCGTGAGGCCGAACATCATGTCATTCACCGGGAGATGCCCCGCCGCGAACAGCAGCGCGCACACGACGTTCGCCGCCACGAGTACCGCCGTGCTGACGCCCTCACGCCTGCGCTCGAAGATCACATGCAGCACAAGCGCCACCAGCGACATCAGGAACAGCCGCAGCATGACCTCCTCGATCACCGCGCCGTAAGTGACCGTCGCGATCAGGTAGGGGATCGTCGGCTTGACCGCATACATATCCAGCAATGCCGGCTCGAATCTGCCGAAGACCAGCAAATCCGGCAGGATCAGCGCCAGACCGCCGACCACGCTGACGATCAGCGCCGCCATCAGGGGCCTGCGCGTGATGCTGCGCTCGTCCTTCCACAGGCCGGCCTTCTTTCCCAGCCAGATGCCCAGCGATCCCAGCACCAGGCCGTAGCCCGCCGACTGCACCGCCGTGGCCAGCGCCGCCATCGTGTCCGTCACCCCCTGCGCCGCCAGCTCCTGCCGCATTTCCGGCGTATAGCTCTCCAGCGCGTAGAAGCCGGAAAACCAGCCGCCGACCAGACCCACCAGCGTGAAGAACAGGATCGTCTTCCAATAGTTCCTGACAAATGCTTTCATTAATGTATGTCCTCCCTGCCATGCTTTATCCGACTTTCCCCCTGTACAACAGGAATGAATATGCCGCAGGCACCGCAACCGCCACCACGAGCACAGCCACGATCCCCCACAGGAATGCGCCGCCGATCAATCCGCACGCCATGATCACCAGGCCGCACGCAACCCAGACAGGCCCTGCGAAACGATGCGTGCGGTTCCAGTTCTCCTCGTCCGCCAGCGTCCAGGGCAGCTTGATGCCCAACGTCCAGGTCTGCCGGCATTTGGGCAGCCAGTTGCCGATCAGCACCATCAGCAGACCGACCAGCAGCGGCGCAATGACCTCCACATTGACGTCCATCCCCAACGCGCTGCAGTACACCAGCGCCATCAGCAGGACGGACAGAATCGGGCAGATCCACAGCACCAGCGTAAACACCTTCCCCTGCAGATTCTCCGCCTTCGGATCGCCCAGGAGGCTTCCCAGCACGCACACCCAGTGCAGCGCCATCAGGATCCCCGGAAGCCCGAACACCGCAAAGGCCCGGCTGCCCCAGCCGTCCGCCTCGCCCGCGGCGTTGAAGTGGATCGGCACCTTCTCCGGCAGCCGGTTCCACAGGATCAGCCCCGCCAGCACGGGCAGGAGCATCACCAGGGTGCCGATGACGAGCGTCCTGCGGTACTTCTTCAACATATTACTTCTCCCCTTTCAGATCGTTGACCCAAAGCATGATATCCTCCAGCACGGAGGTGTTCAGGGTATAGATGATGAATTTGCCCTCCCGCTGATCGCGGATGAGGTCCGCCTCCCTGAGCACCGACAGGTGGCGCGAGATCGCCGCTGCGGTGATGTCGAAACGGCTGCTGATCTCGCCCGCAGATTTGCTTCCGCCGCGAAGCATCTGCAATATCTCCCGGCGCGTGGGATCCGCCAGTGCCTTCAGCGTTTCCTGCAATGACATGCGCTCCGCTCCTTTCTCACTCACATTTAACATTTAACGCAAGTGTTAAATGTATGATAGCAGAAAACCGGGCTGGTGTCAACCCGGTTTTGGGGATCTGCTCAATACTTGACTTCCGAGGGCACCCGGTCGGCGATCCAGGTCGTGCCGTCGGTGGTGAGGGTCACGAAGCCCGGCACCGTCCACGCGCAGGGCATCTTGGTGCGCTGGATGTACTTCTTGCCCTCGGTGGAGCGCTGGTTGTTGGTCACCACGCTGTACATGGGCGACACGGCGTCAGCATACTCGTCGATCAGCTTCTCCAGGCCGTGGTGGGGGTACTTCAGGACGTCCGCATCAAGGGCCTCGCCCTTCCATTCCACGAACTTCGCCTGACCAGTCTTCTCCAGATCAGCCGCCATGAGCATGGTACGCTGGCCATAGGTGACATAGAACTGTGCCGAGCAGTCGTTCAGCTCGCTGATCTTGCCCTCCAGCTTCCACACGTCGATGGTCGCGTCGCCCAGGGTCAGGGTATCGCCGTCGGCATACTGCACCACGGGGATACCGGCGCTCCGGGCATAGCCGACCGCCTTCTCCATGTGAGTGTTGTAGTCCTCGGGGAAGCAGATCCACAATTCGCCCACCTCGACCTCCTTGATCAGGTCGCGGAAGCCGCCGATGTGGTCCTCATGGGGATGGGTGTTGACGACGCGGTCGATGCGGGTGATGCCCAGCTGCTTGCACATGTTGATGATCCGCTTGGACTGGCCCTGCGTGGCCGCGTCCACCAGCATTGTCTCCCCGCCGCAGCGCAGGAAGACCGCGTCGCAGTTGAGGATCTGCGGGAAGATGACCTCCAGCAGCGCCGCATCCTCCGCAAAGGCGAAGTCCGCGTGCTCCTCCGGCGCGTTGATCCGGTCGATCAGCACCGGGGCGTCCGTCCCCTCCGCCCCCGCCGTCAGGCACAGCGCCAGCAGCAGCGAAAGCAGCATGGAAAGCATCCTTTTGCGCATCATCATTTCTCCTCCAGCACGTTTTCTGTCGAAAAGCTACATTATATATACACATGACTCCCGGAAGCGTTCGGCGCGCAGTCCGGATAATACGAAAAATTTGCGGAAAAGTATTGACAATTCCGCAAGTCTATGCTACCATTTAGAATTGTATCAGTATCTTTACATACTGTGTGCTTTTCCTGCGCTTTGTATTGTACACGGTTTTGCAGAAAAAAGCAAGCAGAAATTTCAGCAGTCTCCGGACGGAGCTGACGATCAGGATGCTGTACGCACATTGTGACAGCCAATGCCCTGCATTGGGAGAGCGCGCCGATACCGGTCGGACAGGAGCTGCGAATGGCACAACGCGCGGAGGTTCAACACCTTCCCACTCAGATGGATATTTGATTGAAGACCCTGATTTGAGCAATTTGAATCAGGATTTTCAGCATGTCTGTCAGAAATCGGGAGGGAGAACCGTTTCCGCGCCGCGCACGCGCAGCGACATGCATATACGGTAACGGCCGACGATGTTAGAGGGGTGATAGCTTTCTATGGCGCATGAGGTTGAAATGGGTAAGCTCCGCAAGCGCATGAGCTTCTCGCGCATTGATGAAGTTCTGGACATGCCCGATCTGATCGAGGTACAGAAGAACTCCTATCAGCGCTTTCTTGATACGGACCTGCGGGAAGTCCTGGCGGACGCCTCGCCCATCACCGATTATAACGGCACGCTGGAATTGACGTTCACGGATTACTATCTGGGTGAGCCGAAGAATTCCATGG
>SVGU01000128.1 GCA_015056155.1 Clostridiales bacterium
TCCACCACGGCTCCCGGCATCGTGGACGCGGACTGCCAGCCCATCCTGACCCGCAGCGAGGTGTACTCCGGCGTGTATGGCCGCGCCAGCATCAGCTTCTACGCCTTCAACTCCTCGGGTAACCGTGGAATCGCCTGCGGCCTGAACAACCTGCAGAAGATCCGTGACGGCGAGCCCCTCGGCGGTCGCGCCAGCGCCGAATCCGACTTCTCGGACTTCGACGACGAGGACGACGACGATTTCCTGTCCTGACGCACACTCGGGGCGGCGGCACAGTCCGCCGTCCCTCTTCCCCGATTCCAAGCGAGGTGATTCTGTGAAGACCCTTAGTATCGACATCGAAACATTCAGCAGTGTCGATCTGGCGAAGACCGGCGTGTACAAATACGCCGAATCCCCGGATTTTGAGATCCTGCTGTTTGGTTACAGCGTGGACGGCGGCGATGTGCGCGTGGTCGATCTGACTGCCGGTGAGACCATCCCCGCCGAGGTGCTGGACGCCCTCACCGACGACAGCGTCATCAAGACGGCCCACAACTCCAATTTTGAAAGGGTGTGCCTGAGCCGGTACCTTTCCGATCTCGGCATTTCCCTTGATCCCTTCCACGACAGCCATCCTCTCTCCACGGAGTGCGCCCGATTTCTGAACCCGGCGGGCTGGCACTGCACGATGATCTGGGCCGCGTACATGGGTCTGCCCCTGTCGCTGGCGGACACCGGTGCTGTGCTGGGGCTGGAAAAGCAGAAGCTGTCCGAGGGTAAGGACCTCATCCGCTATTTCTGTAAGCCCTGTGAGCCTACCAAGACGAATGGCGGGCGCACACGCAACCGCCCCGCCGACGCCCCGGAGAAGTGGGAGCTGTTCAAGTCCTACAACCTGCGGGACGTGGAGACGGAGATAGAGATCGAGAAGCGCCTGTCCAAGTTCCCCGTTTCGGAGGACGTCTGGGACCAGTACCACATCGACCAGGAGATCAACGACAGGGGCATCGCCATCGACGCCGCGCTGGTGGAGAACGCCATCCGCATGGACGCACGTTCCCGCGCCGAGCTCACCGAGATGATGCAGAAGCTGACTAACCTGGACAACCCCAACTCCGTGCAGCAGATGAAGCAGTGGCTGATCAACAACGGCATGGAGATCGACAGCCTGGGCAAGAAGCAGGTGCAAGCGCTGCTTCAGGACGCGCCGCCTCAGCTGCGCGAGGTACTGTTGCTCCGACAGCAGCTGGCCAAGAGCAGCGTCAAGAAGTACATCGCCATGAAGAACGCGGTGTGCGATGACGGGCGCGTCCGCGGCATGTTCCAGTTCTACGGCGCGGTGCGCTCCGGGCGCTGGGCCGGACGGCTGGTGCAGCTGCAAAACCTGTATCGCAACTCCATGCCCGATCTGGAAGCTGCCCGGAACCTCGTCCGGGAGGGCGACTACGACACAGTGAAGATGCTGTACGGCGCGGTGCCGGATGTGCTGGCGGAGCTCGTGCGCACCGCTTTTGTGCCCCGTGCCGGGCAAAAGTTCATCGTAAGCGATTTCAGCGCTGTGGAGGCCCGCGTCATCGCCTGGCTCGCCGGTGAGCAATGGCGCATGGACGTGTTCAGGGACGGCGGCGACATCTACTGCGCCTCGGCGAGCCAGATGTTCAAAGTACCCGTTCAGAAGCATGGCGTCAACGGCCACCTCCGGCAGAAGGGCAAGATTGCAGAACTCGCCCTTGGATACGGCGGCAGCGTCGGCGCATTGAAGGCGATGGGCGCGCTCGACATGGGCCTGTCGGAAGACGAGCTGGCACCGCTGGTAAAGGCGTGGCGAGAGTCCAACCCCAACATCGTGAGACTGTGGTGGGCGGTGGACGACGCGGTCATGAAGGCCATCAGGAACAAGACGACCACCCAGACCCACGGCATCACGTTTACGGTGCGCTCGGGTATGCTGTTCATCACGCTTCCCTCCGGCAGGCAGCTTTCCTACGTCAAGCCGCGTATCGGCGAGAACAAATTCGGTTCCCAGGCTGCGACGTACATGGGCGCGGGCAGCACGCGCAAGTGGGAACGCATCGAATCCTACGGCCCCAAGTTTGTGGAGAACATCGTCCAGGGCATCAGCCGGGATCTGCTGTGCTGCGCCATGCAGACGCTGCGCTGCTGCCGGATCGTCGCACACGTCCACGACGAGCTCATCATCGAAGCCGACCCCGCCGTGTCCCTCGACGCGGTGTGTGAGCAGATGGGACGGACGCCACCCTGGGCCGAGGGCCTGCTGCTCCGCGCCGACGGCTATGAGTGCGCCTTCTACCAGAAAGATTGAGGTGGAGCATGAGAATCAGCAAGTATAACATCGAGGGCTACCACGACCCCACCGTGTACGAGGCCCTCGTGAATATTGAAAGGGAACGCAAGGAAGCACAGAAGCTGATGCCCGGCAGGTACAGGCCCCTGGTCTACATTTGCAGCCCCTACGCCGGAGATGTACTGAACAACGAGCGCAAGGCCCGCCGATACTGCCAGTTCGCTGTGCGGAAGCGGGCCATCCCGGTGGCGTCCCACCTGCTGTACCCGCAGATCCTGAACGACAATGACCCCGGCGACCGCCAGCTCGGGCTGTTCTTCGGAACGGTGCTGCTGGGCAAGTGTGACGAGTGCTGGGTGTTCGGCGCGACGGTCAGCTCAGGAATGGCCACGGAGATCGCCAAGGCGAAGAAGCGCGGCATCCCTATCCGATACTTTACCGAGGACATGGAGGAGGTGCGGTCGGATGGCTAACCGATGGAGATATAAAAAGGGCAACCCTGAGTATGACCGCTATATCCACAGTGCCGCCTGGCGCAACACAGCCAACTGCCGTCTGGATCAGGACCATCACGTTTGCCAGGTCTGCGGCGGTGACGCCACCGAGGTTCACCATCTGACCTATGATCGATTCGGCCACGAGGACATGAATGATCTGGTGAGCCTCTGCCGACGGTGCCATGAAAAGGCTGAGGCGCTCTATGATCCTGCCATCATCCCCTGGGCCATGGAAGAAGTGAAGCCGGAGGGCAACAACTTCATGGCTGCAATGCGTGTGGACGCGATGACAATCGCGCCGGTGGTGTTCGATTACCTGAAGCAAGTGCGCGGCGACAGCTTCGACGCGCTCATGGCGCTCCGTCAGCCAGATGACGCCGAAGGCAAAAAATACTGGAGCGTGCTCAAAAGAGCCGTGGACGCCTTGTGTCGCAAGCGGTATTCCCGCAACTGTGTGGCTGACAGGTTGGACATAATGGTTGGCGCGATCACGAACCGCGTGACAGCAATTTGCCTCCAGCAGATCGAGCATTACATCCGAAACGGTATCCAGGCATCACTTCACGATGTGGTTATGACCGAGTACGTGGTTCAGGGAAAGTGGAAGACCGTCGCCGACCAATTGGGCATTTCAAACGGCACGCTCCAGACCCTGCGCCGCGACGACGGCAGCAGCTTTGGTCCATCCCTCCGGGAGGCTGTTCTGTATTACTGCGGCCTCGATGCCGCTGCAGGAATCCCGCCCATCGAAGGCTTCGATTGCCTGACGGAAACTGACTACATCCAGTTGAACACGCTGGCGGACTACATGGTCTCGGTGTCCGGGACTGGGAAGTTTAGAGGTGAGCACAAATGCGAGAGTTGAAAATCGCCTGCGGCAGAAGCCGGAACGCACTTAATTGGTCAAACCGAACAATTAGCTGGGAAGACCTGTGCGAACGCCTGCGCACCACATTTCGAACCAAAGAGACAGTAGCCCAATACAAGGCCATGACCAGGGCCGAGCGCGATGACGCCAAGGACAATGGAGGCTTCGTGGGCGGGCATCTTCATAATGGCAGGCGGCGCGTCAAGGACGTGGAGTGCCGGTCGCTGCTCTCGCTGGATGCCGATCACGCAGAGCCCGGCTTCATTGACCGCTTCGAGCGGGAGTGTGGCGTCGCCGCCGCCATCTACACCACGCACGGCCACACGCCGGAAGCGCCCAGGGTGCGCATCGTCATTCCCTTTGAAGAGGACATCACACCGGACTGCTATGCAGCAGTCGCCAGGTACTACGCCGCCCGCTGGGGCATCGACCAGTTTGACGAATGTTCCTACAAGGTCAACCAGTTGATGCACTGGCCGACCACGCCCGCCGACGGCGAGTACATCTGCCGGATCATCGATGGCCCCGCCTTCGATCCGATGTCGTTCCTCTCCGCTTATCCCGACTGGCAGGACTGCTCCAGGCTGCCTGTGTCCAGCCGGGAAAAGCAGGTCAGGGTGTCCGAGGGCAAGAAGCAGGAGGACCCGCTTTCCAAGCAGGGCATCGTGGGCATCTTCTGCCGCGCCTACACTGTCCAGGATGCCATTTACAAATTTCTCTCCGACGTGTACGCGCCATCCGTCAAGGAAGGCCGGTTCGATTACATCCTTGGCGAGGGCACTGCCGGTGTGGTGATCTATGATGACAAGTTCGCCTACAGTCACCACGCCACAGATCCCGCCGGTGGGAAGCTGCTGAACGCCTTTGATCTGGTCCGGCTCCATCGCTTCCCGGAAGAGGATGAAAAGACATCGTTCCTCAAGATGTGCGCGTTCGCCGAGACCGACGAGCTGGTGAAGGATGCCGTGGAGCGCGAGAGGCTGGCGGAAGCACAGAAGGATTTTGAAGAGACCAACTCCAGCTGGGAGGAGCCGTTGCCGTTTGGCAGGCACACCATCGTGCCCTTCCCGTTGGATGCGCTGCCCCCGGACATCCGCAACTATGTCGCCGCGATCTCAGAGAGCGTGCAGACGCCTGTCGACATGGCAGGCTGCGCCGCGCTGAGCGTGATCGCCACCAGTGTGCAGGGCAAGTTTGCCATTCGCGGAAAGCCTGACTGGACGGAGCCGCTCAACATCTACCTCACAGAGATCGCGCCGCCCTCTGAAAGAAAGTCCGCGATACAGCACGCGATGGTCAGGCCGGTCAGTGATTATGAGAATCGGTACAACCAGATCAACGCGGCGGCGGTGGAATCCAGCCGAATGCACAGGCGCATTCTGGAGCGCCGCCAGAAGGCCGTGGAGGATCAGGTCGCCAAGGGCAAGGCGGAACAGGCGGATGTGGATGATATCGCCC
>SVGU01000022.1 GCA_015056155.1 Clostridiales bacterium
GAAACCGACGTTTCCATCACCAGGGACGGCGTCGTGCTCCTCTCCCATGACACGCGCATCGACCGCAAAACCAATGAGACCGGCTACATCATCGACTGGAACTACAGCGACCTGATCGCCCAGCGAGTCGACTTCGGCTACACGAACAAGACCAAGTCCCAGGTGCGCGCAGAGGGCTCTGAGCTGGTTAAATTCACCACCGACGAGGGCGTCGCCGTGACCCCCATGGACGTTCCTTACCCCGATGGCGTATCCGTCGAGACCCTCGGCCGCGACCCGGAAGTTTTCCTCGCCACCACCCTTGAGGACCTGCTGGTGCACTTCCCCGAAAACAAGATCAACGTGGAAATCAAGCAGTCCGGCGACGAGGGGCTGAAGTGCCTGGAAGCGATCCTCGACCTTCTTGCAGAATATGACGCCTGGGACCGGGTCGTCCTCGCCTCCTTCCATAACGAGATCTACGCCGAATACCAGCGTCTCCAGGCCGCGGGCGAAGTTCCCGACACCTTCATGTGCTCCCCCGGCCTTGGCAACGCAGCCACCTTCTTCATCCTGCAGCTTCTCGAGCTCGACGCCTTCTTCGGCGAAAAGACCACCGTGCTGCAGCTCCCCACGGACTACGACATCTCCGCCGGCCCCCTCGACCTCACCTTCCAGCTTGCCACCCGGCGGCTCGTGAACGCCGCCCACGACCACAACATGGCCGTACACTACTGGACCATCAACGACCCCGACGAGATGCGAATGCTGATCGACCTGGGCGCGGACGGCATCATGACCGACTACCCCCACCGGCTCCAGAAGGTCTATGAGGAGTACAGGGGGGAATAAGGCGGCTCCTGCCTTCAGCCCCCTCCCAGCACGCAAAAAAGCCGCCCGGAAGCGCTTCTGCCTCCGGGCGGCATCTTATTCACATTTACGGGACATAGCCCACATCAAGCACCGTAAAGGTCCTGAGGACGTCCTTAGCCGCTATGCGGAACTCGATGGTATGCATTGCGCTTTCCTCGCCGAGCGGGATGATCTCCGTGACGATGTTGCCCCAGGCGTTGTCCGCCGAGCCGGGCAGCGTCTTCACGAGCTTACCGTCGACCCATACCTCGCAGGCGCCGCGGCCGGTCTTCTCCTGCTTGAAGGCGACGATGAGGCGCGAGCATTCCAGCTGCAGCGTCAGAGGCTTATTGCCCGCCGCCGGAAGGTGCTTCCAGCCCCAGTCGTAGGAGTAGCAGCGGTCGGGCATGTAGGCGAAGCTGCCAGCGGATACGATCGCCGCATCCCCCTCGCGCACATTCTTCAGCGTCTCGAAGGCCTTGCCGTAGCGCGCCTCCACGGGCATCTCATAGGGCTCCGCCGCCGCCGTCGCAGCCGCCTGCTCGAAGTAGTAGCCGATGGCGTCGGCAATGAAGGCATGACCCGCCGTATTGGGGTGGGTGTAGTCGCCGGAATAATCGCTCCACTTCATCTTTCCGAGGATGATCTGCGTCTGCACCGCATCGCGGACGCTGACCATACCCAGACCGTAGTGCTTGCCGACCTGCTGCATATGGGGCTGGCAGGAATAGCCGTTCTCGGTGAAGGTGAAGATCAGGATGACCGCCGGTTGGGTCTCACTGGCGATCAGCTTGCGTACCATGCTCTCGTAGACGCCCTGATACAGCGGCTGGTTGGAGTCGTTGACCGCGAACTCCACAAACACGATGTCCGGCCGCTTCGACAGCACGTCCTGTTCAAGGCGGGTGATTCCCAGAACGGAGGGCGTGCCGGAGATCCCGGCGTTGACGTAGTTCAGCTGCGACGGGTCGGGCATAAAGAGGTCCGCGAAGCGCTGCGCAGACAGGTAGGCGTAGCACTTCGTCGCCTGCGGCTGCGCCTGTGCACCCTCGGTGATGGAGCCGCCGAGGTAGGCAATGGTAACCTGTTCACCGCGCTTTGCCTTTTCGATCGCCCTCTGAATGCGCTCGGTGTTGCCCACGGACACCAGCGAACGCTCGAGCATCTTCCGGGTGAATCCGGTTTCCTCCTCCGTTTCGGCACTCGCGATCCCCAGGGCCAGCAGGCAGCACAGCAGCGCCGCGATCCATCTCATCATCATTCTGTATCTCTCCTTTCGAATTGCGTCAAAGAAAATGACTGCACCTTTTCCGTTCGATTTCAACCGCAGCCGCGGCGCGCATTCAGCCGCGAACCCCGCCGCATCTCACCGCAGGAAGAGCCCCAGCAGCCGGCGATACAGCCCCTTGTAAGGCTGATAGCGCATGGGCAGATCCATCCATGTCTTCTTGTCCACAATGCTCTTGCGGTGGGAGAAGGCCTCGAAGCCGGCCTTTCCGTGATAGCCGCCCATGCCGCTCTCCCCCACGCCGCCAAAGGCCATTTCGCTCGTCGCCAGATGGATCACCACATCGTTGACGCAGCCGCCGCCAAAGGCGCACTGGGTCGTCACCTGACGGATATGCTCCCGGTCCTCCGAGAAGATGTAGAGCGCCAGAGGCTTTGCTCGCCCGTTCACCAGAGGGATCACGTCCTCAAACCGGTCGTAGGTCAGTACAGGCAGCACCGGGCCGAAGATCTCCTCCTGCATGACCGGGTCGTCCCACGAGACGCCGTCCAGGATCGTCGGCACGATCCGCTGCGCCGCCGGGTCGCCCTTGCCGCCCAGAACGACCTTGTCCGGGTCGATCAGGCCCATCAGCCGGTCATAATGCTTCTTCGTGATGATCTTTCCGTAGGCAGGATTGGCCAGAGGGCTCTCGCCGAACTGCTTCTTCACCTCGTCTTTGAGCGCCGCGACCAGGTCGTCCTTCACCGACCGCTCGCAGAGGATGTAGTCCGGCGCAACACAGGTCTGGCCACAGTTGAGGAACTTGCCAAAGGCGATGCGCTTCGCCGCCAGGGGGATCTTCGCCGTGCTGTCCACGATGCAGGGGCTCTTGCCGCCCAGCTCCAGCACCGCCGGCGTCAGCGTCTCCGCCGTGTGACGCAGCACCTCGCGCCCGACCGATTGCGAGCCGGTGAAGAACACCATGTCGAACTTTTTCTCCAGCAGGCAGGCGTTTTCCGCCCGACCGCCGGTCACAACGGCCACGTACTCCTTCGGGAAGCACTCCCCGATCAGCTTCGCGATGACGGCGCTGGTCGCGGGAGAATAGGCGCTGGGCTTGACGATGGCCGTATTGCCCGCAGCGATCGCATCCGCCAGCGGCTCGATCGTCAGCAGGAAGGGATAGTTCCACGGGCTCATGATGAGCGTATTGCCATAGGGGGACGCCTGCGTGTAGCTGACGGAGGCGAACTGAGCCAACGGTGTGCGAACGCGGCGCCTGGCGGCAAAGCGGCGGGTGTGGCGGCGCATATAGCTGATTTCCGTCAGCGTCAGGCCGATCTCGCACATGAAGCTCTCGTATTCGCTCTTGCCCAGGTCCAGCCGCAGCGCCTCTGCGATCTCCTCCCGGTGCTGCCGGACCGCCCGGTACAGCTTCCCCAGCATCTGCAGACGGAAGCTGACAGGCAGCGTCGCACCTGAGGCAAAATACTGCCGCTGGCTTTCCAACAGCTGATCGATCTCCTGCGGGGTCATCCTTCCTCGCTCCCTTCCGAAGCCCGGTTGCAATCAAAGAGGGTGCAGCCCATGTCCTTGAAGTCCTGCATACGGTCCATCAGCTCCTGTACCGATGCGTCGAAGCGGCGCGCCAGGCAGGGGATGCACAGGAACTGCGCCGCCCCCCGGTTGATCAGCTTGCGGGTCATGGCCATCTCGTCCCGCGAGACCGGCCGTCCGCAGGTCATGCAGCATTCCGTCATGTTTCCTCACCTCTTCCAAATGGCGTATGCAGATTGTAACACGCCTGCGCCCCCGCTGTCCACCGGCGGATGTTTTTTTCCTGTACTGAGGAAAAAACTTCTTGTAACCATCACAGGATCGGGGTAAAATATTCGCTGCAAATCGTCTCTCAACCGGAGGATGAACCCAATATGCAACCAGACAAGACCCCTGCCGGCCGGGAAGCCTTTAAATCCCGGCTTGGCTTTCTGCTGGTCAGCGCAGGCTGCGCGATCGGCATCGGCAATGTATGGCGCTTCCCCTACGTCACCGGGCAGAACGGCGGCGGCATCTTCGTGCTGCTGTACCTGCTGTTCCTGCTGACCCTGGGGGTACCGGTGCTGACGATGGAGTTCGCCGTCGGCCGCGCCAGCCGCAAGAGCGCCGTGGAGGGCTACCGTGCGCTCGAAAAGGCCGGTCACAAGTGGCACCTGCACGGCTGGTTCGCCATGGCAGGCTGCTACCTGCTGATGATGTACTACACGACCGTCGCCGGCTGGATGATCGATTATTTCGCCAAATTCCTCACCGGCGCCTTCTCCCCGGCGATGGACACGCAGGCCGTCAACGGCGTATTCGACGCCATGCTGGCCGCTCCGGGCGAAATGGCGCTGTGGATGGCGCTGATCGTGATCGCAGGCTTCGCGGTATGCAGCTTCAGCCTGCAGAAGGGCCTGGAGCGCATCAGCAAGTGGATGATGCTCGCGCTGCTGGCACTGATGATCGTTCTGGCAGTCCAGTCCCTCACCCTGCCCGGCGCAGGCGACGGACTGGCCTTCTACCTCCTGCCCAGCATGAACCGGGTCAACGAGGCCGGCGGCCTGTGGAAGGTCGTCATCGCCGCGATGAACCAGGCGTTCTTCACCCTGTCCATCGGCGCCTCGTCCATGGAGATCTTCGGCAGCTACATGTCCAAAGAGCACACCCTCGCCGGCGAATCGGTGCGCATCTGCGCGCTGGACACCTTCGTCGCCCTGACCTCCGGGCTGATCATCTTCCCCGCCTGCGCCGCCTACGGGGTGGAGCCGACGGCAGGCCCGCCGCTGATCTTCCAGACGCTGCCGAACATCTTCGTCAACATGCCCGGCGGCAGGGTCTGGGGCACGCTGTTCTTCGTGTTCATGACCTTCGCCAGCTTCTCCACGGTCATCGCCGTGTTCCAGAACCTGCTGGCCTTCTGTATGGACACCTTCCACTGGAGCAAGCACAGGGCCGTGCTGATCAACTGCGTCTTCATGCTGATCGCCAGCCTGCCGGCGCTGCTGGGCTACAACGTGCTTGCCGGCGTCACGCCCATCGGCGGCATGAACATCCTGGACTCGGAGGACTTCCTCGTCAGCAATCTGGCGCTGCCGCTGGGTGCGCTGGTCTATCTGCTGTTCTGTGTAACCCGCTGGGGCTGGGGCTTTGACCGCTACCTCGCCGAAGCCAACACCGGCAAGGGCCTCAGGCTCTCCCCGAAGCTGAAGCCGGTGTTCCAGTTCGTCCTGCCCGCGCTGATCCTGATCGTGCTCATCAGCAGCATCCTCAGCGCCCTCTGACCCCCACCGACCGATCAAAGGAGGCACCGCAATGCCCAGCTATCTCATCAAGGACACGACCCGCGAGCAGCGGGAGCAGATCGTCTCAGAAGCCCTCGGCGCCCTGGAAGCCAGCTGCGACGGCTGCATGCCCGGTCTGGCAGAAATGTATCAGGCCTATATCGACGGCGAAATGGAGCTGCGCGAATGCAACGCGGCCTTCAACGCCCGCTACATCTCCGGCATGCAGGGCCCGGAAAGCCGCCGCAGCTGCATGATGTAACAAGGGACTTCGTCCCTTGACCCTTTTTGCGATCGAGGCTGCGCGTTCCTTTTGGGCTGTATGCGCATGCTGATCGCAGGGACGCTGTCCCTGCACCCTGCAAGAGACTTCGTCCCTTGACCCTTTTTTACGATCGGGGCCGCGCGTTCCTTTTGGGCTGTATGCGCATGTTGATTGCAGACAAGACATTCAGAACCCCGGATTTTCCAAGTCCCGCGGCAGAGGCACGCTTCTGTCGCGGGATTGTTGTTTATGGCCGTGAAAAGTCCGGTTTACCTCGTTGACACGATGCATTTCTTCATGTTAATATGAATATGATCGAAATAAGTGGTGGAGTCTGTCATCGCATGCCGGAAGGCAGCGATTTATTCCGATCGTCGCGGGCGTGCTGTATCCCATCGTCCCGGCGGTTCGAGCAGAAAGGCTGGCTCCTCCACAGGAGCTTGGCCTTCTTTTTTTATCAAGCCTGCGCCGGAGCGCCTTGATGAAAAAGGAAGGCAGTGAACCACAGGAAAGGAGTCCCGGATGACCTCAAAGAAGCTGTTCTTCGAAAAATTCAAAGAGGCGGCTGCCTCCGTACTGCCCATCGTCGTCATTGTGGCGGTGATGTGCCTGTCCTTCGTGCCCATGCAGGCCGACCTGATGCTGTCCTTCATCATCGGCTCTGTGATGCTGATCGTCGGCATGGGTCTGTTCACGCTGGGCAGCGAGGTATCAATGACCCCCATCGGCACGCACATGGGTGCAAAGCTGACCAAGTCACGGAACCTGACGCTGATCCTTGTCGTCAGCTTCCTGCTGGGCATCGCAGTCACGGTTTCCGAGCCCGACCTGACCGTCCTGGCGGACAACGTCCCCGCCATCGACACCATGGCACTGATCGTGACCGTGGGCGTGGGCGTGGGCATCTTCCTGATGCTGAGCATGGTGCGCATCCTGTTCAAGATCCCGCTGAAATGGCTGCTGATCGGCTGCTACGGGCTGGTGTTCGTGCTGGCCTTCCTGACGCATCCGGACTATCTGTCCGTCGCCTTTGACTCCGGCGGCGTGACCACCGGCCCCATGACGGTCCCCTTCATCATGGCGCTGGGCGTGGGTGTTGCGTCCATCCGTTCGGACGCGAACGCGCAGGAGGACTCCTTCGGTCTGGTGGCCCTTTGCTCCATCGGCCCGATCCTCGCGGTGCTGATCCTGTCCTTTGTGTATCCCGGCGCCCCCGCGGGCGGCGAGGCTGAGGTGGCTGCCCAGATCATGGACACCGTCGCCATCGGCCGGAGCTATCTGCACACCCTGCCCCATGAGGTCGTCAACGTCGTGATGGCGCTGCTGCCCATCGTGGTCTTCTTCCTGATCTTCCAGGCCGTCGCGCTGCATCTGCGCCGCATGCCCTTCATGAAGATCATCATGGGCCTTGGCGTGACGCTGGTCGGCCTGGTGCTCTTCCTCACCGGCGCGAATGTGGGCTTCCAGGCGCTGGGCGTGCAGCTGGGCATGAAGCTGGCGGGCATGGGACCGTGGCGCTTCCTGCTGATCCCCATCGCCATGCTCATGGGCTGGTACATCATCAACGCCGAGCCCGCCGTCCACGTGCTGAACAAGCAGGTGGAGGAGCTTTCCGCCGGCGCGATCTCCGAAAACGCGATGCACTACGCCCTGGCCATCGCCGTGGCCGCCGCCAACGGTCTGGCGATGCTGCGCGTGCTGACGGGCGTTTCGATCCTGTGGATCATCGTTCCGGGTTATCTGGTCGCCCTGGCGCTGACGCTGGTGGTGCCGCCGACCTTCACGGCCATCGCCTTCGACTCCGGCGGCGTGGCCTCCGGTCCCCTGACGGCGACGTTCATGCTGCCCTTCGCGATGGGCGCCTGCCAGCAGATGGGCGGCAACATCATGACCGACGCCTTTGGTCTGGTGGCGCTGGTGGCCATGATGCCGCTGATCACCGTGCAGATCATGGGTCTGATCTACGTCCTGAAGACCCGCAAGGCTGAGGCGGTGCCCGAGTTTGCGTATGCGGATGACGACGTGATCGAGCTGTGGGAGGTATAATATGGAGCTGAACATGGTCATGGCGATCGTGAACCGCGACCGTCACGAAATGATGGAGGACATCATCCACGGCCTGAAGCTGCCGCTGGCAATGACGATGTATGCCAGGGGCACCGCGCAGGATGAGCATCTGTCCCTGTACGGCCTGGCCGCGACGGAAAAGGCGCTGGTCTTCACCGTCGCGGACGGCGAGCAGACGAAGAAGCTCATGCGGGCAGCCAAGCTGCGCATGTTTGTTGACATCCCCGGCAACGGCATCATGATGTCCGTTCCGCTCAAGAGCGTAGGAGGAGGGCGTACCATGGCGTACCTGACTGACAATATGAATATGAACAGCGACAAGCCGTCGATGGACTTCAGCCACGAGCTGATCTATGTGATCCTGAACGAAGGCTGCTCCGATATGGTGATGGCTGCGGCGCGTCCCGCCGGCGCGACGGGCGGCACGGTCCTGTCCGGCAAGGGCACCGGCGCCCGCGAGAGCGAGAAGTTCCTGGGCATCTCCCTCGCCAGCGAGAAGGACGTGGTGCTCATCGTCGCCGAGAGCAGCAAGAAGGCCGCCATCATGAAGGCGATCGTCAAGGAAGCCGGCCCCGGTACCGACGCCGGCGCGATCTGCTTTTCCCTGCCGGTTTCCGGCGTGGAGGGTCTGCGCCGCCTGAGCGCCGAGGAGGCCGCCGAAGCCGCTGCCGACGCCGAAGCGCCCGAGGCCTGATCCCCGGCATACACGGCAGACGCATTTCCGCCCGTGAATGCGGGCCGTCAACAAAAACAGCAAGTCATACCCGCGCGTATGGCTTGCTGTTTTTGCTGTTGACAGAGGTAGGGACGGAATGCAGGGTTGCTGTACGATTCTTTGCGGGTTGTCTATTTTGTTGCGCGGGTGCACTCCCTCAGTCGCCTTGCGGCGACAGCTCCCTCGAGAGGGAGCTGGCTGAACGCAGCGAAGACTGAGGGAGTCCCCCCGCCGCCTGCTCCATATTGCTACAAGGAACGCGCACCTAAAAGGCTCCCTCCCCGAGGGAGCTGGCTGAGCGCAGCGAAGACTGAGGGAGTCCCCTCCGCCGTCTGCTCCATACTGCTACAAGGAACGCGCACCCAAAAGGCTCCCTCCCCGAGGGAGCTGGCTGAGCGCAGCGAAGACTGAGGGCGTCCCCTCCGCCGCCTGCTCCATATTGCAGCAAGGAACGCGCACCCCAAAGGCTCCCTCCCCGAGGGAGCTGGCTGAGCGCAGCGAAGACTGAGGGAGTCCCCCCTGCCGCCTGTTCCATATTGCTACAAGGAACGCGCACCCCAAAGGCTCCCTCCCCGAGGGAGCTGGCTGAGCGCAACGAAGACTGAGGGAGTCCCCCTGCCGCCTGCTCCATATTGCAGCAAGGAACACGCACCCAAACGACTCCCTCCCCGAGGGAGTTGGCTGAGCGCAGCAAAGACTGAGGGCGTCCCCTCCGCCACCTGCTCCATATTGCTACAAGGAACGCGCACCCAAAAAGCTCCCTCCCCGAGGGAGCTGGCTGAGCGCAGCGAAGACTGAGGGAGTCCCCCCTGCCGCCTGCTCCATACCGCAGCAAGGAACGCGCGTCCAAAAGACTCCCTCCCCGAGGGAGCTGGCTGAGCGCAGCGAAGACTGAGGGAGTCCCCCTCACCTCGCCATCCGCCGGGGTGACTGCCGCATCATATAGGACGACAGGATGTCCAGGAACTCCGTCACCGTCGGTTCCCGGCGCAGCGGATAGACCGCCAGCTCCATCAGCCGGTCCGTGTTGAACGTCCATGCCCGGTGGATCACCGTGCGCATGTTTCGCTCGATGGTGCGCCAGTCGCAGGACCGCTTATCCGCCAGGGGCTGGAAGATCCCGTGCTTGACGCACAGCAGGCAGTTTTCGTCCCGGATCACCATGGTGATCGCCTCCACCGTGATGCTGTGACCGAGATATTGCCGTCCGATGCCGAGGGTGAGCAGCAGTTCATGGATCATGTGGGTCGTCATGTGTACCTCTCCGTTCTGAATGAAATGGGCAAGCACAATGGCGTAAAGCTGCACCACCATGCTGCGCGAACATCTGCATTCTAACAGCATTTCTCACGTCAGAACGGATCATTGCCATAATCTGCTACCAACCGACGGTCTTCGCTACCCTCCAACACCGCATGGAAGAACCGGTTGCATATCGAACAAAATGTGTTATAATGACATCAGTATTGAACGCACATATCTATTCAGGAGGTACTCCCATGGCCTTTGAACGCAGATCCCATGTGTCCGATCATATCACGCGCGCCTATATGGATTCCCTGCTGGTGGAGGTGCGCCATCTGGACGCTGTCATGCCCTCGACGGAGATGACGCTCTTCGGCAAGACCTTCTCCACCCCCGTGGCGACCGCTGCCCTCAGCCACCTCAGCGGCACCTATCCCGACGGCATGGCTGCCATGGCCCGGGGCGCGGCGGATACCAACGCGCTGGTCTTCAGCGGCATGGGTCCCCGGCCGGAGCTGGAAAGGATGATCGCCACCGGCGCGTCCGTCATCAAGATCATCAAGCCCTATGCCGACCGCGAGCTGGTCCTGGCGAAGATCCGCCATGCCGAGGAGCACGGCGCGCTGGCCGTGGGCATCGACACGGACCACGCCTTCGACCGGAATCACGGCTACGACGTCATCGAGGGGCGGCAGATGTATCCCCTGTCCTCCAAGGAGCTGGCTGAACTGGTGAAGGCCACGAAGCTCCCCTTCTTCATCAAGGGCGTGCTCAGCCGCGTGGAGGCGCGCAAGTGCCTGGACTGCGGCGTGCAGGGCATGGTGGTCAGCCACCACAACGGCCGGCTGGACTATGCCGTACCACCGCTGATGGTGCTGCCGGAGATCGCGGAGGAGTGCGGCGGACAGGCCGCGCTGTTCGTGGACTGCGGCATCCAGAGCGGCATGGACGTGTTCAAGGCGCTGGCGCTGGGCGCGACGGGCTGCTGCGTGGGCCGTCCGCTGATGCCTCCGCTGAAGGAGAAGGGCCCCGATGGCGTGCGCGAGGTCATCGAGGGCATCACCCGCGACCTGCGCTACACCATGGCGATGACCGCCTCCCCCGACGTCGCCCACATCGACCGCAGCCTGATCCGTCAGGCCAATTTCCACTGGTAAGCACCAACGACACGAAATGAAGGAGGTCATCCCATGCGACTTGGCGGCAGCGTCATGAAGCCCTATGCCAGCCCGAAGGAGTGGCTCGCCCATGTGAAGGAGCTGGGCTATTCCTGCGTGATCTTCCCCGTGGATTCCAGCGCACCCCGGCAGGTGCAGCGCGATTATGCCCAGTGCTGCCGGGACAACGACCTGCTCATCGGCGAGGTGGGCGTATGGCGCAACGTCATGGCCTGCGACCCCGCCGAGCGCGAAAAGAACATCCAGTACGCCGTCCGCCAGCTGGAGTTGGCGGAGGAGGTGGGCGCGAACTGCTGCGTCAACATCTCCGGCAGCCCCGGCGCCCTCTGGGACGGCTACCACCCCTCGCTGGACTCCGATGCGGTGTATGAGGACGTGATCAACACCACCCAGCGCATCATCGACGCGGTAAAGCCCTCAAAAACCTGCTATTCCCTCGAGCCGATGCCCTGGATGGCGCCGGAATCCCCCGAGCAGTACCTCAAAATGCTCGCCGACATGGCACGTCCCGGTGCATTCCGCGTGCATCTGGACTACTGCAACATGATCAACTCCCTCGACCGATACCGCCACGCATCGGAGTTCATCACCCGCTGCTTCACGATGCTGGGCAATGAGATCGTCAGCATCCACGCCAAGGACGTGGCGATCACCGATGGCTATCTGCCCATCTGCATCGGCGAGGTCCCGCCGGGCGAAGGCAGCATCGACCTGTCGCTGGTGGCGCAGTGCGCCCACGCCCTGGGCGGGGACACGCCGGTGTTCGTGGAGCACCTGCCGGATCACGAGGCGTACGTGAAGGCCGCAGCCGTCCTGCGCGCCGCCGCGGAAAAGGCCGGCGTGCCGGTCAAGTGAGGCGCTGAACAGCCGCATCAGAAAGCCCGCTCCCCCCATCCGGGAAGCGGGTATCCTTATGCATTTTTTCGCAGCGTATCCGCATCCGCCAGCCGCGTCAGCACATGCCGCAGGATCCGGCCGCACCAACGCTCCGTCTCCCGCACATCCGCGCACAGTTCCTCCACGATGCGCTCCCCCTCGGCGATCGCCGCGCGGTACTGCTCCTCCGTCAGCTCGCCCGATGCGTAGGCTGCGTCCAGCTCGTCCCGGTCGTCGATGTGCACATCGCCCTGCGGGGAGAAGATCACATCCAGGTACTGATCCACAAACGCCGCCACGCCGTCCGGGTCCGTCTCCACCCGGTCGATCACGTCCGCGTACCACACCGATACGCGCGGCAATCGCCCCGGCAGGCGGCCCGGACGGTACTTCACCGTCAGCATATGCCGCCGACCGTCCGGGATCAGCTGCAGCCACTGCATGCCCGCGCCCGCCACAGGAACGCGCCCCGCCCGGGGCATGTCCCAGGTGCAGACCCTGCCGCTGGTCAGGCGGATCAGGCTGGCCAGCCCGCAGAAATCCGGCGTCTCCACCCGGAGCTGGTAATACGGGAAATGCTGGAATCCCCAGCCGTCCCGGTCAAGCCGCTTGCGTTTCATGCCCTCTGCCCTCCCGATCATTCCCATGGATTCACACTGTCCCCATTATATCACAAACCCGACGCGCTGCAAACGCCGTTTTCCGTCCCCTGCCACCCCTTTCCTGCCGATTGTCATCAATCCCCGTCTTTTCAAATCCGCCAAAACGTGATACAATATGATCGCAGACGTATGCCTGCAATATCCTGCAAGGAGCCAAACCATGACCAAACCCGTTCTGTCCGGCGCACCGCTGTCCGTCGGCATGATTTCCCTGGGCTGCAACAAGAACCGCGTGGACTCGGAGACCGCGCTGGGGCTGCTGGCCGAGCACGGCTATGTGTTTACCGGCGACCCCGCCGAGGCCGATATCCTGATGGTCAACACCTGCGGCTTCATCGAGAGCGCGAAGGAGGAATCCATCGACGCGATCTTTGAGCTGGCGGAGTATAAGAAGACCGGCAAATGCCGCCTGCTGGTGGTCACCGGCTGCCTCGCCCAGCGTTATGAGGGCGCGCTGCTGGAGGAGATCCCCGAGATCGACCTGCTGATGGGCGTGAACCAGTATCAAGAGCTGCCCGCGGCGATCGAAAAGGCGCTGGCGGCGCAGGATGCCTCCGCGCCCCGCAGCTACTGCCATGACGATTACACCTACTATGCCCACGACCGCGTGCTGACCACGCCCGCCTATTCGGCGTACACCCGCATCGGCGAGGGCTGCTCCAACCGCTGCACCTTCTGCGCCATCCCGCTCATCCGCGGCCCGTACCGTTCCCGCCCGATGGAGGACGTGCTGGCCGAGATTGAGCAGCTGGCCCGACAGGGCGTGAAGGAGCACATCCTCGTCGCGCAGGACACCACCCGCTTCGGCACGGATGAGGGCGGACACACGACCCTGCCCGAGCTGCTGGAGAAGGCTGCGGCCATCCCCGGCGTGGAGTGGCTGCGCGTGCTGTACTGCTACCCGGACGAGACGGACGACCGCCTGCTGGACGTGATCGCCAACACGCCCAACATCTGCAAATACCTGGATCTGCCCATCCAGCACGTCAACGACACGGTGCTGCGCCGCATGCACCGCCGGGGCGACAAGGCGGATATCCTGCGCTGCATCCGCGGCGCCCGCGAGCGCGGCCTTACCCTGCGCACCTCGATCATCGTCGGCTTCCCCGGCGAAACGGAGGAGCAGTTCCAGGAGCTGCTGGACGTGCTGCGCGAGGCCGAGTTCGACCGGCTGGGCGCGTTCACCTACTCCCCCGAGGAGGATACCCCCGCCGCCCGTCTGCCCGAGCAGATCCCTGAGGAGATCAAGCAGGAGCGCCTTGACCGCCTGATGACCATGCAGCAGGAGATCAGCCTGAAGCGCAACCAGGCGCGCATCGGCACGGTGGAGAAGGTGCTGGTGACCGCCGTGGATGAGGACGGCCGTCTCCTCGGCCGCAGCCACCGCGAGGCCCCGGAGACCGACGGCGAGATCCTCTTCACCCTGCCCAAGGGCGCGGAGCTTCCCGCTCCCGGCACCTTTGTCAACGTCCGTATCACGCAGGCCGACACCTACGATCTGATGGGGGTGATGGAATGAATCTGCCCAACAAGCTGAGCCTTCTGCGCGTGCTGCTCATTCCCGTGATGGTGCTGCTGATGTACCTGCCCGGCATCCCGTGGATCTTCCTGTCCACGGCGGTGTTCGGCTTCGCGGCCTTCACCGACTTCCTCGACGGCTACATCGCCCGCCGGGACAACATCGTCACCGATTTCGGCAAGTTCATCGACCCCGTCGCAGACAAGCTCCTCAACCTCTCCGCGATGATCATGCTGACCCACGCCGGGCAGATGCCCCATTTCGTGGTCATCGTCATCCTCGCCCGCGAGCTGGCGGTGGACGGCCTGCGCATGGTCGCGGTGGGTCAGGGGCGCGTCATCGCCGCCGGCAAGCTCGGCAAGATCAAGACCGCCAGCCAGATGGTCGTCATCATCTTCCTCATGCTCGCCGGCCGCCTCGTTCCGGCGGTGGACTTCCTCTCCGTGCTGCAGCTGCCCGTACAGTGGATCGGCTGGCTTGGCTGCGCATGGATCACCATCATCACCGCGTGGAGCGGCGTGGACTACTTCATGAAGAATTTCGACTGCATCCGCAACGCGAAGTAAGCCGGCACCGCCGGTTTTCCCCTCAGGCCGCATCAATGAGCGATGCGGCTTTTTACTTTGCCTGCCGGGCAATTTGTTACATCGCCCCTTGTATTCGCGAAAAAATCGTCCTATAATATAAAATGAGAAAATATGCGGAGGTCGCCTATGCCCCGTCAACGCTACATTTTCGCCGACGAACCCCGCCGGGGCCGCGGCTTCCTGATCGGTCTCCTCGTGGTGCTGCTGATCCTTGCAGCCGGGCTGTTCGTGTGGAACTTCGCCCTCAATCACACCGTGACCTACACCAAGCAGTATGTGACCGTCACCAACCTGCCCTCGCAGCTGGAGAACTGGACGATCCTCCACTTATCCGACCTCAACGGCGCCTCCGTCGGCGAGAGGCAGTCCGCCGTCAAGAAGGCCATCGGCACCAGGAGCGTCTCCTGCGTGGTGCTCTCGGGCAACATGGTGGGCGAGAGCGGCGATGTGCAGCCCGTGCTCGACCTCATCGCCATCCTGCCCAAAGAGACGCCCATCCTGCTCCTGCCCGGCGACGGCGATCCCGCGCTGTACGCCACCACCGCCCACAGCACCCTCTCCCCCTATGCGGACTGGGCGCAGCGGCTGATCGACGCGGGCGTGACGATCCTGGACGAGCCCGTCGCCTTCCAGCGCGACCGGGCGAAGATCTGGTTCATCCCGGAATACCTCTACACCCTCGACCTGGACAACCGGCAGAAGGGCTATCAGGACCAGCTGGCCGGGCTGAACGCCATCGTCGAGGCCCTCACGCCCGATCAGGCGGCGCAGAAGCGCAACGCTGAATACCAGCTTGAGCGCATCCAGCGCATCCGGGTCGCCATCGCCGGCATGACCGCGAAGGACATCCAGATCGCCGTGACCCACATGCCCCTGACGAGGGACGACGTGACGATCGCCAAGGCGGCCGTCCCCGCCAAACAGGTCCTTTCCTTCCACAATGTGTCGCTGATCCTCGCCGGCGGATACTGCGCGGGTCAGTGGCGGCTCCCCGGCGTGGGCGCCATCTGGGCGCCGGGGCTGGGCTTCTTCCCGGAGGATGTGCACCTCACCGGCATGGGCTATCTGGGCGGCGTCTGGCAGTACATCAGCCCGGGTCTGGGCGTGAGCGACCTGTATCCGGTCCTGCCCTTCCGCATGTTCAACAGCCCCGCCGCGACGCTGCTGGTTCTGTCGTCCAGCGTCCACTGATAATTCTGATGATTCGGAGGCACTTATGATGCAGCTTGTTTTCAGCGGCCATGCCGTTCCCCTGATTATCGAACCCGAAGCATATGAAGGCGTGCGCCGCGTGGGCGGCAAGGTCGCCGAGGATATCCGCAAGGTCGCCGGCGCGCTGCCGCAAGTGCAGGCGGAGCTGCCCCTGGAGGGCGGCTTCGTGCTGTGCGCGACCCTCGGCACGAGCCCCATCGCCGATGAGCTGGCCGCATCCGGGCTGCTCCCGCAGGCGGATGCGATCCGCGGCAAATGGGAGTGCTACGCCATTGCGCCCCTGGGCGAGGGCGTGGTGATCCTCGGCGCGGACAAGCGCGGCACGGAGTTCGGCATGTTCGAGCTGTCCCGGTACATCGGCGTTTCCCCCCTGGTCTACTGGGGTGACGCGGAGCCCGTCCAGCGGGATGAGATCGCCCTGGAGGACGACCTGTTCACCGTGTCGAAGGAGCCCAGCGTCCGCTACCGCGGCCTGTTCATCAACGATGAATGGCCCTGCTTCGGCAGCTGGTGCATGGAGCATTTCGGCGGCGTGAACGCAAGGATGTACGACCATGTTTTCGAGCTGCTGCTGCGCCTGAAGGCCAACTACATGTGGCCGGCCATGTGGGCGAGCGTGTTCGGCGAGGAGGGCCCCGGCTCCGCCAGTGAGGAGCTGGCCGACCTGTACGGCATCGTCGTGGGCAACAGCCATCACGAGCCCTGCCTGCGCGCGGGCGAGGAGTTCCAGCACTCCATCCAGCAGGGCGGCGCCTACGGCAAGGACTGGAACTTCCTGCGCAACCGGGAAGGCATCACCCGCTTCTGGGCGGACGGCCTGAAGCGCAGCGGCAAATACGAGCACCTCGTCACCATCGGCATGCGCGGCGAGGCCGACTCCGCCATGCTCGGCGAGGACAGCGGCCTGCGCGCCAATATCGAGTACCTCAAGGACGTCATCACCACCCAGGAGGCGCTCATCCAGCAGCACTGCACCCCCAAGTCGAAGGATCAGCCCCGCCTGCTGGCGCTGTACAAGGAGGTCGAGCCCTTCTTCTACGGCAGCGCGACCGTCCCTGGCCTCAAGGACTGGGACGGACTGAACAACACGGTCTGCATGCTCTGCGAGGACAACCAGAGCTTCATGCGCTCCCTGCCCACGCCGGAAATGACCGAAAGCCTGCGCGCCCGCGGCTGCGGCTGGGGCATGTACTATCACGTGGACTACCACGGCGGGCCGGTGTCCTACGAGTGGATGCCCTCCACGCCCTTCTCCCAGCTGTGGGAGCAGATGTGCCTGGCCTATGACTACAGCGTGCGCGACGTGTGGATCCTCAACGTCGGCGACCTGAAGTTCAACGAGGTCAGCCTGCAGCAGTTCCTCGACCTCGCCTACGATTATGACCGCTGGGGCAGCCACCGGGCCGACAACTGGCAGCTGTGGCTGGCGGAGTTCGTCCGCACGACCTTCCCCACCCTGTCGGAAAACGTGAAGCGCAGCGTGCAGGCGCTCCTGACCGGCCTGTACACCATGAACGGCATGCGCCGCCCCGAGGCGCTCAACGCCGCCGTCTACCACCCCTGCCATGACCTGGAGGCGCACCGGATGCTCGGCCGCGCCGAAAACATGCTCCGCCTGTGCGACAACGTCATGAAGCACTGCGGGCGGCACCGCGCCGCGTTCTACAGCATGGTCGGCTTCCCCCTGACCTGCAGCATGAACCTGCTGCGTATGCACCTCGCCTCCGGGCTGAACGCGCATTATGCCGCGCAGGGCCGCCCCGTCGCCAATGTGTATGGCGATATGCTGCGCGAGGCGATGGAGCTGGACGGGAAGCTCGCGGAGAACTTCGCCGGCTGGCAGGACGGCAAGTGGCGCGGCATGGAGCGCGAGGAGCACATCGGCTTCACCCAGTGGAACGAGGACGGCTGCAAGCTGCCCCTGCGCACGGAGGTCACGCCGATCCCCTATCCGCGCCTGTCCGTTTCCCGCAAGGATTCGGCGCAGACCTTCGGCCGCAAGTACGGCGCACCCAACGTCATCCGCGTGCATGACTTCTGCGACGCGGGCGTGGACGAGGTCATCCTCGAAGCTGCCAATGACGGCACGGGCGAGCTGACCGTCACCGTCGAGGGCGGCGCGCCCTGGCTGACCATCCAGTGCCCGCAGGCGGAAGAGGAAACGCGCTCCTTCCTCGGCGCGCGCAGCGGCTTTGCAGCGCCCTCTGCCCCCTCCTTCACCGTCGAAAAGCTGGAGGAGATCCGCCTGGTCTGCGACCGGGACGCGCTCCCGGAGGAGGAGCAGCAGACAACCCTCATCATCCGCAGCGAGGGACAGGGCAGCCACGCCCATTGCGTCGTGCATGTGGACGTACGCGCCCGCCGGCATCCGGAAAACGCCGAGCCTGCGTTCATGCCCGTCCGGCATGTCGTGACCATCGAGGCGCAGCACTTCGTCGCCCAGCACGATGTACCCGGCGCCGCCTTCCGCATCCTGCCCGGTCTGGGCCGCAGCGGCAGCGCCGTGAAGGTCTTCCCCACCACCGCCGCCTTCTCCCCGGAGGAGGACGCGCCCTCCCTGACCTACCGCTTCTTCGCCGAAAAGGAGGGCAGCTGCGTCTGCGAGCTCTGGCTGACCCCCACCAGCCCCGTGCAGCCCGGCGTCCCCATGCGCTGCACCCTGACCGCCGCCGGCCAGACCCGGACGATCACCTGCGTCCCTGCCGACTACCGCCCCGGCGAAAACAGCGATCCCCGCTGGTGCGCCGCGATGGTCAGCCATATCCGCAAGGTGCAGACCGTCATCCCCTGCGCCCGGGGCCTGAACGAGGTCACCATCGGCGCAGTCGACCCCAACCTCAGCCTCGAGCGCATCCTGCTCTGGCCGGAGGGACACAAGCTTCCCCAGAGCTATCTCGGCCCCGTGGAAAGCCAGCTTCTGTAAACAAAGGAGGCTTCCAGCATGGCTCGTTCTTCCCGGTACGAAATGGACATGACCCAGGGCGCACTGCTGCCCAAGGTGCTCATGTTCTCCCTGCCCCTGATCGCCTCGGGCATTTTGCAGCTGCTCTTCAACGCTGCGGACATGATGGTCGTCGGCCAGTGGGCGGGCGAGCAGTATCTGGCCGCCGTCGGTTCCACGGGCAGCCTGATCAACCTGATGGTCAATGTGTTCATCGGCCTGAGCGTGGGCGGCAGCGTCGCGGTTGCCAAGGCCTTCGGCGCCAACGACCCCGCCGCGGTCCACAAGTCCATCCACACCGCCATGACGCTGGCGATCATCGCCGGCCTTGCCGTGGGCGTGATCGGCTTCCTCTTCTGCAAGCCCCTCCTGCGCCTGATGGACAACCCCACGCTGGAGCTGGCGACCGTCTACATGCGCATCTACTTCCTCGGCATGCCCTTCAACATGATCTACAACTTCGGCGCCTCCATCCTGCGCGCCGTGGGCGACACCCGCCGCCCGCTGGTCTATCTGACCATCGCCGGCGTCGTGAACGTGATCCTGAACCTGATCCTCGTCATCGGCTTCCACATGACGGTGGACGGCGTGGCCATCGCGACCGTCGCCAGCCAGGCCGTCAGCGCCACGCTGGTGGTGATCTGCCTGATGCGCTCCACCGGCACGGTGCATCTGAACCTGCGCGAGCTGCGCATCCACCGCCGCCAGATGATCGACATCGCGCGCGTGGGCCTGCCGGCAGGCCTGCAGGGCAGCCTCTTCTCCATCTCCAACGTACTGATCCAGTCCTCGGTGAACTCCTTCGGTGAGATCGTCGTGGCAGCCAACTCCGCCGGCAGCAACCTCGAGGGCTTCGTCTACACCTCCATGAACGCCATCCACCAGGCGGCGCTGACCTTCGCCAGCCAGAACCTGGGCGCGGGGAAGATCCGCCGCGTCCGCCGCAGCGTCTGGGTCTGCCTCACCACGGTCTCGGTGATCGGCATCGTGCTGGGCCTGTTGATGCTCCTGGGCGGGCGGCCGCTGCTGTCCCTGTACCTCAAGGACCCCACCGCCATCGACCCCGCCACCGGCGTGACCGTCATCGATTACGGCATGAAGCGCCTGATCTACATCCTGCCGACGTACTTCCTGTGCGGCCTGATGGACGTGGCCGTGGGCAGCCTGCGCGGCATCGGCTACTCCATCATGCCGATGATCGTGAGCCTGACGGGCGCGTGCCTGTTCCGCGTGGTGTGGATCCTGACGGTCTTCGCCGCCACCCCGACGCTGGACGTGCTCTACATCTCCTACCCCATCTCCTGGACGCTGACCTTCGGCGTGCACATGCTGTGCTATGCCTTCGCGGCAAGGCCGAAGCTCCGACAGCTGGAGGCGCGCATCGCACAGGGAGAAGCCTCCGGCGCTTGACCTCTTACGAAATACGAGAAACCCCGGTGCTGATCAACACATCAGCGCCGGGGTTTTCCGTCATGGAGCCATATAGTATCTGATCGTCCAGTCCGTCTCCGGGATTTGTTCATAGCGATCGGCAAATTGCAGATGGTAGCGCAGCTCCGCCCGTACATCAGCCGGACTGTGTTCCGCGCTGCGGATATACAGCAAGGTAGGCCGCTCCGGCTCCTCCGTCAGCACGCTGCAGGTGATCACCGGCACACAGCCCCAGTAGTACCACAGGCTGCCGAACCATCGCTGCCCCACCAGTTCCAGGATCACCTGCCATTCATCCTCCGTGAAGGGATGCTCCACCTCCCAGCCGCGCCGCAGCTCATACAGCGGGAACGATGCGTCGTTTTCGTGCTCCATCCGGTACTGCTCGAAGAACTCCGGGTGCGCCCAGAGGATCTCCACAGCGGCGTTCAGGAGCTCCTTGTGCTCTTCATAGAGCTCGCGGGCCGTTCCTGCATAGGGGATGGTCATCAATTGCTCCTGCCGCACATTCGCCTGCGATATCCCATCAATCAGGCTGACCACCGGGTACGTCATCCACAGCATAACCAACAGCACCACCACCAGCGCCTCTTTCACGGTCGTTTCACCCTTCCCACATCCCGCACGCGCAGCCCCACGACCTCCAGCTCGTTGAAGGTATACAGCTCCACCAGCCTGTCCTCCACCGGGTCGTACCAGTACAGCTCGCACGGGCACCACAGGTTCACGTTCAGCTCGGTGTACAGGAAGGTCTCCCCGCCGGTCTGCAGCATGCGCAGCTCCATGATATCGTGCTCCAGCTTCGCCGCCTGGTGCATCACCGCGTCCACCAGCGGGTCGGTGTTCGGTATGCGATTGCCGTTATCGTCGCAGACATACACCTCCTGAAGCCGGTTGAGCACCTTGTTCTGCCCGCGGTCGATGTAGCTTTCGAGGCTGCTGCGGTCGATCCGGGTGACGGTCATCGCGTCCGGCTCGAAGGGGTCGGTCTGCTGCGCCCGTCCGTCAGCGGACAGGTTATAGTAGTACAGCGTATCATCCTCGCCGTGGTGGTTCCTGACGATCACATCCACCACACCGTGCTGTTCCACATCGAAGGGGATCGACCGCACACCCGCGTCGAACATCTCGGTCATGAGAAAAAGGAGCATCACCGCTACCGGCAGCAGCAGGAGCAGTCCAACCAGCGACGCCAGCCCGATCAGCAGGCCCTTCACGATCTTCAGCAGCATTGCGTTTCCTCCCTTCATTTGCCTGCATTGTAGCACGCAGCATTCTGTTTGTCAACCTTATTTTATCGTTTTTTGATAAATTTACATTCCGCAACAGACAAAAGAGCCGCTGCACGTCTCCATCCGTGCAGCGGCTCCTGATTGATCCGGTTTTTCCGGGAGATTACTCCGCCTTGGGGGCTTCCTCGGCGTCGGCAACAGCCTTGCCGATCAGACCGCCAGTGGTCACGTCCTTGAGCATCCTGGGGATATCCAGGCCCACGGACTCCTTGACCGCCTCGAAGGTCTGCAGCATGGTGCCGGCAGTATCCTTGGCCATGGAGGTCGCGCCGCCATCGCCGAAGAGGATGATCTTGTCGGTCTTGCTGAGGGGCTCGGAGACGGCCTTGGCCATCTCGGGCAGCTTCTCGATGACCATCTGCATCATGGCCGCCTGGCCGTATTCCTTCATGGCTTCGGCCTTGAGGCGCATGGCCTCGGCTTCGGCAACACCCTTCATGCGGATGGCGTCGGCTTCCTTTTCGGCCAGCAGGTACTGGGCTTCAGCTTCCTTCTGGGCCTGATACAGGCGGGCCTCGGCGTCCTTCTGGGTCTTGAACAGCTCAGCCTCGGCGCGGGCCTGGATCACGGCGCGCTCGGCCTCGACCTCGGCGATCTTCGCGTCGCGCTCAGCCTCGGCGCGTTCGCGGATCTCGATGGACAGCTTCTCGCGCTGGATCTGGACCTGCTGCGCCTGCAGCTCGGTTTCCTTCTGCAGACGGATCAGCTCGGCCTCGGCGCGCTCGGTTTCCAGCGCCTTACGGGCGGTCTCCTGCTGCACCTGGTAGGCGAGGTCGGCGTCTGCCTTGGCGCGGTCCTGCTCGGCGCGGAACTGCGCACGGCGGAGCTCCAGCTCCTTGTTCTGCTCGGCGATGTGGGCATTGGCCTCGGTGCGGGCCTTGTTGCCCTCCTGATCGGCGATGGACTGGCGGATCAGGGTGTCGCGCTCAGCCTCGGCACGGGCGATGTCCGCGTCGCGCTTCTTCTCGGCAATGTTCTTGACGGCCAGGGTATCCAGCACGCCATTGTTGTCAGAGAAGTTCTGGATGGTGATGTTGACGATCTCCAGACCCATGTTGCGCATGTCGGTGGTGGCAGCGTTCTGGGTCTCGTTGGCGAACTTGTCGCGGTTCTGCACCAGATCGGCGATGGTCATGCGGCCGATGATCTCACGCATGTTGCCTTCCAGCACCTGCATGGCCACGGCAGCGATCTCCTGCTGCTTCCAGCCAAGGAACTGCTCGGCAGCGGTCGCCACGGACACGTCGTCGGAGCCGATCTTGATGTTGGCAACGCCGTCCACCAGCACGCCGATGTATTCCTGAGAGGGCACGGGCTGGGTGGTCTTGATATCCACCTGCATGATGCCCAGGTTCAGCTTGTCAACGCGCTCAAAGAAGGGAATGACGAAGGTCGCGCCGCCGCGGACAATGCGGTAGCCGAAGCGCTTGATGACTTCCTTGCCGTTCTCGTCCTTGACCTTGTACTTATGCTTGCGGCCGGACACGATCAGCGCCACATTCGGCGGCACCTTGATGTAGTTGCACATGAAGATGATGACCAGGAACAGCGCAACGCCGGCTACGATGATCCACGGCAGCATTTCTTCAATTCTCATATATTTTCTCCTTTCCTTCCCCGGCCTGTGCGGATGGAGCCGCGCGGCCAGGTTCCTCCCCGTACTCCAGCAGTGCATCCCCCTGCTGTTGACTATATTTTATCATATCCGACTCCTATAAGCAAGGACAACATGGCGCCATCAGTCACTGCTTTGAGACGTTCAAAGCGACATTTGGGAAAAAGCAACGTTCTCCCCCAACATTTCCGCCGTCTGTGTTACTATATGGGCAGAAGCATCGGCCGATGCACGATTCAGGAGGTGAAGCGCATGTCCGATATCCGCGCCGCGTGGGTGGATGCCTACTCCCCGCAGCTGCTCCGGTGGGCATGGGGAAAGACCGGCGACCGCTCGCAGGCGGAGGACCTCGTACAGGAGGTCTGGCTGCAGTTCTTTTCCGCCGTCGCAAAGGAGCAGGCACAGGGCCGGGAGATCGGGCTGCCGGAGCGGCTGCTCTGGCGTGTCGCCCGGTACGTGTGGCTCCACTCCCTGCGGCAGAAGACCGCCCATCCACTGCTGCCGCTGGACGATAGCCACCCCGATCCCACGGATTTCGCCGCAGACATCGCCCGCAGGCAGGAGCAGTCCCGGCAATCCGCCTGGCTGCGGCAGCGCATCGTCAACCTGAACCGCCTCCAGAGAGAGGCGATGATCCTGTACTATCTGGAGCAGCTGCCGCAGAAGGAGATCGCCCGCCGCCTCGGCGTGTCGGAAGCGACCCTGCGCTGGCACCTGTTCGACGTCCGGAAGAAGCTCCGGGAGGAGGCGTCCATTATGCATGAACATGAACCCGTCGATTTTGTCTACCGTCCCCACACGCTGAACATGGGTCTCAACGGCATCCCCGTGCCGAACTGCGCCGTCAGCAAGGTGCGCGGCAATCTGCTGATGCAGAACATCTGCTGCGCCTGCTACGACCGGGGCCGCACCGCGCAGGAGCTGGCCGGGATGCTGGGCGTGGCCCGCCCCTACATCGAGCACGACCTGCAATGGCTCTGCCAGCAGGAGCTGATCCGCGAGCATGCGGGCTGCTACTGCACCGACTTCCTCATCATGACCAGCGAACAGGAGGCCGCCGTCTTCCGCGTGTTCGAGCAGCACAAGGAGACGCTGTGCGATGTGATCACCGGCCATTTTCTCACTCACGAAGCCGCGATCCGCGCCCTGGGCTTCACCGGCTGCGACCGGCCGATGTCAAAGCTCCTGTGGCTGCTGATCTACCTGTTCACCCGGCGGCTGCCCCTGCCGGTGGAAACGCCGGAGCCGCCCATCCGCCCGGACGGCGGCAAGTACTGGCCGCTGGGCTTCGACCGCACCGACCCGGCGGAATCCCCCCGCCAGGGCTTCGCCTACAACGGCAGCATGAGCAATGCCGGCTTCTTCTGGTTCGGCCTGCACGACTTCGGCCAGAGCGAGATCGAGGACATGATGGATGCGTGGACGCCGGAATACATGGCGCTCCGCACGCTGCTGAAGAAGCTGATCCACGCGGGCTTCGATCCTGCCTGCGTCGCGGAGGAGGAGCGCTTCGTGCTCGCCCAGCTGGCGGAAAAGGGCTTCGTCACCGTCACCGACGGGCGGATCGCGCCGAACTTCGTCATCTTCAGCAGCCAGCAGTACGAGCGGCTGTATGCGGAGATCTTCCTCCCGCTCATCGAAGCGCTGAAGCCGGAGCTGGACCGTCTCGCGGAGGACCTGCACAGCCTGAGCATGAGCAGGCTGCCGCCGCACCTGAAGCATCTGGCGCCCCTCGCGCAGGCGATGGCTCAGCACGACGTGGGCTTCACCACCGAGCTCATGGCCTTCCACGACGGCACGCTCTACCGCCCCGTCAGCAAGCGCGACGGCGAGTTCCTCACCCTGGCATACGTCATCAGCTGAAGCAAGGGAGTTGCCCCGTCCGCAGCTCCCTTTTCCTGTCCGCCCGGCTTCCTCCGGATCCGCCAGCGCTTCCCCATTGGCCGAATTCACCGCCGGCAAGGTCTTTTCAAACACGGCGTTTTGCTGTATACTCTTGGGGAACGAATCATCACGGAGGGAATATCCTTGAAATACCTGTTCTCCTACCTGAAGAAATACCGGGCGGAAAGCATCCTTGCGCCTCTGTTCAAGATGCTGGAAGCGTTTTTCGACCTGCGGGTGCCGCTGATCGTGGCCAACATTATCAACACCGGCATCTGCGGCGAGTTCGCCGATGAGGCCGCGCGCCTGCCCTACATCCTCGGTCAGTGCGGGCTGCTGGTGCTCATGGCGCTGATCGGCCTGGCCTGCTCCTTCACCGCGCAGTACTTCGCCGCCCGCGCCGCCATCGGCACCTCGACGCAGCTGCGCCGCCACCTGATGAGCCACATCCAGACCCTCTCCTTCACCGAGCTGGACGCCATCGGCGCATCGACCCTCATCACCCGCATGACTGCCGACGCCAATCAGGTGCAGAACGGCGTGAACATGTTCCTGCGCCTGTTCCTGCGCAGCCCCTTCATCGTCATCGGCGCGATGATCGCCGCCTTCACCATTGACGTGGAGGCTGCATGGGTGTTCGTCGTGGCGATCCCCGTGCTGTCGGTGATCGTCTTCGGCGTGATGAAGCTGACCTCGCCCCTGTACAGGCAGGTACAGCAGAAGCTGGACGCGGTCACCGGCGTGACCCGCGAGAACCTCTCCGGCGTGCGCGTGGTGCGCGCCTTCGGCCGCGAGGAGGCGGAGGCGGAGCGCTTCGCCCAGGCCAACGGCGAGCTCAACGCCGCCCAGATCAGGGTCGGCCGCATCGCCGCCCTGACCAACCCGCTGACCTACGTGGTCATCAACCTGGGCGTCATCGCCCTGCTCTACGTCGGCGGCGACAAGGTCAGCACCGGCACGCTGCGCTCCGGCGACGTGGTGGCGCTGCTGAACTACATGAGCCAGATCCTCGTGGAGCTGGTGAAGCTGGCGAACCTGATCGTGCTGCTGACCCGCGCCTACACCAGCCTCGGCCGCTGCGCGAAGGTGCTGGACACCCCGACCTCCATGACCTACCCGGAGAAGGCAAGTCAGGCCGATTCCGCCGAGGAGGCAGTCCGCTTCGACCATGTGTCCCTGACCTACAAGGGTGCGGGCGACGAGAGCATCTCCGACGTGTCCTTCCGCGTCCTGCGCGGCCAGACCGTCGGCGTCATCGGCGGCACCGGCTCCGGCAAATCGACGCTGGTGAGCCTGATCCCCCGCTTCTACGACGCGACGCGCGGCAGTGTGTCCCTGATGGGCCGCCCCATCACCGACTGGCCCCACGAGGAGCTGCGCGACCGCATCGCCGTGGTGCAGCAGAAGGCGCAGCTCTTCAAGGGCACCATCCGCTCCAACCTTCTCTACGGCCTCGCCGCCGGCGAAAAGACGCCCGACACCGTCACCGACGAGTTCCTCTGGCAGTGCTTGGAAACGGCGCAGGCGGCGGAGTTCGTCCGCCAGAAGCCCGGCGGGCTGGACGAGCCCGTGGAGCAGGGCGGCCGCAACCTCTCCGGCGGCCAGAAGCAGCGTCTGACCATCGCCCGTGCGCTGGTGAGCCAGGCGGACGTCCTCATCCTGGATGACAGCGCCTCCGCCCTGGACTACGCCACCGACGCCGCGCTGCGCAAGGCCCTGAAGACCCTGCCCGCGACCACCACGACCTTCATCGTCTCCCAGCGCACCTCCTCCATCCGCCATGCAGACCAGATCCTCGTCATGGACGACGGCGAGCTGGTGGGCTGCGGCACGCATGACGGGCTGATGGCCAGCTGCGAGGTCTACCGCGAGATCCATGAATCCCAGTTCCGTGACGCAGAAAAGGGGGCGAAGGCATGAGCAGACAGAAGAAAAATGCCCTTGATCTCGCGTCCCTGAAGCGGGTCATGCCCTACATCCGGCCCTACCGGCTGCATGTGCTGCTGTCCCTCCTGTGCGCGTCCGTCAGCGCCGCAGCGGCGCTCCTGATCCCCATCTTCTCCGGCAACGCCATCGACTGCATGATCGGCGTTGCCCAGGTGGACTTCCGCGGCATCTTCGTGAACGCCGTCTGCATCGCCGTCACGACCGCGCTGGCCGCCGTCGCGCAGCAGGTGCTGGCCACCAGCAACAACCGCATCGCCTACTGCGTCAGCCGGGATATCCGCAACGAGGTGTCCGTGAAGCTGCAGCGGCTGCCGCTTTCCTACCTCGACCGCCACCCCATCGGCGATCTGGTCAGCCGCGTCATCGCCGACGTGGACGCCTTCTCCGACGGCCTGCTCATGGGCTTCACCCAGCTGTTCACGGGCGTGGTGACCATCGCGGGCACGCTGGGCATCATGCTGGCGCTGAACTGGATGATCGCGTTGCTGGTCGTGGTGCTCACGCCCCTGTCCCTGTTCGTGGCCGCCTTCATCGCGAAGAACACCCACAAGTACTTCACCGCCCAGTCGAAGGTGCGCGGCGAGCAGACCGCGATGATCAACGAGATGATCGAGGGCCAGAAGGTGATCCAGTCCTTCGGCCACGAGGACGAGAGCCTGGCCGAATTCGATCAGGTGAACGAGGAGCTGGGCAAGGTGGCGCTGAAGGCGACCTTCTTCTCCTCGCTGGTGAACCCCTCGACCCGCCTGGTCAACAACATCATCTACGCCGCCGTGGGCTTCGTGTGCGCGCTGCTGGCCATCGGCACGAACCCCATGATGACCGTGGGCGGCATGAGCAAGTTCCTCTCCTATGCCAGCCAGTACGCCAAGCCCTTCAACGAAATTTCCGGCGTGGTGACCGAGCTTCAGAACGCCCTTGCCTGCATCCGCCGCATCTTTGACCTGCTGGACGAAAAGGACCGCCCGGCCGACGCGCCCGACGCCGCCATGCTGGACGCAAAGGGCCATGTGACCTTGACGGACGTGAGCTTCCGCTACGTTCCCGACCGCCCGCTGATCGAGGCTTTCTCCCTGGACGTCCAGCCCGGCCAGCGCATCGCCATCGTCGGCCCCACCGGCTGCGGCAAGACGACGCTGATCAACCTGCTCATGCGCTTCTATGACGTGGACGGCGGCAGCATCCGCATCGACGGCACCGACATCCGCAGCATCCGCCGGAGCGAGCTTCGCCGCAGCATCGGCATGGTTCTGCAGGACACGTGGCTCAAGGCCGGCACCATCCGCGACAACATCGCCTACGGCAAGCCCGACACGACCGACGAGGAGATCATCGCCGCCGCGAAGGCCTCCCACGCGCACTCCTTCATCCGCCGCCTCCCCGACGGCTACGACACGGTTGTCACCGAGAACGGCGGCAACCTCTCCCAGGGCCAGAAGCAGCTCCTGTGCATCGCCCGCGTGATGCTGCTGGAGCCGTCCATGCTGATCCTGGACGAGGCGACCTCCTCCATCGACACCCGCACGGAGCTGCGTATCCAGTCCGCCTTTGCGCGGATGATGCAGGGCAGCCAGCCGGGCGAAGGCCGCACCTCCTTCATCGTCGCCCACCGCCTCTCCACCATCCGCGAGGCCGACGTGATCCTCGTCATGAAGGACGGCCACATCATCGAGCAGGGCAACCATGACACCCTGCTGGCGCAGAACGGCTTCTATGCGACCCTGTACAACGCGCAGTTCGGCGCATAAGGGATTTCATCCCTTTTTAGCGCTCCCGCACGGCGTTGGGGGGGCTTCGCCCCTTTTTGGCGCTCCCGCGCGGCGTTGGGGGGCTTCGCCCCTTTTTGGCGCTCCCGCGCAGCGTTGGTTCTCTTGCAGGAGTCACACTGCGCAACAGGCGCAGCGCGACGCACAACAAGACGCACGGGACCCCTCCCCAGCCTCCCTCTCTGAGGGAGGTGTCGCCGCAGGCGACGGTGGGAGTCCTCTCTCAACACACCGATAAGGAGATCATCATGAGCAGATACATTGCCCGCGCGAAGGAGCTTCGCGCCATCGTCACCCCTCACTACAACTGCGGCCAGTCCGTCATCCTGCCCTTCGCGGAGAAGCTGGGCTACACGGAGGAAACCGTGATGCGCTTCGCGGCGAACTTCGGCGGCGGCATGAAGAGCGGCCGTCTGTGCGGAGCCGTGGCCGGCGGCGCGGTGGTCCTGGGCCTTTTCGGTCTGGAGGACCGCGCCATCGTCGAGGATTACTACGCCCGGCTGCAGCAGAACCACCCCGAATCCCTCGACTGCGCGCCCCTGCTGGCCCTGAACGAGCAGCGCGGCGGCGTGAAGAAGCCCCACTGCGATGCGCTGGTCTATGAGTGCATCGCCGTATGCGAGGAAATGCTCCGGGAGCACGGGAAGCTGCCGGAATAACCGGACAGCAGCCAATCAAAAACCGCACCCGCCAGGCGTCTGTGCCTGTTACAGGTGCGGTTTTTCTGTCGGTCAGATCCTTGCGTTCAGCGCAGCCCGCCCTTCTTCACGAAGGCCAGCAGCATCCGGAACACCTCGGCGTCCGCTTCCTGAGTGAAGCCATGGCCCTCGCCGGGGAACACGCGCAGCTCGGCGTCCCTGTACAGGCGCACCGCCCGCTCGCTGTCCGCCATGCTGACCACCGGGTCCTGGTCGCCCTGCATGATCAGCACCGACCGGGGATACTCCGGCATCCGGGCGAAAACGTCCATTTCGCGCATGCTGGTGAAGAAGCCGCGCCCCAGCGTCATGCCCCAGAAATCGACCGTCTCCGGGATATCCGCCGCATTCGGGAAGCGCGTGTTCCAGTTATCCGGGATGCACAGCGCCGGGAACAGCAGCGCCAGACCGGCGATATCCTCCGGGCGCTCCTGCGAGGCCAGCACGCTCACCATGCCGCCCATGCTGCCGCCGAAGAGGTACACCTGCGCCGCATCCACCGCGTCGTGGCCGCGCAGGAAGTCCAGCAGCGCCAGCGCGTCCTCCCGCTCGGTGAAGAGGGTCATCTCCGTCGTGGGGAAGCCGCTCTCGTCCCGGGTGCTGCCGCCGCAGAAAGTGTAGCACAGCGAGGCAATGCCGTTCTCCGCCAGGAAGCGCGCTCCCCCGTCGAAGTCGGTCATGCAGCCGTTGTAGCCATGGCTCATCAGCACCGCAGGCACAGGCCCGTCCGCTTCGGGCAGGTACAGCGCCGCGTGCACCTCGCGGCCGTGATGGGGAATCGTCAGACGGGTGATGGTCATGGTTCAGTCCTCCTCAAAAAACAGGATGGTCACGCCGCCCTCGCGGCCCTGAATGCGCCCGGTCAGGGGCGTATCCTCCAGCCAGGCAAGGCGCGGGTTATCCGTGAAGATTCTCGGATGGGTGACGCAGACGCCGTCCGCGCCGGTTTCGCCGTTGTTCTCGATGAACAGGCGGGCGGGCATTCCCGCATCGTCCGTGCCGGACAGCATGTACCGCGCGGACAGCCGTCCCGGCTCGCCCGTCAGGTAAGTCTGCGTATCCACGCCGCCGGAGAGGATCTCGCCGTGAAAAAAGGCGCAGTCACACCGGCCACCGAAGCAGATCATGTTGACCTGCCCCTTCGCGCTCCTGAGCGTGTGGCACTCGTGCAGGTCGACCTCAATGGTGAAAAGGGGTTCCATGTTGCCCTCCTGTCATTCGGCGCTCACATAGCCGACCGCCTCCACCAGCCACTGCCCCTGGGGCCCCCGGCACCAGTCAAGGAACGCGCCGAGGCTGGCGTTCGTCTCCTGCGGCGCGGGCTCGCCGATGGGCGAGGCGGTCACGGCGTAGAAGAAGCTCGCCATGGGGTAGCTGCCGTCGCGGATCGTGTCCTTCGTGGGCGCGACGCCGTTCAGGCTCAGCAGGCGGATCTGATCGTTGGCGACCATTTCATTGGCATAGAATCGGTAGGTGTAGCCGATGGCGTTTTCGTGGTTGCGGTAGGCGGCCACACGGGTGATGATGCCGCCCATGTCGCCCACCACGTCCTCCGTGCGGGGGGACATGATCGGCTTGTCCGCCATGCGCATCAGCAGCTGGAGCCCGGTCTGGCTGCCGCTGCCCTCGGACCGCTGGTAGGCGCGGATGGACCGGTTCCGGCCGCCCACGTCCTTCCAGTTGGTGATCTCACCCGAATAGATCCCGGCCACCTCACCGAAGGTCAAGCCGGTCACCGGGTTCTTGCTGTTGACGAAGAACACGAAGGCCTCCCGGCCGATGGGCGTCATGTGCAGCTGCAGACCTGCGTCCGCCGCAGCCTGCCGCTGCTTCTCCGACGGCTCCGCCACGAAGATCACGTCCGCATCGCCCCGGAACAGGTCCTGATAGGCGATGTTCGTGCCGCTGCAGAGCACCGTTTCCGGGCCGTCGCCGGAGAAGTAATCCCGGTGGCGGTAGGTCCCCTCCGGGTACACCGCCTGCACAAAGGCCGCGTACACCGGGTAGAGGGCCGTCGCGCCGTCGATGACGAAGCTGTCCGCCTGCTCCTTCGTAAAGCGCAGCGTCGCCTCCTCCGGCAGCGCGGTGGTCTTTTCCCCGCTGAAGGGGTAATACTGCGTCATCATCAGGCTCCGGTCGTCCAGGACGGGGAGCGTCTCCTCATGCAGCTGCACGCCCGCATACACGCTGCAGCCCATCACGACCGCGCCAAAGGCCGCCAGCACATACCGGAACCACTTCGCCCGCGCCGCACCGCCGACCAGCAGCGACAACACCGCCAGCGCCGCCACATACAGGACGCGGATGGTGTTTTGCCAGTACGGCGGCAGGAACAGCAGGAAAAACTGCAGGAAGAAGCCGAACACCAGCCCCGCCAGGAAGAATGAGACCGCTATGCCGCTGCGGAGGACCAGGCCCTCCCGCCTGTTCTCATCGTTCTTCACAGGAACGCCTCCTTACAGCACGATATCCCCCGGCCGGTATCCCCTGGGCAGCTCCTCCTCCTCGACGAAGGCGAAGTCCGGATCCTCCAGCGTGGGCAGGAAGGCGGCGTAGGGAATGCCGTCGAACTCGCAATGATAGTAACTGGCGCCGAACCAGCTGCCAGCGGGGCTCCCGCCGCCCTCGTGCACCTTCACGTTCAGGTCGCGGGCGAACTTGGTCATGTTGCAGCAGTCGTGGATGACGATGGGCCACTTTTCCTCCGCGCACTCCTTCATCAGGCGGCAGGTCAGCTCGTGGCTCCAGATGGGCGAGAGGTAGCCGTGACGGGTCATGTACATCGGCTCGCCCTCGTAGTTGGCGATGTTGTTGGGATTCAGGTGCAGCTCGGCGCAGTTGATGAAGGTGATGCCGGTTCCGAGGATCGCGTCCTTCTTCGCATGGAACTGCTCGAAGAACTCCGGGGTCATGGGGGTCTCAATGGCGATCACCGGGATGTACTTCGCGGCCATGCGCATGTTTTCGATCACCTTGTCCGCGCAGTTCGTGCCGCCGAGGTTGAAGCGCAGCTCGTCCAGACCGGCCTCGCCAAGGGCCTTCAGGTTCTCCTCCGTGCAGAGAGTGCCGTTGGTGTACATGTGCTGGTGCACGCCCGCCGCGTGGAACTTGCGGATGATGCCGTAGTACTTTTCGATCTCCATGAACGGCTCGAGGTACACATAGCTCACGCCGGTGGGCTTTTTCTGGATGGACAGCAGGAGCTCGATGTCCTCCTCGCGGAACTTCGTGCCGCCGATCTCCCACATGCCCTCGCCGATGGGGGGCTGGCAGTCCAGCTCGCCGAAATTGTAGCAGAAGGGGCAGTTGATGTTGCACTTGTTGGTCTTGCGGATGGCGGAGAGGCCCGTGCCGGTCAGGCAGGAGCGGCAGCCCTTCGAGAACTTCTCCGCATCGCCCACGAAATACGTCCGCCCGGCGATGGTCTGCAAACCGGGGATCTGCGCGCGCAGGTCGGCGATGCGCTTCTCCTGCGCCAGTTCGATCTGCGACAGCGTCGCCAGCACCAGCTCCTGCTGGCGGGGCATCAGGGCCTCCTCTTCGTCCAGCTGGGCAAAAAAGCTGAACCACATCAGCGCGTCGCGCTTGGAAATCTTCATTTTGCTCGTTCCTCCGTTTCTCATACGCCGGTGGGCAGGTCTTTCCCGGCGGGCAGCGTCTCCTGCGCCGGGACGATGTTCAGCCTGTATTCGGACAGGTCGAAGAACCTGCCCACGAACGCCTCCAGCCGGATGACGGCGCTGGCCTGCGCCCTGCTGAACGCGTCGCTGCGGCACACGCGGTCGATCGCCTCCTGCGTCAGGTGCTGCATGGCGTCCCGGTGCCATTCCAGCTTCGGAACAGCGAACATGCCGGTTTTTTCGTCCAGCACATGCATGCTGTCGTAGTCCAGCGCCGTGCTCAGCAGCCGCATTTCCGGCAGCAGCAGGGTGATCTCCCGGCGCAGCCTGCTCAGCTGCACTTCGATCGCATCAAAGTCGAAGCCGATCTTCACCACCGCGTCAATCGTGAAGATGCATCGCTCCCGCGTCAGCGGCAGCTCCCTGCCAAAGAAGCGGCGGGGCTCCTTCGTGCAGTGCACCAGCGTGCACCGGGCCTCCTCCACCGCAAATTCGCCGATATCCCGCAGCCCCGCGCTGAGCATGCGGCTCCTGCGCCTCACCTGCTGCATCCGGCGGACGCGCATGATGATGTACGCCATGGCCGCCGCGCCCAGCAGCATCCACGGGATCACGCTGCCCACCCCGGACAGCACGTCCGGCAGCAGGCTCATACCCGCTCCTCCAGCCACGCCAGCGCCTCCGCATGGGTATACACGGTGACGGTCGCCTTGTCGCTGGGGACGCCCCTGAGGGAGAAGAAGATGCTGTCCAGGCCGGCGTTGTTGGCCGCGGCGATGTCTGCAGACAGGCTGTCGCCCATCATGACGGCCTGCGATTTGTCCGTGCAGCCCAGCTTTTCCAGGGCGATCTCCAGCAGGCGCGGGTCGGGCTTGGCGACCCCGGCCTCCTCGGAAATGACGATCGCGTCGAACAGGGGCGTCAGCGGGCACTTCGCCAGGCGGCTGCGCTGGATGGCGCTCACGCCGTTGGACACCAGCGCCAGCTTGACCCTGCCGTGCACCGCCCGGACGAAGTCCGCCGCACCGGGCAGGAGATCGGCGTAATTGCCGAGGTTCGCGGCATAGGCCGCGCCCAGCGCCGCTGGATCACAATCCGTGCGGCCAAGATGCGCCAGCAGCTGACGGAAGCGCTCCACCTTCAGCAGGGGCTGAGTCGTCTCGCCGCGCTCCAGGGCTTTCCACAGCGCGTCATTGATGCGGGAATAGGTTTCAACGGTCCCCTCGTCCGTGGGCAGACCCGCATTGCACAGCGTTTCCCGCAGCGCCTTGGCCTCTGCGGCGCTGAAGTCCATGAGCGTGTTGTCGTTGTCGATCAAAAGGTACTGATAACGCATGGTCATCCTCCTGTATGTCATGTCGCAGGAAGCCCCTCTGCCGCCGCGCGGAGGTCGTAGAACTCCCGCAGCCAGTCTGGCCACGCTGCCGCCTCCTGCCGCAGCCGGATCAGGGTGCGCTTGCCGACGCGCCGGTCCATCAGGGCCAGCATCCGCACGTTGGGGTCGCCGGAAGCAAGGGCAGAGGCGATATCCGACGCGCGGTAGACCCGCAGCGCTCCGGCAAATTCCTGTTCATCGTGCGCATCGCGCATGTCGGCCGGAACCTGCTCCGCTGCCTCCCAGTAGCCGCGCCAGAACGCCTCCATGTCCGTGGGCTTTTCGCCCCGATACAGCGCGCTGGCCATGTGATCCATTGCATAACGCCGCACGCAGCGGCCGTCCACATACACAGAAAACACCCCGACCTCGCCCTCAACGGGCGCGCCGCAGTGGTACCGCACCCGGCCGCGCAGGCAGGGCGCAAGCATCTCCTGCTCCAGGTATTTCCGCATGCCGCTCCACGATTTTTCGTATGGCATGGAAGCTCCTTACCGGTACTCCGGCTGGATGGTCTCCCGGTCGGTGTTGGGCTCGTAGATGTAGTCCACCACCCACACCTGACCGTCGGTGCGCATGCGGGTCAGACCCTTGTAGCCCAGGAGATAGGGCACCTTCTTCTTGTCGAAGTACTTTTTGCCGCCGTTCATCACGTCCGCCGCGCCGTTCATGAAGACCAGCTCGGGCGTGATGGCCTCGAAGAACACGTCCTGCAGGGGCTGCTGGCCGTGATGGGGCTGCTTGAGGATGTCCGCATCCAGCCCGCAGGCGGGGGGATTGGTGCCGTAATCCGTCTGGGAACGGTTCTCCACGTCGCCGGTGAAGAGGATGGTGCGCTCGCCGTAGCGGATGAGCAGCATCGCGCTCTGGTCGTTCGTATCCCAGGACTTGGTGCCCCAGCGCTGGATGACGGTCATGGTGACCTCGCCATTCGGGCCCATGGTCAGCACATCGCCGTCCTCCACATGGGCCACGGGAATGCTGTTTTCCGCGCAGAACTTCATCGCCGCCTTCATGCGGGGATCATAGTCCTCCGGGAAGGCGATCAGCATTTGCCCGATGGGCGCATATTCATGCACGAACTGGAAGCCGTCGATGTGATCGTCATGGGGATGGGAGTTATAGGCCACGTCGATATGATCGACGCCCATGGCCTCCACGGCATTCCGGATGCGGTTGCGCATGTTCACGTTCTTGGTGGACGCGTCGATCATCATCACCTCGTCGCCGAAGCGGATGATGGCGCAGTCGGAGGAATACACGCGGGGGAAGACGATCTCCAGAATGGGAGCATCGCCCTCGAAGACGTACTCCTCCGTCAGATTGTCCGTGCGGTTGATGACAACGCCCTCCGCCATGCTGCACAGGGGCAGCAGGCAGCACAGGGCCAGCAGCAGGGAAACAAAGCGCTTCATGGGCATATCTCGCTTTCCACAGAAATTCACCCTCTATTGTAGAGGACGGGGCGGCTTTTGTCAACGAATGCGGGGCATTGTTACACAACGCGCCTCCCCGGCCGATGACGCTGGGGAGGCGCGTTTTCATATGTTCTTACTTGCTGGATTCGCGGGTATAGTTCAGCAGACCACCACACAGGATGCAGCCCTTCTGGCGCTCGGTCAGGGGCAGGAGGACCTTGTAGTCCTCATTCTTCGTGGCGTTGTGGAGCACGAACTCCTCGCTGCCGGCTTCCACCAGCGCGCGCACGCCCGGCAGGGTCAGCTCGTCGGCGAAGTCGATGCGGTCGTAGTCCGCCTCGTTGGCGAAGGTCATGGGCAGGATGCCGTTGTTGATCAGGTTCGCCTGATGGATGCGGGCGAAGGACTTGGCGATGACCGCGCGGATGCCCAGATACAGCGGGACCAGCGCCGCATGCTCACGGCTGGAGCCCTGGCCGTAGTTGCTGCCGGCAACGAGGATGCCGCCGCCCTCCGCCTTGGCGCGGGCCGGGAAATCCTTGTCCACGGGGGTCAGGCAGAAGTCGGACAGGTAGGGCACGTTGGAGCGGAAGGGCAGGAGCTTCGCGTCCGAGGGCGCGATGTGGTCCGTGGTGATGTTGTCCTCCATCTTCAGCAGTACCTTGCCGGACACGTCCGCAGGCAGCGCCTTGCCCATCGGGAAGGGCTTGATGTTCGGGCCCCGCACGACCTCCACCGTGTCCTCCAGACCGGGTTCGACCGGCGGGATGATCAGGTTGTCGTTTACGTCGAACTTCTCGGGCAGCGGAATTTCGAGGTCGATGTCCAGGCAGCGGGGGTCGGTCAGCACGCCGGTGAGGGCGGTGACGGCGGCCGTCTCGCAGGAGACGAGGTAGATGCCCGCGCTCTTGGTGCCGGAGCGGCCGAAGAAGTTGCGGTTGTTGGTGCGGACAGAAATGGCGTTGGACTTGGGCGCCTGACCCATGCCGATGCAGGGGCCGCAGGCGCTCTCCAGAATACGCGCGCCCGCCGCGATCATGTCCGCCAGCGCACCGTTGCGGGCCAGCATGGTCAGCACCTGCTTGGAGCCGGGGCCGATAACGAGGCTCACGTCGGGATGCACGGACTTTCCCTTGAGGATGCGGGCCACGCGCATCATATCGGTGTAGGAGGAGTTGGTGCAGGAGCCGATGAACACCTGATCGACCTTGATCGGGCCGCACTGCTCGACGGTCTCGACGATGTCGGGCATGTGGGGCTTGGCGACCAGGGGCACAAGGGTGTTGAGGTCGATCTCGACGATCTCGTCGTAGGTCGCGTCGTCGTCGGCCTTCAGCTCCATCCAGTCGGATTCGCGGCCCTGCGCCTTGAGGAACTCACGGGTCACGTCGTCGGAGGGGAAGATGGACGTCGTCGCACCCAGCTCCGCGCCCATGTTGGTGATGGTCGCGCGCTCGGGGACGGTCAGGGTCGCAACGCCCTCGCCGATGTACTCCATCACCTTGCCCACGCCGCCCTTGACGGTCAGGCGGCGCAGCACCTCCAGGATGATGTCCTTCGCGGCCACGCCGTAGGGGAG
>SVGU01000129.1 GCA_015056155.1 Clostridiales bacterium
CAGGCCGACCAGAAGGTCACTAAGCGGCAGTTCCTCGCGGCGGCGCTCGTTGAGCACAGCCATCTTCTTCTCGGCCATGGCCATGATGGCGTTGATGTTCGCCTCAAAGCCCTTGTTGTCCTGAAGGACGATGACGTTTTCCGGGGTGTTGTTCTCCGGGTCCACGAGCATATCGACCGTCAGCTTTTCGCAGCCAAGGGCCACGACCATCAGCTGGCCGCCGAAGTTCGGATGGTGGCAGAGGTTGCGCAGCGCGCGGATCGGCACCTTGGCCTCCGGCGCGTTGATCGCTACGCCGCAGCCGTAAGCATGGTTCACCGCGACCACGTCGTCCACGTTCGGGTACTTGGGCAGGATCTCCCTGCGGATGCGCTCCACGGCGACGTCCAGCACGCCCTGCACGCACTGCACGGTGGTCTGGATGCCGAGGATGTTGCGGGTGCCCGCGTAGCCGCCCTCGGGGTTGCGGTAGCCAAGCCACGTTTTGACCGGCGGCTCGGGCAGGTCGGTCCTGATGTTCACGCCGTAGGGCATGTCGTCAAGGCCCGGCGGGGTCGGCAAGCGCAGCATGTGCTCATTGATCCACTGGCCCTTGGCAATGGGATCGAGCGCGTAGCCCAGCTCCACGCCGTAGCGGATGATCGCGCCGTCCTTCGGGATATCGGTAAGGGCGATCTTGTGGCCCTGCGGGATGTCGCTCAGGGTGACGATGCCGGGCATAATCTCCGTGCCCTGCTTCACTTCCTGCACCGCGATGGCCACGTTGTCGCGCTCGGTAATCTGAATATATGTACGCATGACTTACTCCTCATTTATAAAAAACCGGCTGATTGCTCAGCCGGTCTTTGTCAGATTAACGAACCAGGCACGGCTTCTTGTTGTCGAACTTCCAACCCGGAATCAGGTACTGCATGCCGATGGCGTCATCGCGCGCGCCGAGGCAGTTGTCCACATAGAGCTTGTGGGCCTTCATGACCTGATCCATGTCCACGTCGATGCCCAGACCAGGCTTCTTCGGCAGGTCGATGCAGCCGTCGACGATCTGCATCGGCTCCTTCGTCAGGCGCTCGCGGCCCTCCTGCCAGATCCAGTGGGTGTCGATGCCGTTCATCTTGCCCGGGATCGCGGCGGCACACTGCACCACCATGGCGAGGCTGATGTCAAAGTGGTTGTTGGAGTGGCAGCCCCACATCAGGCCGAAGTCGTTGCACAGCTGGCCCACGCGGACGGAGCCGTTCATGGTCCAGAAGTGCGGGTCAGCCAGCGGGATGTCCACGCTCTGCAGCGCGATGGTGTGGCACATCTGGCGCCAGTCGGTGTTGATCATGTTGGTAGCGGTGGGCATCATGGTCGCCTTGCGGAACTCGGCCATCACCTCGCGGCCGCTGAAGCCAGCCTCCGCGCCGACCGGGTCTTCACAGTAGGACAGGCACTCCTTGAGGCCCGGCGCGATCTCCAGCGCCTCCTTCAGGCTCCAGGCGCCGTTCGGGTCAAGGTCAATGCGGGCATTCGGGAACGCCTTCTTGAGCGCCTGAACCGCCTTGAGTTCCTCCTTCGGGGAGAGCACGCCGCCCTTGAGCTTGAAGTCCTCAAAGCCGTACTTCTCCTGCGTCGCCTTCGCCAGCTCGACGATGGCGTCCGGGGTCAGCGCCTCTTCGTTGCGCAGGCGGTACCATGCGCAGTCGCTGTCCTCTTCGCTCATGTACGGCAGGTCGGTCTTCTTGCGGTCGCCGACGTAGAACAGGTAGCTCAGGAAGCGGACACGCTCGCGCATCACGCCGTCGCCCATGAGCGCGGCGGCCGGAACGTCCATGAACTTGCCCACAAGGTCGAGCAGCGGCGCTTCAATCGCGGTCACAACGTGCACGCCGGTGCGCAGGTCAAAGGTCTGCAGGCCGCGGACGTCGTCCTTGATGTTGGCGTTCAGCCACTCGCGAACCTTGTTGAGGGTAGCCTTGTAGTCAACAATGCGGGTGCCCAGCACCAGATGCTTCACGTCCTCAAGAGCCTTGGTGATCTTCTGACCGCCGGGCACTTCGCCCACGCCCAGGGTACCGTTGCTGTCCTCGAGAATCACGATATTGCGGGTGAAGTACGGCGCATGCGCGCCGGAGAGGTTGAGTTCCATGCTGTCGTGGCCCGCTACCGGGTACACGTCCATTTTCACTACCTTCGGAATCATCGTGGGTTCCTCCTCTATGCGCTGTATATTGTCATATATATATTGTTATTCACAGACCGGGCAGAGGGCGAAGCCCAAAGGCTTCGCCCGCCGTGTCGCGTATCCGCTTAGTGATGGAGCACTTCGCCGGTCAGCTTCTGATAGTACTTGAGCAGGGCGCTGTGATCGCACACGCCGTCGCCGTCCTTGTGCAGGATCTTCATCATCTCCAGCACGCTCTGGGTCAGCGGGATCGGGGCGTCAACGGCCTTGGCAGCGTCCACGACGTTGTTCAGGTCCTTGATGTGCAGGTCAATGCGGAAGCCCGGCTGGAAATTCTGATCCATCATCATCGGCGCCTTGGCGTTCATGACGGTGGAGCCGGCGAGGCCGCCCTTGATGGCTTCGAAGATCTTCTGGGGCTCAACGCCGCACATCTGGCCCATCTGCAGAGCTTCAGCCAGCACCGCGATGTTGACCGCGACGATGGTCTGGTTGCACAGCTTGGTCACGTTGCCCGCGCCCACGTTGCCGCAGAGGACGACGCTGGAGCCCATGGCCGCCAGAACGTCCTTGAACTTGTCAAACACTTCCTGCTTGCCGCCGACCATGAAGGCGAGGGTGCCGTCCACGGCCTTGGGCTGGCCGCCGGAAACCGGGGCGTCCAGCATGTCGATGCCCAGCTTCTCCAGCTCGGCAGCGATCTCGCGGCTGGCGATCGGGCTGATGGAAGAGCAGTCGATGAAGGTCGCGGTCTTGGGCATATGCTCGGCAACCTTGTCGTTCTCCAGCATGACGGACTTGACGTGCGGGCTGTTGGGGAGCATGGTGATGACGGCGTCAACGCCCTCGACGGTGGCGACGGAGCTCTCGCAGGCGACAGCGCCGGCAGCCTTCACTTCTTCCACAGCGGCCTTGTTGAAGTCGAACACGCGCAGCTCGTGGCCAGCCTTGAGCAGGTTGATGGCCATCGGCTTACCCATGATGCCCAGACCGATAAATGCGATTTTCATAATACATTCCTCCTAAATTATCAATCAGTGTTAAATCATCTGGATGAACCAGGTAATTACGGGAACGGTGATGACGCTCAGCAGCGTGGATACGCTCACGACCGCCGAAGCGAATTTGTAGTCGCCGCCATAGCGCTCGGCCATCGCCGCGGTATTCGCCGCGACCGGCATGGAGAGCAGAATGACGCAGATGTTCATGACCATCGGATCAAGGCCAAAGGGCTTGAGCATAAAGGCGATGAGCACCGGGAAGGCGATCAGGCGGAAGAAGCTGGTGTAGAGCACCGACTTATCCAGCAGCACCTTCGGGTTCATGTTCGCCAACGTCGCGCCGATGAGGATCATGGACAGCGGGCTGGTCATGCTGCCCAGGCTGTCAATGGCGGAAGCGAACACGCCGGTGATGTACCAGCCGGTCGCCATCATGAACACGCCGATGTAGATCGTGATGACCATGGGGTTGAGGAGCACGTTCTTGACCCAGCCGCCCTTTTCCGGCTTGACAAACAGGCTAAGGCCCACCGTCCATTGCAGGATGCGCGGAGGGATCAGGTACATACTGGCGAAGAACACGCCCGTCGGGCCGAACACCAGACTGACGATCGGCAGGCCCGCATTGCCGGCATTGGAAAACATGCTGGCGTACATGAGCACTTTCTTCTTGTTTTCCGGTTGATTTCTCCACAGCACAAGGCCGATCAGGCCCGTGACCACGCAGCCCGCGAACGCCACCGCCATCACGAAGAAGGAGGAGAAGATCTCTTCCCTGGTCATGGGCTTGTTGAATGCGTCCACCACCATCAGCGGCATGGTCACGTCCATCATCAGCCGCACCAGCGCTTCGCGGTTATCTTCCCGTATGAGCCTGCGTTTACTCAGGTAGACGCCGCAGAGCAGGTACAGAAACAGCAGAAGCTGTGTGTCAATCATCCGGCTGACGATATCGTTCACAGGAGACCCATTCCGGCGAGCACGCCGCGCAGCTTGGCGCGCTGCTCGTCATTCAGCGGCTGAATCGGCTTCACGCAGTCGCCGCAGTCATGGCCGATCATCTTGAGCGCTTCCTTGAGGACGACCGGGAAGGTGCCCATGTTGGTGGAAATGCGCAGGGAGGAGAAGGTGAACTGCGCGTCGAGCGCGCCCGCATGGTCACCGGCCATGAACTTCTCGTAGATGTCCACAGCGATGCGCGGTGCAACGTTCGCGCAGGAGGCGATGGCGCCCTTCGCGCCGTAGCACAGGGCGGCGTAGATCAGGGTGTCGCGGCCCATCATGACGTGGAAATTGTCCATGCCGCGGGTCAGGCGCAGATACTCTTCGGTATTCGTCATGTCGCCGGTGGAATCCTTCACGCCGATGATGTTGTCGATCTGGGCGAGCTTGGCGACGGTCGCCGGCTCGATGGTCACGTTGGTCTTGGGCTTGTTGTTGTACATGATGATCGGCAGGCTCGTCTCCTCCGCGATCTCACGGTAGTACTCGTACACCTCGTGCTGGGTCTGGCTGACGAACATCGGGGTCAGCACGCTCAGCGCGTCGATGCCGCCGACCTTCTCCA
>SVGU01000023.1 GCA_015056155.1 Clostridiales bacterium
GGGGTCATCGACAGGATGCAGCCGGTCTCCAGCAGCGCGGCGGTGGCCTTCTCCGCGTCGTCCACGATCAGGCGCAGCACGCCGTAATCCTTGGTTTCAGCGATGTTGAGAGCCCGCAGGTTCACGTTCTTGTCCGCCAGCAGACGAGTGATCTCCGCCAGCTGACCGGCACGGTTCTCCAGGAAGATGGAAATCTGATGAACGCTCATTGTGTTACACCTCCATCAAATCTTACGCTTGTCGATGACGCGCACGGCCTTGCCCTCGGAGCGGGTGATGCTCTTGGGGGAGACGATGCGCACCTTGGCGTAGATGCCCAGCATGGCCTTGAGCGCGCCGACGAGGGTCTTCTCCTGCTCGGCGATATCCGCCAGGGAGTCGGAGAACTTGTCGGGAGCCATCTCGACCAGGACTTCCAGGGTGTCGGAGTGGTTCACACGGTCGACCACGATCTGATAGTTGGCCGGATAGCCCTGCTCCATCAGCACGGTCTCGATCTGGGACGGGAACACATTCACGCCCTTGATGATGAGCATATCGTCGCTGCGGCCCATGGGCTTGGACATCTTCACATGGGTGCGGCCGCAGGCGCACTTCTTGCGGCTCAGCACGCAGATATCGCGGGTGCGGTAGCGCAGGAGGGGGAAGGCTTCCTTGGTGATGGAGGTGAAGACCAGCTCGCCCTTCTCGCCCTCGGGCAGCACTTCGCCCGTTTCGGGGTTGATGATCTCGGCGATGAAGTGGTCCTCATTGATGTGCATGCCGGTCTGCTCGCAGCATTCGAAGGCGACGCCGGGGCCGGAGGTCTCGGTCAGGCCATAAATATCGTAGGCCTTGATGCCCAGACGGCTTTCGATATCGTGACGCATTTCCTCGGACCAGGCTTCCGCACCGAAGATGCCGGCCTTGAGCTTGATCTTGTCGCGCAGGCCCGCCTCCTCGATGGATTCGGCCAGGTACTGCGCATAAGAGGGCGTGCAGCAAAGGATCGTGGCCTCCAGATCGGTCATGAAGGTCAGCTGACGCTCGGTGTTGCCCGAGGACATCGGCAGAGTCAGGCAGCCCACCTTGTGGGAGCCGCCGTTGAGGCCGGGGCCGCCGGTGAACAGGCCGTAGCCATAAGCGACCTGCACCACGTCTTCGTTCGTGCCGCCGGCGGCGACGATCGCGCGGGCGCAGCAGTCTTCCCACAGGTCGACGTCGTGCTGGGTGTAGAATGCGACCACGCGGCGGCCGGTGGTGCCGGAGGTGGACTGGATACGCACGCAGTCCTTCAGCGGCTTGGCGCACAGGCCATAGGGATAAGCGTCGCGCAGGTCGGCCTTGGTCAGGAAGGGCAGCTTGTGCAGATCGTCAACGCTCTTGATATCGGCGGGGGTCACGCCCTTCTCCTCCATCTTGGCGCGGTAGTAGGGGACGTTGTCCCATACATGCTGCACCTGCTTGACGAGGCGATCGTTCTGCCATGCCAGGATCTGCTCCCGCGATGCGGTCTCGATCTCCGGCTGGTAATAATTTGCCATGGTGATCATCTCCCATTATAGTGTAACGTCGCTCACGGCGTTCAGGGTACACGGAAAGGGGAAACGGGGGCGGCGTCCCTCAGGCCTCGCGGCCCAGCAGGAATGCCTTTTTGTTCAGCTCGAGGAACTTGGCAGGCACGCTCTTTTCGATGGCCTCCATCCACTCCTCGAGGGTGAAGTCGAAGCTGCGGCTCAGGTGGCCCATCAGGACGATGTTGACCGCCTTGGTGCTGCCGGCCTGCTCGGCCAGGGACAGCGCGTCAAAGGCGTCCACGTCGATACCGGCGGCCTTCATCTTCTCTGCCAGATTCTCGGGATACTGCGCCGCGCCGGTGATGACGGGCATGGGGTTGATCTGCTGGGTGTTGACGACCAGCTTGCCATCCGGCTTCAGGTACTCCGTCCAGCGGGCGGCCTCCAGCAGCTCAAAGGACACGATGTAGTCTGCCTCGCCCTTGTCGATGACGGGGGAATACACCTTGTCGCCGAAGCGGACGTAGGTGACGACGCTGCCGCCGCGCTGGGACATGCCATGCACCTCGGAAACCTTGATGTCATAGCCCTTGGTCAGCAGCAGGCGGCCCAGGAGCTTCGAGGCCAGAAGGCTGCCCTGACCGCCGACGCCGACGATCATGATATTGGAAGTTTTCATATTATTCAGCCTCCTTGAGTGCGCCGAAGTGGCACAGCTGTACGCACACGCCGCAGCCGGTGCACTGGGTGTGATCGACGACGGCCTTGACCTTGCCGTCGGCAGCGGGCTGCATGGAGATCGCCGGGCAGCCGATCTTCATGCACAGCTTGCAGGAGCGGCACTTGTCGCTGTCCACGGTGACAGGCTTCGAGTGCTTGACGTACTTGAGCAGCGCGCAGGGACGGCGGCTGATGATGACGGACGCTTCGGGAGCGGCCAGCTCCTCCTTGATGGCGGTCTCGGTCTGCTCCAGATTGTAGGGATCGACCACGCGCACGCGGCGGATACCGACCGCGCGGCAGAGCGTTTCGAGGTCGATCTTCGTGCAGGGATCGCCCTTGAGGTTCATGCCGGTGGTGGGGTTCTGCTGGTGGCCGGTCATGCCGGTGATGGAGTTATCGACGATGATGATCGTCGCGTTGGACTCGTTGTAGGCCACGTTCACCAGGCCCGTGATGCCGGAATGCATGAAGGTGGAGTCGCCGATGACGGCCACGGTCTTGCCGTCCGCCGCGCCTTCGAGGGCCTTGACGAAGCCGTGGGTGCCGGAGATGGACGCGCCCATGCAGATGACGGAGTCCACCGCGCCCAGCGGCGGCACAGCGCCCAGTGTGTAGCAGCCGATGTCACCCAGGACGGTGATCTTGTTCTTTGCCAGGGTGTAGAACAGACCGCGATGGGGGCAGCCGGCGCACATGACCGGGGGACGGGCGGGGATCGCATCGTCCACCTTGCAGCCTGCGCAGGGGGCATCCATGCCCAGCTTTTCGGCGACGAGGTTCTGGCTGAATTCGTCGATCACGGGGAACACGTTTTTGCCCGTGACCTTCAGGCCCAGCGCGTCGCAGTGCGCCTCGATGAAGCTGTCCAGCTCCTCGACCACGACCAGTTCTTCGACGGACGCGGCGAAATCGCGGATCTTCTTCTCCGGCATCGGCCAGATCATGCCCAGCTTCATCACCGGGTACTTGTCGCCGCAGACCTCCTTGACATACTGGTAGGCAGTGGAGGAGGTGATGATGCCGCGGGAGTGATCGCTGCCGTCCTCGACGCGGTTGATGTCGGCCGTCTCCGCCCACTCGACGAGGGCGCGGGTGCGGGCTTCGACCACAGGGTGACGCTTCTTGGCGTTGCCGGGCATCATGATGTACTTGGCGGGGTTCTTTTCGTAGGTCTTCACGGCCTCCACGCGCTCGCCGCACTCCACGACGCTCTGGCTGTGGCTGACACGGGTGCACATCTTCAGCAGCACCGGGGTGTCGAACTGCTCGGACAGGTCATACGCGAGCTTGGCAAAGGCGATCGCCTCGGCGGAATCGGCAGGCTCCAGCATCGGGATCTTCGATGCGCGCGCATAGTGGCGGGAATCCTGCTCGTTCTGGGAGGAATGCATGCCCGCGTCGTCCGCAACGCCGATGACCATGCCGGCGTTCACGCCCGTGTAGGCGATGGTGAACAGCGGGTCGGCGGCGACGTTCAGGCCCACGTGCTTCATGCCGCAGAAGCTGCGCTTGCCGGCAAGGGACGCACCAAAGGCGGATTCCATCGCGACCTTCTCGTTGGGGGCCCACTCGGCGTAGACCTCCTGGTACTTCGCGACTGCCTCGGTGATCTCGGTGGAGGGGGTTCCGGGGTAGCTGGATACGAAGGCGCATCCGGCTTCATAGAGTCCGCGGGCAACTGCTTCGTTGCCCAGCATAAGCTGCTTCATGGGGATAACCTCCTGATATTGCTGGAGCATTGGCTCAGAGGGCGGCGCGGCAGGAGTGCTGCCGTGCCGTCTTGCTGAACCACCAGCTGGTTGATTACCTGGTTTTGGTGGAACCTGCTTCTTCGCCGATGGAGTCGGTCACGTGCACAGTCACCGTCCTGTCGTAGCAGGAGAAGACGTTCTCGACGTGGGCCTTGTCCAGCTTCGGGGTGATGAGGCTGACGACGGGGACGATGACGAGGCCTGCGATCATGCAGAAGGCGCCGGCGTTGATGGGGCTCTGCAGGATGGTCGGGAAGGCGCTCTTCGCCACGACGTTGGCCAGCATGACCACGGTGGAGAAAATGAAGGAGCACCAGACGGACGCTCTGGTGGTGCGCTTCCAGTACAGGCCGTAGAGGAAGGGGGCGAGGAATGCGCCGGCCAGCGCGCCCCAGGAAACGCCCATCAGCTGAGCGATGAAGGTAACGGCGGACTTGTGCTGCACGATGGCCAGCACGACGGAGATGGCGATGAACACCACGATCAGCGCGCGCATGACCAGCAGCTGCTTCTTCTCGTCCATGTTCTTGACGAGCTTGCCCTTGATGAAGTCAAGCGTCAGGGTGGAAGAGGAGGTCAACACGAGGGAGGACAGCGTGGACATCGAGGCCGCCAGCACCAGCACGATCACCAGGGCGATCAGCACCGTGGGCAGGCCCTCCAGCATCGTGGGGATGACGGAGTCGTAGTTGGGCCTGGCAGGATCCATGTTGATCTGTTCGGCATACAGTCGGCCGAAGCCGCCCAGGAAGTAGCAGCCGCCGGCGACGATCGCCGCGAAAATGGTGGAGATGATCATGCCCTTTCCGATCTGCTTCTCGCTCTTGATGGCGTAGAATTTCTGCACCATCTGGGGCAGACCCCAGGTGCCGAGGCTGGTCAGGATGACAACGCCCAGCAGGTTCACCGGGTCGGGGCCGAAGAAGGAGGCGAATGCGCCCGGGGTACCGTCCAGCGGCATGCCCGTGCCCTCCACGGGGATCTTGCCCAGCTCGCTCAGCGCGTTGAGGAAGCCGCCGTTGGCGCTCAGCACCGCCGCGATCACCGCAACGATGCCAACGATCATGATGATGCCCTGGATGAAGTCGTTGATGGCCGTGGCCATGTAGCCGCCAGCGATGACATAAATGGCCGTCAGCACTGCCATGATGATCACGCACCAGGCATAATCAATGGAGAAAGCCATGGCGAAGAGGCGGGACAGGCCGTTGTAGAGGGAGGCGGTGTAGGGGATGAGGAAGATGAATACGATGGCCGAGGCGGCGAGTTTGAGCGCGGGGCTCCTGAAGCGCGCCTGGAAGAACTGCGGCATGGTGGCCGAATCAAGATGCTGCGTCATCACGCGGGTGCGGCGTCCCAGCACGGCCCATGCCAGCAGGGAACCCAGCAGCGCATTGCCGATGCCGGCCCAGGTGGCGGCGATGCCGTACTTCCAGCCGAACTGGCCGGCATAGCCGACGAACACGACCGCGGAGAAGTAGGAGGTGCCATACGCGAAAGCCGTCAGCCACGGGCCGACCGAGCGTCCGCCCAGAACGAAGCCGTTCACGTCTGTGGAGTGCTTGCGGCAGTACAGGCCGATACCGATCGTAACGGCAAAGAACACGAAGAGCATACCCAATTTGATGACCAGATCCATGATGTTTCTCCTTCCGTACTACATGATCTACTTAGAAAACAGGAACGCCCTGTTGTCTACCAAACTACAATGCTACCCATCCGCCGCAGCGCGCGGCGAAAACTACAATTCCGGATCCCGATCCGGCATCCGGATCAACCCGTGATCTGGGATTCCACCAGCCTGCCCTTGCAGTACCTCTCGCGCAGCGCGGGCTTTTCGATCTTGCCGGTGGGGTTGCGGGGCACCTTGTCAAAGATGACCTTGCGGGGGCGCTTGTACCGGGGCATGCCCTCGCAGAAGCGGTTGATCTCCTCCTCTGTGCATTCGGTATCTTCCTTGACCTCGACGATCGCCGCGGCGATCTCGCCAAGACGCGGGTGGGGGAGGCCGATGACCGCCACGTCCTTGATCTTGTCGAAGCCGCGCATGAAGTTCTCGATCTCGACCGGGTACAGGTTCTCGCCGCCGGAGATGACCACGTCCTTCTTGCGGTCCACCAGCCAGATGAAGCCGTCCTCATCCATGCGGGCCATGTCGCCGGTGTAGAGCCAGCCGTCCTTCAGGACCTCGTTGGTCGCTTCTTCATTCTTGTAGTAGCACAGCATCACGCCGTCGCCCTTGACGGCCAGCTCGCCCACGTCGCCCTGCGGCACCTCGCAGCCCTTTGGATCGACGATCTTCGCTGCCCAGTTGTAGCCGGGCTTGCCGATCGCGCCGACCTTGTGGACGTTCTCCACGCCCAGGTGCACGCAGCCGGGGCCGATGGACTCGGACAGGCCGTAGTTGGTGTCGTACTGGTGGTGGGGGAAGAGCTTGAGCCAGCGGGCCACCAGGCTCGGCGGGACGGGCTGGGCGCCGATGTGCATCAGGCGCAGCTGATCGAGGTAGTAGTCATCCAGATTGATGCGGCCCGCGTCGATGGCGTCCAGCAGGTCCTGGCACCACGGCACCAGCAGCCACACGATGGTGCAGCGCTCCTCTGTGACTGCCCGCAGGATCCACTCGGGCTTCACGCCGCGCAGCAGCACGGCCTTGCTGCCGGAGAGCAGGCTGCCGAACCAGTGCATCTTCGCGCCCGTGTGATACAGCGGCGGAATGCACAGGAACACGTCCTCGCGGGTTTGACCGTGGTGATTCTGCTCCACCTCGCAGGAATAGGCCAGCGCGCGGTGGTTGTGCAGGATCGCCTTGGGGAAGCCGGTTGTGCCGGAAGAGAAGTAGATGGCGGCGTAGTCCTTCTCCGTCAGCGCCACGGGCGGGGCGGAGGTGGAGCAGTAGCCCATCAGCTTCAGGCAGTCCTCGGTGTAGGCGGGGCCGTTCTTGCCGACGAAGAAGGTGTAGCGGAGGTTGATCTGATCGGCGATCAGGTCCATGCGGGTGATGAACTCCGGGCCGAAGATCAGCACCTCCACGTCCGCCAGGTCAAGGCAGTACCTGATCTCCTCCGCGGAGTAGCGGAAGTTCATCGGCACGGCGATGCAGCCGGCCTTGAGGATGCCGAAGTAGACCGGCAGCCACTCCAGGCAGTTCATCATCAGGATCGCGCACTTGGTGCCCCGCTGGATGCCGCGGCTGAGCAGCAGGTTGGCGAAGCGGTTGGCGCGGCGGTCGAAATCTGCCCAGGAGATCTCGCGGCGGTAGGGGGCATCCGGGTTGGCGCTCTCGATCAGGTTGTAATCGCGCCAGGTGACGGCGTTGTCGCGCTCCTCGGAGGGATTGATCTCCACCAGCGCAGTCTCCATGCCCCACAGCCGGGCGTTCCGTTCCAGGTATTCGGTGATCAGCATCGTGAATAACTCCTTGTATACATTATACCGTGAAAGAAAAAAGCCTCTGCACATGCAGAGGACGGGCAATGCCGTGGTACCACCTCGATTCGCCGCAGCACGCAAGCAGCGGCCTCGATCGCGCGGTATCGGGCGCACCCGTCACGGCCTACTCATGTTTCGACCGGAGGCTCGGCAGTGAATTCGTCGCTGTGCCGTCCGCTGCCTCGCACCTGCCGGCAGCTCTCTGAGGACGTTCTGGAGCGATTACTTGTCTGCGTCATCGCACGTATTTCAGTCAATACTTTACCATTTCCGACAAGGAAAGTCAATCGTGCGCCTTGTACATATTATGTTCTCTTTCTTGACAAAGGCGCGCCGACGGGGCTAAACTGTCAGACAGGACAATGAACAGGAAAAGAGGCGGTCATCATGATCGACTTTCACGCGCATACCTTCCCGGACAGGATCGCGGAGGCTGCGGTGAAGAAGCTGGAAGAGAAGGCACACGCCACATCTTTCTCGGACGGCACGCGGGAGGGCTTGCTGCGTGCGATGCGTGCGGCCGGGATCGACCATGCGGTGGTGCTGCCGGTGGCGACGAACCCGCTCAAATGCGCCTCCATGAACGATACCTCCCGCGCGCTGGACGGCAGGGACGGCCTGACCTACTTCGCGGCCATCCACCCGGACGCGCCGGACTGGCATGAGGAGCTGGGCCGGGCGAAGGAGCTGGGCTTCCGGGGCGTGAAGATCCATCCGGTCTATCAGGATGTGGCGATCGACGATGTGCGGTTCGTCAGGATCCTGGCGCGCTGCGGCGAGCTGGGGCTGACGGTGGTGATGCACGGCGGCGCGGACATTGGCTTCCCGGGCGTGGTGAAGTGCAGCCCGGCGATGCTGCGCAGCGCCCTGCGGCAGGCAGGCCCGGTGACGCTGGTCGCGGCACACATGGGCGGCTGGCGCAACTGGCAGGAGGTGCCGGAGATGCTGCTGGATACCGGCGTGTATCTGGATACGGCATACTCCCTGGGCGAGATCAGTCCGCTGGACGACCATTATGCCCCGGAGGAGCTGCCGATGCTGGAGGATGCACGGTTTGTGGAGCTGGTGCGCATCTTCGGCAGCGAACGGGTGCTCTTTGGCACCGACAGCCCGTGGGACGACCCGGCGCAGTGCGTCGCCCGCATCAGCGCGCTGCCGCTGACGGACGCGGAAAAGGCGGACATCTTCGACCGGAACGCCCGCCGGCTGCTGGCGATGTGAGGGCGATATGACGCAGAAAACGGAGAATTACCGCTTTTTCCAGAACCGGGCGTGCGAGTATTTTCCCTGCCATGAAGGGATCCCCGAGGAGGAGTTCAACTGCCTGTTCTGCTACTGCCCGCTGTATGCGCTGGGGAAGCGCTGCGGCGGCAGCTGCACCGAAACGGATTCCGGGATCAAAAGCTGCATGGACTGCACCTTTCCCCACCGGCGGGACAATTACGATGCGGTGATCGCCCGCTTTGACGAGATCGCAGCCGTGGCGGCACGCTCGGACGCGGAAGCGCGGGAAATCGCCGTTGACGATATGTCCCGCGCATGTTACGATGAAGGTACAAACAAATTCGGCAAATAAAGGAGAATGATGAACATGGATCGTAAGTATGCAGATTATGCATGGGACGCAACGGCCGAGCTGCTGGCCATCGACAGCCCCTCCGGCTACACCGCTGTGGCGGCGAAGTGGGTGCAGGAGGCGTTCGCGGCGCTGGGCTTTGAGGCGAAGATCACCCGCAAGGGCGGCGTGCTGATCGACCTTGGCGGCAAGGACGCGGAGGACGGTCTGCTGCTGGAGGCCCACGCGGACACCCTGGGCGCGATGGTCGCGCAAGTCAAGGGCGACGGCCGGCTCAAGCTGACCTCTCTGGGCGGCATGAACCCCAACAACGCCGAGGCGGAGAATGTCCGCGTGCATACCCGCGACGGCAAGGTCGTCGAGGGCACCTGCCAGCTGTGCAACGCCTCCGTGCATGTCAACGGCGACTATTCCTCTGCCAAGCGCAGCTGGGATACGGTGGAGATCGTGCTGGACGAGGATGTGAAGTCCGCCGCCGACACGCGCAAGCTGGGCGTGGACGTGGGCGACATCGTCTGCTTCGAGCCCCGCACCCGCCGCACCGCCTCGGGCTACCTGAAGTCCCGCTTCCTGGACGACAAGCTGAGCGTGGGCATCCTGCTGGGCTTTGCGAAGTACCTGCATGACGAGGGCGTCGTACCTGAGCGCCGCGTGTGGGTGCATGTGACCGTGTATGAGGAGGTCGGCCACGGCGGCAGCGCTTCCGTCCCCGCGGGCGTGACAGAGGCCATCAGCGTAGACATGGGCTGCGTGGGCAATGGCCTGCAGTGCACGGAGAAGCAGGTGTCCATCTGCGCCAAGGACTCCGGTGGCCCTTACAGCTACGACGTGACGACCAAGCTCATCCATGCCGCGAAGGCGACCGGCGCGGACTACGCCGTGGACGTCTACCCCTTCTACGGCTCCGACGTGGAGGCGACGCTGCGCTCCGGCGTGGACATCCGCCACGGGCTCATCGGCGCGGGCGTGTACGCCAGCCACGGCTATGAGCGCAGCCACATCGACGGCGTGTACAACACCCTGCTGGTGCTCAAGGGCTATCTGGGCGTGTAAGCAAGGAGGCCAGTACAGATGATGAAGCTGCTTTTCTGTCTGGCGGCCTGCCTGGTGCTGGCTGCCGGCGCGTGGGCGGAGGAGCCCCTGTGGAACGATCCTCCTGCGGATTTCGACGTCCGCCATGATGATGTGACCTACGGCAAGATGCTCTACCACACCTATCTGTCCAAGACGACGGGCAATATCCGGAAGATGTTCATCATCCTTCCGCCGGACTACAGCGAGGAGAGGACGTACCCGGTCCTGTACCTGCTGCACGGCATCGGCGGCGACCACAGCGAGTGGCTCGGCGGCAGGCCGGATGTGGTGGTCGGCAACCTGATCGCTGCGGGCGAGGCACAGGAGATGATCATCGTCATGCCCAATGTGCGCGCGCGGAAGCACGATTCGCCCAACAGCTCCGACATGTATACCCCGGCGCACTTCGCGGCCTTCGACAACTTCATCAACGACCTGACCAACGACCTGATGCCGTACATGAAGGCGCATTTCTCCATCGCCGAGGGCCCGGAAAACACGGCGGTCGCGGGGCTTTCGATGGGCGGCCGCGAGGCGCTGTACATCGGTCTGTCCCGGCAGGACCTGTTCGGCTATGCGGGCGCGTTCTGCCCCGCGCCGGGCGTGCTGCCCTACCATGCGGAGAAGGGCCTCTTTGCCAGGGCGGATTTCCGCGCGGCGGAGGGGTTCGAGCCGTACATCCTCATCAACGCCGGCGCATCGGACGGCGTGGTGGGCCAGTGGCCGGCGACCTATGCCGCGACCCTGACGGAAAACGGCACAGCAAACACCTTCTACACCATGCCCGGCGGACATGACTTCACCGTCTGGAAGCATGGCCTGTACAACTTCGCCCAAAGAATCTTCAAATGAAACAGCGCGCGTCCTCTCATGCCGGGAGGACGCGCGCCTTGCATTTTCGGGGAATATGAAGCGGGTCAGTCGATCTCCACCATCCGGGAATATACGCCATGTCCCTCGTCGGGGATCATCATGCCGCCGGTGGCTGCCTGATAGAAGTGGATGGCGTCCTCCGCCGGCCAGCCGATGAAGGCGTAGCCGTAGCCCAGCGCCCTCAGGGACTCCAGGCAGCGCAGCAGCAGCGCCTTGCCCACGCCCTTTCGGCGCTCGGAGGCCGCGACCAGCGTCGGGCCGAAGAAGCCGCGGGCGGTCGCCTCGTAGCAGCCGAAGCCGACGATGCGCTTCTCCTTCACGGCGATGTAGCAGCTCACAGGCTGGTTGCAGAAGCATACGCGGATCTCGTCTTCCCAGTTGGGGTAGCCGTTCTCCTTCGTGAAGGCGATCAGCTTGCTCATGTCGGGGGCGAGGGCCTGCTTGATGACGATGCCCTGTTCGGCAAGGTCGGGCTCGAGGTCGGGGTCGCAGGGAAGGGGATAGAGCTTGACGAGCATATCGGCCATGGGAAGGCTCCTTTCTTGATGGGGTCATGTGGGCGGACGGGTCACAACCGGCAGGCAGCGATGTGCAGATCGACCGTGACGGTCGGCATGGGCCGGGCGGCGATGGTGTCCTTCTCTTCGGCGGACAGGTCCTGCATCAGCGGCGTCATCCATACGAAATCCCGCCACAGGTCCGGTGAAACGGCGTGTGTCACCGTCACGCGGCGCTCGCCGACGACGGATGCCTTCTCCCGCAGGTAGGCGTCCACCTGTCCCTCCTCGTATTCGGGCATGCCGCGGGATTGCCGCAGCTCCCTCAAATAGCCGCTGCCGGGGTAGACCTTGATCAGCAGCCCCTCCGGCGCAAGGACGCGGCGGAACTCCTCGTAGCTGGCGGGGGTCAGCACATCCAGCACGGCGGTGAAGCTGCCGCCGGAAAAGGGGAGCCGGCGCAGGTCGCACACGCACCACAGCGCCGTGCAGGGCAGGTCCGTCGCGCGGAGGATCGCGTCGCGGCTGATGTCCGCGCCCGCGCCGCACCAGTCCCCGTGCCGGGTCAGGAGGCGATCGAGGTACCAGCCGTCGCCGCAGCCCGCGTCCAACAGGCGGTGCGTCCCGGCGGGCAGCAGCTCCCCGATCGCGTCGGCCACCGCGTCATAGCAGCCCGCCCCGAAAACGCGGCGGCGCGCATCGAACAGCGCCGCGTCGTAGCAGGAATCGACCTGCTGGCTCAGCACGTTCAGGCATCCCTTGCGGTTGACGTTCAGCCGGTGCCCGGCCGTGCAGGCAAGGTCGTCGCCCGTGCGGGACAGGGGGGCGCGGCAGACCGGACAGATGAGGCTGCCGAGGGCTTCGGCGGCGCGAAAAAGCTTCTCTCGTTTGGACAGCATGGTGCCTCCGTATCATTCGGTGTATTTCCGGCGCAGCATGCCGCAACGGATACGGCAGCCGCGTTCCTTCTTAATTGTACACGACGCAGCCCGGAACATCAAGCCCCGCAGGCGCAACTATTGCAATGAAAAAAGCACATGCCGGGGATGCAGCATGCGCAAAGGGGAATGCCAGGGGATGTCAGCAGGCGGCAGCCCAGCACACGAGGGTCAGACCGGGGCCGACATGGGTGCCGATCAGGCAGCCGATGGGGACGCAGCGGATCTCCGGCAGGGGCAGGCCGGTATCCAGGAACATCTGCCGGAGCATCGCGGTGGTTTCCGGGCAGTCCGCGCCGCCGATGTACAGGGGGACGTTCACGTCCGGCGGGAATTGCTTCAGCTGCTCGGCGTACCAGGCCCAGCCCTTTTTCAGCCCGCGCACCACGCCGTCCTTTTCGATCTGGCCGCCCTCCAGCTTCAGCGTTGGCTTGATGGACAGCATGCCGCCGACCTTGCCGATCAGCGGATTCAGCCGACCGCCCATGACGAGGTACTTGAGGTCGTCTGCCAGACCGATCAGGCGCTGCCGGGACATGAGCTCGCGTACTGCGTCAGCGGCCTGCGCGAGGGTCGCCCCAGCGTCGCGCATGCGGACTGCGCAGTCGATCAGCATGATCTCGCCGCAGGAGGCGGTCAGGGAATCAATGACGATGATGCGCTCCGGCGCCCTGAGGGCTTCCGCGGCCTGCACAGCGGTCTGATATCCGCCGGAAAGCCGGGAGGAGCCCGCGATGACCAGCGCCGTGTCCTCCGGGTCGGAGAGCGCCTGCTTCATGACGTCCTTCCATGTCTGCATCGCAACCAGCGAGGTCTTGGGCAGCTCCGTGCAGGTGCGCAGGCGCGCGTAGAACGTCTCCTGCGAGATGGACACGCCGTCGTCCATGTATTCCTCCATCCCGAAGCGCAGGGGCTGGAAGGCAAGCAGCACGCCGCTGTCCCGGTGGGCGGCGTGGATGTAGTCGGACATGCTGTCCGTGATGATGCGGATCATGTCAAACCTCCTCCTGTCCGTAGAAATAATCGTTGATGCCGCGCAAACCGTCGATCAGCACGTCCAGCTGCTCGGCGGGGATGGCCTGCGTCACCGCCTCGACCATCCGGCGGTGGAACTCGCGGTGGTGCTTCTCCACCTCCAGTGCGGCGGGGAGGGGGAGGACGTGCACCCGGCGCTTGTCCACGTTGGACTGGCGGCGCTCCAGATAGCCCTTGCGGATCAGCGTGGAGACCGCCACGGTCAGCGACCCGACTGTCACGCGCAGCGTCGCGGCCAGCACGGTCATCGTGTTGTCCTCCGTCTGTGCGGCGCAGACCGCTTCAATAATGTGGATCTCCCGCATGCTCAGACCCGGGCACTGCTTCTGCAGCGTCCGCTCCTCGATCCGCAGCAGGTCGTTGAACAGGTGGACCAGCACCTGATCGATCATTTGCTCATGTTTTTCCAATGTAATCTTCTTCCTTGTTTCTTTGAAGTTCAAAGTATAGGGCGAAAAATAAGTGTTGACGAATCAACGTGGACAAGGATAGCACACAGCATACGGGAAGTCAACAAAAAGTGCTTTGATATTCAAAGAAAGTTGACGGAGATAGGGCCTCATGACAAAACAGGCTGGATGCAGGCTTCCTGCAGGAGGCGCCGGAAGCATCCGCAAAATTCGGAAAAGCACGTCTGTTCCCCTTGCAATTCGTGTGGAATTGCGCTATACTATTCAAGCCGTATCGCAATGACGATTGGGTCCCGTGCGATCTTTCTGTGTGAACCATGTCAGGTCCGGAAGGAAGCAGCATTAAGCATATGACGGATGTGCTGCGGGAGTGCCCTTTCTGAGCGGTGCGGTTTTTTGTTTTTTGGCCGTATGTCTGTATGAAATATGTTTTTTGTCTTCACAAGGCGATAAATTCATGTATAATGGGAAAGTCTGTTCAATAATATCATGTGCATGGAGGTCGTGTAACCATGGAACTGAATGTGATCCGCAATGCTGACCCGGCGGTCTGCGACGCTATCGAGGCGGAGCTGCAGCGCCAGCGTACCCATATTGAGCTGATCGCGTCGGAGAACTTCGTGTCCCCTGCAGTGATGGCTGCGATGGGCTCCTGTCTGACCAACAAGTATGCTGAGGGCTACCCGGCCAAGCGCTACTACGGCGGCTGTGAGTGTGTGGACGTGGTGGAGGATCTGGCCCGTGACCGCGCCAAGCAGCTCTTCGGCTGCGAATACGTCAATGTGCAGCCCCATTCCGGCGCGCAGGCGAACATGGCGGTCTATTTTGCTGTGCTGAATCCCGGCGACACCGTGATGGGCATGGCCCTGGACAACGGCGGCCACCTGACCCACGGCAGCCCCGTGAACATGTCCGGCAAGTACTTCAATTTCGTTTCCTACGGCGTGAACGACAACGGCTACATTGATTATGACGACGTGCTTGCCAAGGCGAAGGAGTGCCAGCCCAAGCTGATCGTCGCCGGCGCGTCCGCCTATCCCCGCACGATCGACTTCGCAAGGCTGCGCGAGATCTGCGACGAGGTCGGTGCGATGATGATGGTCGATATCGCCCACATTGCCGGTCTGGTCGCGGCAGGGGAGCATCCGTCCCCCGTGCCCTATGCCGATTTCGTCACCACCACCACCCACAAGACCCTGCGCGGCCCGCGCGGCGGCATGATCATGTGCAAGGAAAAGTGGGGCAAGGCCATCGACAAGGCCATCTTCCCCGGCACCCAGGGCGGCCCGCTGATGCACGTCATCGCGGCGAAGGCCGTGTGCTTCGGCGAGGCGTTGTCCGATGCGTTCAAGGCCTATCAGCACCAGATCGTCCTCAACGCCAAGGCGCTGGAGAATGCGCTGCGTGCCGAGGGGATCAAGATGGTGTCCGACGGTACGGACAACCACCTCCTGCTCCTGGACTTCTCCGACACGGAGATGACCGGCAAGATGCTGGAAAAGCTGCTGGAGGAGGCCAACATCACCGTCAACAAGAACACTGTGCCCAACGAGAAGCGCTCTCCCTTCGTGACCAGCGGCGTGCGCGTGGGTACGCCGGCGATCACCAGCCGCGGCCTTAAGGAGGAGCATATGGTGATGATCGCCAAGTGGATCGCCCGCATCGTCAACGAGGGCGAGGCTGCTGTGGCGGAGGTCAAGGCCGAGGTGGAGAAGCTGATGGTCAACTTCCCCCTGTATGCCTGATCAAGCGAATATTGAACCAAAATCCGGTCTGACAGCGTGTCAGGCCGGAACTTTTTTTCTGCAGCTGTTCCGATTTGGTGGAAAATCCGCCGGAATGACGGATTTAATTTGAAATTTTTCTGAAAATGTTATGGATTTTTCTGCCCGTATGTGCTATAATAGTAGAACGAAAGGTGTTGTCGGCTGCATGTAAGGGCTGACAAACCGAATAAACAGTGCGTTTTCGTGGTGCTGTTTCCCCCGGCTGGCGGCAGGTGGTGACCGTTCGGCGAGGGAGTGTTTGATGCGCGCCAAAACGATGATAAAGCGTGGAACTATAAGTGCCATGCTTTAATAACGCTTGATATTTAATGCGCCGCTTTCTGCGCGGTAAAGGGTTGGCATGTGCTGCATGCCTGAGTAAGAAAGGAGGCCAACTGTGAGCCAGAGAATGAACCAGAAATCAGACAGCCGGCTGCGGATCGTCAGCCTCGGCGGTGTGGATGAGATCGGCAAGAATATGACCGTTTTTGAATATGAAGATGATATCGTCGTCGTGGACTGCGGCAGCATCTTCCCCAAGGAGGATATGCTGGGCATCGACCTGGTGATCCCGGACGTGAGCTACCTCGTGGCGAAGAAGAAGAACGTGCGCGGCTATCTGTTCACCCACGGCCATGAGGACCATATCGGTGCGACGCCCTATATCCTGCGTCAGGTGCCCGCCCCGCTGTACGGCACGAAGCTGACGCTGGCGCTGGTGGACCTGAAGCTGAAGGAGCACCGCGTTCCGGGCATCCCCATGCAGGTGGTGCAGCCCAGGGATGAAGTGAAGCTGGGCAAGTATTTCACGGCGAAGTTTATCCACGTGAGCCACTCGATCGCGGGCGCCTGTGCCATCGCCATCACCTGCCCGGCGGGTACGGTCGTGGTGACCGGCGACTTCAAGATCGACTATACCCCCATCGACGGGCACGTCACCGACCTTGCGACCTTTGCGGAGCTGGGCGAGAAGGGCGTCATGTGCATGCTGTGCGAATCCACGAACGTGGAGCGCCCCGGCCAGACGATGTCCGAGCGCCAGATCGGCGTGACGTTCGAAAAGATGTTCCGGGACGCCAAGGGCCGCGTGATCGTCGCCATGTTCGCCTCCAACATCCACCGTATGCAGATGGTCATCGACAATGCCATCGCCTACGGGCGCAAGGTGTGCTTCATCGGCCGCAGCATGGTCAACGTCAGCCGCGTGGGCATGCAGATCGGCGAGATGCATATCCCGGAGGAGATGCTGATCGAGGCGGACGACCTGGACCGCTACAACGACGATGAGATCCTCGTGATGACCACCGGCTCCCAGGGCGAGGCGATGGCCGGCCTGACCCGCATGGCCTATTCCGAGCACCGCAAGCTGCAGATCCGCCCCACGGATATGGTCATCATCTCCGCCAGCCCCATCCCCGGCAACGAGCGGGGCATCAGCCGCGTCATCAACCAGCTGTACCGCTGCGGCGCACAGGTCGTGTACCACACGATGGAGAAGGTGCACGTGTCCGGCCACGCCTGTCAGGAGGAGCTGAAGCTGATCCATGCGCTGGTGAAGCCGCAGTACTTCATCCCTGTCCACGGCGAATACCGCATGCTCTGGCAGCATGCAGAGCTGGCGGAATCCATGGGCATGCCCAGCCAGAACATCGTCCTGCCGGAGATCGGTCAGGTGTATGAGATGAACGCCGGCGGGCTGTACCTGGGCGAGCAGATCCCCACGGGCGGCGTGCTGGTGGACGGTCTGGGCATCGGCGACGTGGGCAACGTGGTGCTGCGCGACCGCAAGCATCTCTCGCAGGACGGCCTGATCATCGTGGTCATGGCGATCAACCGCGACGAGCGCAAGCTGGTCTCCGGCCCCGACATCATCAGCCGCGGCTTCATCTACGTCCGCGAGAACGAGGACATCATCGACAACACCCGCGATGTGGTGCGTCAGATCCTGTCCGGCTCCAGCCTTGCGGGCGAGGACTGGCCGCTGCTGAAGAACCGCATCAAGGATGAGCTGCACCGCTTCATCTTCGAAAAGATCAAGCGCAACCCGATGATCCTGCCGATCATCCTGGATGTTTGACGTACAACGAAATATTTGATATGATGGGGGAGGCATGCGTGCGTGTCTCCCTCTTTGGTTGGGATGAATAACCAGGGGAGATTCGTTTCATTGAGTGAAAGGACGGTTAGAATCATTATGGAGTATTCAACGGCACATCGTCTGGCGCAGGAGATCCGCCAGAGCGAGGAGTATCAGACGTATCACGGGATGAAGGAGAGCGTGCTGGCGGATGAGACGACGGCGGCGCTGATCAAGGAATACAAGAAGCTGCAGGTGAAGCTTCAGATGGGCGCAGTGGCGGGACACAAGCCGGATGATGTGGACATGCAGCGTTTTCAGGGGATCACGAGCCTGCTGTTCACCAAGCCGGACGTGAGCCGGTACATGCTGGCGGAGATGCGACTGCAGCAGGCACTTGCGGACATTTTCAAGATCATCAACGACGCCGCAGGCCTGGACATGGGCTTCCCCATGGGGGACAACTAACAAGGAAGCGGCAAACGGGTTAAGGGGTGAAACCCCTTACGGGGGATGGAAGGGGCCGCGGAGGCCCCTCCCCGCCGGAGGCCGCCGCAGCGTTCCCGCGCCCGCAGGCGCAAAGATCCATGACGCCTTTGAACGATCTCTGATCGTTCAAACAGTCCGACCGACCCGCAAAGAAGCAAGCGTCCAAAGTGCACCAACTCCAAACCACGGGCACATCCTGAAAACCCGGAAATGAAACCGACGCAGGGTCCCTCTCCGACAGCTCCCCCAAGGGAGCTTAGCGGCCAGCCATACCAACAAGTCCCCAAAAGGAACACCATCCGCCGATGCGGAATGCAGCCGTGAACCCATCAACAGACCGGAGGTCATGCAGAGTGAAGAAACGCGACACATACAGAAGCGTCCGCGATGAGCGCGAATACGGCCCGTACTGGTACAGCCTGCTGTGGCGGCTGGTGCGGCCGTTGCTGATCCTTGCAGGCAGCCTGCTGGTCGTGATCGGCATTCTCAGCAGCGCCTGGAACTGGGTGTACGGCGAATACCTTGCGCCGCCGGATGTGCAGAATCAGACGCAGATCGGCTTCACCGTGGAAAGCGGGCAAAGCCTGACTCGCGTTGCCAATAACCTCGAAGCGGCCGGACTGATCCGCAACCGCACGGTGTTCAAGTATTACTGCGACTTCGCCGGCATGGGTCAGAAGATCCAGTCGGGCAGCTACCTGCTCACGCCTGCAATGACCATGACGCAGATCGCCGAGCAGCTCACCATGGGCGACGGAAACCCGATCGTGCGGAACATCACCCTCATTCCCGGCTGGACGCTGGAGGAATTCGCGGCGAAGCTGGTCAGCGACGGCGTGCTGCCGGACAGCGCGGAGTTCCTCAGCCTGTGCCGCACGGGGGAGCAATTCGCCGATTATTACTACGTCGCGGACATGCTCTCCGCAGGGAATGCCGCGCAGCGCCGCTATGCGCTGGAGGGCTACCTGTCCCCCAACACCTATGAGGTGTACGTGACCGCAACGGCGGAGGACATCATCCGCCGCCTGCTGAGCCAGACGGAAAACACATTCCCCGTGGACCGTCAGGACCTGGCGGACGAGCTGGGGTATACGATGGACGAGATCCTCACGCTGGCCTCGATCATCGAGAAGGAAGCCAAGGAGGAGGACTTCGCGAAGGTCTCCGCCGTTTTCCATAACAGGCTCCGGCAGGGGATGAAGCTCCAGAGCGACGTGACCATCCACTACGTGACCGGGCAGCGGGAAATGGCGCTGGATGAGGATGACCTGCATCTGGCCAGCCCGTACAATACCTATGTCGCCGCCGGTCTGCCGCCGGGACCCATCTGCGCCCCCAGCGAAGCGGCCATCCAGGCGGCGCTGGAGCCGGATGCGGAGTATGTGGCGATGAACTACCTGTATTTCTGCGCCGCCGAGCCGGAAAGCGGCAGGCTGGTGTTCTCCCGGACGCTGGCAGACCATGAGCGCGCGGTGGAGAAGTACGCCCAGCTGTGGCGGGAATACGATGAATCCCGCGGCGTGAACTGACAAGAGGAACGGATATGCATACGCAAGAGAACAGAAAGCCGGAGCTGCTGTGTCCGGCGGGAAGCATGGAGTCGCTGCGGGCGGCGCTGCACTTCGGTGCGGATGCGGTGTACGGCGGCATGAAGCGCTTCGGCCTGCGGGCGTTCGCGGGCAATTTCGACGAGGAGCAGCTGCGGGAGGCCGTTGCGCTCTGCCACGCGGCCGGGAAGAAATTCTACCTGACGATGAACGTCTTCCCCTTTGACGACCAGCTGGAGGACTTCGTGGAGACGGCGCAGATCGCCGCGAGGATCGGCGTGGATGCGGCGATCGTCAGCGATCTCGGCGCGATCGTGACCCTGCGGGAGCGCGTGCCGGAGCTGCCGCTGCATGTCAGCACGCAGGCGAGCACGGTCAATGCCGCAGCTGTCCGGCACTATCAGCAGCTGGGCTGCAGCCGGGTGATCCTGGCGAGGGAAGTGTCCATCGAGCGGGTGAAGCGCATGCATGCACAGCTGGATGGCGTGGAGCTGGAGACCTTTGTGCACGGCGCGTCCTGCGTGGCGTATTCGGGCCGGTGCCTGCTCAGCGCGGTGCTGGCCGGCCGCAGCGGCAATCAGGGCGAATGCGCCCAGCCCTGCCGGTGGCAGTACGCGGTGATGGAGCAGAAGCGCCCGGGCGAGTACCTCCCCGTGAGCGAGGACACGAACGGCACGTATATCTTCTCTGCGAAGGACCTGAACCTGATGCCCCTGCTGCCGCAGCTGGTGGATGCGGGCGTGGCGAGCCTGAAGATCGAAGGCCGCATGAAGACGGAATACTATGTGGCGACGGTGACGGCAGCATACCGCCGGGCGATCGACCTGCTGGCCGGTAGCCGGGAGGCGTTCGACGCGGCGCTGCCGGAGCTGATGGCGGAGCTTGCCTGCGCGAGCCACCGGGAGAGCGACACCGGCTTCATGCTGGGCGCTCCGGAGCAGCCCGGGGGAGCGGAGGGCTTCCATCAGGAGCGGGAGTATATCGCCCGTGCCATCGGGGACAGCGAGGCCGGCGAAACGGCGCGCTTCGTGCTGAAGAATCGCTTCCATGCCGGGGAAACGCTGGAGCTGCTGTCGCCGGAGGGCGTGACGGCCTTCACGGCGGAGCCCTTCCTGAGGGAAAAGACCGGCGAGACCGTCGATACCCTCGGCGTGGGCGGGGAATGCATCGCCATGCGGACGCCCTGCCGCGTCCGGGAGGGCGACATCCTGCGCGGTCAGGTCCGCAATCACCGCCGCTGACGGCTCCGGAACGGCATTTCTGTAAACTGTTGCGAATTTCGTCTGTGCAGATTGCGTTTCGGTCAAAAGTGTGATATAATCCATCTGTTAAGCACAATCAAAAACGCTTTTGCTTCAGATAAAGGAGGAACGGGCATGGCAGGTCGAGTTTCCGATGCTGTGATCCGTCGTTTGCCGGGTTACTATCGTCATCTTCGCGAGCTGGAGGCTGCGGGCGTGACCCAGATCTCATCGCATGAGCTGGGAGAGCGGATGAACCTCACGCCCTCGCAGATCAGACAGGACATCAACTGCTTCGGCGGCTTCGGCCGTCAGGGCTATGGCTACCGGGTGTCGGAGCTGAAGGGTCACATCGGTGAGATCCTCGGCCTGACCAGGGAGCATCGGGTCATCATCATGGGCGCGGGCAACATCGGCTGCGCCGTGGCGAGGTACCCGAGCTTCTCCCGCGAGGGCTTCCGGACGATCGCGATGTTCGATGTGGCGGAGGAGAAGGTCGGGCGCGAGCTGGACGGCATTCCGGTCTACCACATTGATCATCTGGAGGAGTTCCTCCGGGAGCATCCGGTGGATATCGCCGTGCTGGCTTTGCCGAAGCGGTTTTCCTACGAAACGCTCAAGCGCCTCTACGATTGCGGTGTGCGGGCAATCTGGAATTTCGCTCCGGCAGATCTGCCGCATCCGCAGGACATGCTCGTGGTCAATGTCCACCTGATGGACAGCCTTCAGCAGCTGTCGTATCGCATGGCCCACAGGGATGATGACTTATCTTAATAAATATTCATACTTCAAATGAAAGCGCGTGCGGCAATTCCGCCGGCGCTTTTGTCTTTCAGCAGAGTTTGCGAGCAACGAGGAGAGTGCAATGACCCAGACCCCGAATCCCGGCAGGAAACGCCGGATGGACAGATATCAGGAGCCGCAGTCCGGCAGCGTCCGCACGCCGTACAGCCGGCCGGCGGATGTGTCGCCGGTGCGCCAGACGCGCAGCCCGCAGGCACGCCAGCCCATCGGACGGTCGGCGGAGCTGCAGGCGAGGCAGGACCAGATGCGGCAGAATACGCAGTATGCGCCCGCCCGCAGGCAGACCCCTGCGTACAGCGATTTTGAGCAGCCGGGCCTCACCGGCGGCAGAGCGCCATACGGCAATATCCGCCGGAAAAAGAAGAACCCGCATACCGCGCTGTGGGCGGCGGTCGCGCTGGTGTGCCTGATGACCAGCGGCGTGCTGCTGCTGTTCGCGGCGCCGCAGATGCTGAATATTTCCTTTGATTCCATGCCCAGCTTTGCCTTCGTCAACGGCAGCCTGATCCAGCGGGATCAGCGGGCGATCGACGCGCACGCCGGTCTGCGGCAGTATCTGGCGACGGACCGGATCCACAACGGCATCTACATCGACGGCATCCACGTCGGCGGCATGACCCGGGACGAGGCGGTCGCGGCCGTTTCGGCGGTGCCGGGCAGCGCGGGCGGCAGCTTCGACATCGGCGTGAGCGTCGAGGGCTACATGTGGTCGGTCAATTCCAACAATGTGCCGCTGTACCGCAATGTACATGAGGTCGTCATGCAGGCCTACGCCGTGGGCCGCAGCACCGGGACGAACGTCCGCAGTGCCTCCCAGACGCCGCTGAGCCAGCGCATGAGCGCGGTCAATGCCGTGCTGGAGCAGCCCATCGGCTTCTACACCGTGACCACTTACGACCGGGAGGCGGTGCGCATCATCTGCGCAGAGATCGCCGGCGTCATCAACCGCGATCCGGTCAACGCCTCGGTGGCCTCCTTCGATCAGGCGACGAAGAAATTCACCTTCAACAGCGATGAATCCGGCGTGTATGTGGATCCGGATGCGCTCTATACGCAGATCGTGTCCCGGTTGGACAGCGGCGTCTATTCGGATACGATCGAGGTGCAGCCGCAGGTCCTGCTGGCCGCCGTCACCCGGGCGGAGCTGATGAACAGCTTCGGCCTGGTGTCCTCCTTCACGACGAAGAAGACGGGCAACAGCAACCGCACGACGAACATTGCCCTGTCTGCGGACGCGATCAACGGAACGACCGTGCTGCCGGGCGAGACCTTCTCCTTCAACAGGGCGACGGGCGAGCGCACGGAGGCGAAGGGCTACAAGCCTGCGGCGGCCATCGCCGGCGGCGAGACCTTCGACGAGATCGGCGGCGGCGTATGCCAGACCAGCTCGACGCTGTTCAACGCGGTGGTGCGCGCGGATCTGGAAATTGCCTCCCGCAAGCCCCATGCCTGGCCGTCTGACTATGTTCCCAAAGGCGAGGACGCGACGGTCAACTGGCCCAACCTCGACTTCAAGTTCACCAACAACACCGACTGGCCCGTATTCATCGTCGCGTGGTGCGACAAGTCCGCCAAAACGGTGACGGTGGAGATCTACGGCAAGAGCCTTGCCAACGGCGTGACCATCGACCTGGAGAGCGAGGTCGTCTACAAGAAGGACCCGCCCTCGGAGACGCTCTACGTCTACAACCCGTCGCTGGCCTACGGCACGGAGGAGCAGACCGTCAAGGCGCGTACCGGCTACCGGGTGGAGACGTACAAGGTGTACCTCCAGAACGGACAGGAGGTCAGCCGGGTGCTGCTTCATACGTCGGATTACAAGATGTACCAGAAGACGGTTGAGCACAACAAGCCCAACGTGTACGGCACATAAAGAGATCCCCCTGCGCAGAGGTTTTTCTGCACAGGGGGATTCACTGTCTGTATGTTCGTCAGGACCAGAGGGGCGTGGGGTAGAGGCCTTCGTCGGCCATGCGGCGGAGCGCAGCCATGACCATGGGCTTGTCCTCGCGGTAGGTCACGCCGTACCAGCGGTCGGTGCAGGAGAGCACCCTGACGCTGGCGGTGTCCTTCTCCAGCATTGCGTTGACGACGCCGGGGAGGAAGTATTCCGCCTTCATCGGGTTGCCGGGCACCGTTTCCTTCAGGAAAACGGGGAAGGTCTGCGCCATCTCCTCCAGCAGGCTCGGGGTGAAGCCGAACATGTTCATGCTGACCGGAGCGTCCTCCGGCAGGCGGTGGTAGGTCTGCCCGTCCTCGGTGTACATGGGGCCGTCGCAGCTGCCGATGATGTGGGTGCGCTCGGTCACGGTGGTCAGGAAGCCGTTTTCGTCCACGGAGCAGACGCCGCGGGCAACGGAGCCGTTCTCGGTCAGCGTATTCTTCAGCTGGTAGCCGACCATGAAATAGCGCGCCTTGTCATCGTCCCGGAGGCCGGACAGGGTTTCATAGGCCACGCGGTAGGCGTCCACGCCGTAATAATCGTCGGCGTTGATGACCAGGAAGGGCGCGTCGATCAGCTCCCGGCAGCACAGCACCGCATGACCGGTGCCCCAGGGCTTCACGCGGCCCTCGGGGATCGTGCAGCCTTCGGGGATCATATCCAGCTGCTGATAGCCGTACATGACCTCCATGTGCGGCTCGATGTGCGCGCCGATCATCTGCTTGAAATCCTGCTCGATCTCGTGCTTGATGAGGAACAGAACGCGCTTGAAGCCCGCGCGGCGCGCGTCGAAGATGCTGTAATCAAGGATGACCTCGCCCGAGGGGCCGATGGGGTCCATCTGCTTCAGACCGCCGTAGCGGGAGCCCATGCCGGCGGCGAGGATGACAAGGATCGGTTCTTTCATGGGAATTCCTCCTGTGTGCAGCGGGCATGAGAACGCCCGCCGTCCTGCATGAACATCATAGCCCATTTGGCGGAAAATTGCAAGGGGATGCGGCGCATTGTAAATCTTTGCGAAGTTGCCAGAATCGGTTGTGTTTCCGGAATATTTGTCGTATAATACAAGATGATGGATGAAATTGAGGAGGCTTTTGCCCATGGATTTTCTCAAGACGCTGCTTGCCTATATCGCGCTGCTGACCACCCTGTCCGTGCAGGAGGGCCCGCAGCCGCAGGCGGTTCCCACGCCCACGATGCTGCCGCCCAGCGTCACCGCGACGCTGGTGCCCCACCAGACGGAGGTGCCCACCGCTACGCCGTCGCCCACGCCTGCCCCGGTGCCGACCATCACGCCCAACTCGCGCTATGAGACGGTCCGTTATAACGACCGCGGCTCTGCAGTGCGCAAGCTTCAGAACCGGCTGATCGAGCTGGGCTATCTGCCCCAGGGCTCTGCGGACGGCGCTTACGGCTACCAGACCTACAATGCGGTCCGGGACTTCCAGCGCGCCAACGGCCTGGATGTGGACGGCACGGCTGGTCCCGCGACGCTGACGAACCTGTATGAGAACCCGGCGGTGCTGCCGAAGATGACGGCGGCGCCCGCTCCCACGGCCACCCCCACCATGCCCCTGCCCACGCCGGAGCCTGCGGCCTCCGTGCCTCAGGTCGATGACGCGCTGCCGCTGCCTGCGGACACCGCGCAGCCCCAGGCGGAGGAAGCCTTCGTTCTGACGGAGGTGGAGGATGCGCTGATCATTTCCGGCAACACCGGCATGGCGCTGACGATCGTGGAAATGGTCGATGGCCAGCAGGTGCTGCTGCGGCCCGCGCTGTACGTGAGCGCGGAGGGCCAGCCCTTCATGTCCCTGCGTGACCTGGTGGATTGCTATCAGGGCTGGACGCTCGCCGGCTCCAGCGCGGACGGCGTGTTCACGCTGAACGCTGCGGGCTATGAGGTCGTCATGCAGCTGGGCGGCGCTGACCCCGTGGTGACGGTGGATGGCGCAGCGGCGGCGCTGACGGCGGATGATGTGCTGCTTCGCGGCGGCGTTGTCTATGTCGGCAGCGAATTCCTGGAGGGAACCATCGGCGCAACGGTCATCTTTGATCAGGATGAGAGCTCCGTGGTGCTGTTCATCCGCGACAAGAGCGTCGCCCAGTCCAGCGACTGATCTCCCAACCGAAGAAACGCCCTCTGTACCGGCTTAACGGCGCAGAGGGCTTGCTTTATGCGTTTTTCGGGCGCCGGGGCTGCTTGAGCAGCAGGCAGGGCTGCTCGATCATCCGCCAGCTCAGATGTGCCAGCGGCAGCGCGAAGGCCAGCGAGAGGGCGAAGTGGACAAGCGGATGCAGCGCCGGGGCGACATGGCAGATCAGCTGCTGGATGGGATAGCTGTACAGGTACAGCCCGAAGGACAGATCGCCGATCCTTGCAAAGCCGCTGCACAGGGGCGAGCAGGCAAGGTAGCACAGCAGGTAGGGATAGGCGAACAGGTACACCCAGCGCAGGAAGCCGAAGCAGCCGCCGAGGATGAGGGCCAGCAGGGCGATCACGGCGAAGTACCACCTGCGGGGCAGCTTGTCGCGGTAGGCATACAGGAGCGTTCCGGAGAAGAAGAACAGGCCCGTCTCGGCAAAGCGCTGGTAGTTCCAGTGGCTGAGGACCCACAGGCGCGTGTCCTGCGCATCCCACAGGCGGACGCCGAAGCCTTCCAGCAGGCCATACACGATCAGGAAGAACACATGGAAGACGATGTAGGTCGGGCGCTTGCGGTTCAGGTGCGTCAGGATCAGCACGGCCATCAACAGGTACAGGCTGATCTCATGCTTGACCGTCCACAGGCTCACGTTCACGCCTTGCTTGAGGTTCCCCTCGAATACGCCCGCGATGTTCCACTGATCGCCCTGCACGTTGAGCGTCAGCCAGTTCCAGACGTAAGCGAAGGGCCCGTTGACCGGTTCGTTCAGGTACTGGGCGAAGGTGCCGCGATAGGCCAGACCGCCGGCGATGAACGCGGTGAAGAGCAGCGCGCAGACAAAGCCCGGCAGGATGCGCAGCGCCCGGTTCCGCAGGAAGGTCAGCACGTTTCGCGTCCGCACGCCGCTCTGGCAGATGAGGAACCCGCTGACGACCAGGAAGCCGTCCACGGCCAGCGTGCCTTCGTTCATCTGTCCGCCGGTGAGCCGGTTCAGCGGCGTGGCCAGATTCCGCAGCGTATAACAGTGGCAGAGGATGACCAGCAGGGCCAGGAGAAACCGCACCAGATGGAAGCTGTTGCGGGCGGAGGAATAGGGCGCGTCGTGCATGGCGGTTCAACTCGTTTCGTGTGGATTCGCTGTGGATATTGTAGCATGCGCCGCCGGGGTTGTCAATTTGCGGCGCGGGGCAGCTGACGCGGGCAAAAAGCGATTGACAAATACGATCGATCAGGTACAATAGAAGACGGCGGACGTATTCATTTTGTTTCATCATTCATCATCATCCGCCAGAGAGAACGAAAGAGGAGAATGCCCATGTTTGGATTCCGACCGGACGGACGGCGCGTGAAGGACATCGACCCCATCGTCCGCATCACGCCGTACCTGATGCCCATGCGCTGCGATGCGCAGGTCTTCCTGCAGCATAAGGCGGACTACGAGCTCATGGCGCGATACATTGCCAAGAAGGGCGCGGAGGGCGAGAAGATCACCTTCATGCAGATCATCATCGCTGCCTTCGTGCGCACCGTCTCCCAGCATCCGGAGATCAACCGCTACATCATGAACAAGCAGTTCTTCTCCCGCAACAACTGCACCGTGTCCTTCACCATGCTCAAGGATATGAACGATCCTGACGCGGGCGAAACGGCGGTGAAGATCAAGTTTGACCTGACGGACACCATCTTCGACGTGCGCGACCGCATGAACAAGGTCATCGAGTCCAGCCGCGGCGTGGAGAACCAGAACTTTGTGGACAAGCTGGTTCGCGTGCTCTTCGCCATTCCCGGGCTGCCGACGGCGATCGTGGGCCTGGTGCGCCTGCTGGACCGCTACGGCCTGTGCCCCGGCGCGCTGCTGGACGAGCTGCCCTTCCACACCTCCATGTACATCACCAACAACGCCTCCATCGGTCTGCACCATGTCAACCACCACATCTACAACTTCGGCAGCACCTCGCTGTTCTTCGGTATGGGCACGCTGGAGCGCGTCGCGGTGGTGGAAAAGGGCGTGACCCGCATGAAGCGCTTCCTGCCCATCGGCATCACGGCGGACGAGCGCGTCTGCTCCGGCGCGCACTACTCGCAGTTCTTCGGCACGATGAACTACCTCCTCAACCACCCGGAGGAGCTGGAGGTCCCGCCGGAGTCCGTGCGCTTCGACCCCAGGTGCGAATACCATGTGCCCAAGGCGGAGAAGGCGGAAGCCGACGCCCAAGCGCAGCAGAAAACCGCATGATTCACTGCCCGGCTGCAGAAATAATGCAGTCCGGGCATCTTTTGTCTGTAACGTTTTGTCCGCCCGTGTGTCTAATAGGTGAAAGCGCGCATGAACCATACGAAAGGAGGGAACGCCGTGTCGAGAGACTTTGAGAAGACCTACCGGGAATATCAGCAGATGATCCATGCGTTCCTTCTGCGGCTGTGCGGCAATGCCCATCTGGCAGAGGAGCTGACGCAGGAAACGTTCTATCAGGCGCTGAAGCACTGGGGGGAGTTCCGCGGGCAGTCCAGCGTGTCCACCTGGCTGTGCACGATCGCCAAGCGGCTGCTGTACAATGCGGTACGTCAGAAGGCGCCGCTTGCGCTGGACGAGGCGGCGAATGCGGCCGACGAGGACGTGACGGATGCACTGGTGCGCAGCGACCGGATGATGGCGGCGCACCGCCTGGTGCACCGGATGCCCGAGCCGATGCGGGAGGTCTTCACCCTGCGCACCTTCGGCGACCTCAGCCACGCGCAGATCGGCAGCCTCTTCGGCAAATCCGACAGCTGGGCGAGGGTGACATACTACCGGGCGCGGCAGATGCTCAACCAGATGGCAAAGGAGGAATGGACGGATGAGTAACGTGGAATGCAACGTGGTGCGCGATCTGATGCCGCTGTGCATTGACGACGTTGCCAGCGAAGATAGCTGCAATTATGTCCATGGACATATTGCTGAATGCGAAGAGTGTGCCCGGATATATGAAGAAATGGGGCTGGAGCTGACGCGCAGCAACGAAGAAAAAGAAAGGATGGCGATGGAACAGGCTGCAAAACGAATGCGGTCCAGAAGGATTCGCCGCAGCGTACTCGGGATCATGATGGCAGTACTGCTGGTCGTGGCAGCCGTTGCTGCCTGGCATGCGGTAGAGAACCGCCTCTATTCCATGACTGAAGCGACGCAGCTGGATAAGTATTCTGCGTTTGTGTTACAAACGCAGGATGGGAAAGGTTTTGTCGTCGTGAAGTCCAATGAAGAACGGCTGACGTCTGTGGGGTTTGCCAATCATTTCCGATGGCCAGGTATGAATGGATACGACAAGCATGCATTTGAGATTGAAATTCGTGAATCTCTTGTTCCGCAGTATCCGGAGGGTGATGAAGCAAACCGTCAGCTCCTTGGGCGAACAGTGTTTTATGGTACCATCGCAGAAGACGGCTGGCATGATCCTTCTTTCAGGGGACAGGAAGAAAACGTCGTGTGGGATGAAATTGCCATCGTAAGCGGCGATGAAAGGATTGTCATATACAGGCACGGAGATACAGTGCCGTTCTGTTCCCCGGAAATGGAGGAATATGCGCAATACTATACAGGATTCAGACCATCGAATCTGAGTTATCCCGAATGGCGGGTCCAGCTGGTCGAAATGCTGCTGCGTACACCTGAGTGGCAATGATTGTCCTTCTGTTGTATTGAATGGTAAAGTGAAAAGGAAAACCCCTCCGCGCTGCCGAATCTACCAAGCGTAGTACAGCAGAACGGAGGGGTTTTCCATGAACATTGCGATTATCGGACTGGGCCTCATTGGCGGCTCGCTGGCGCGTACCATCAAGCTGCGCACGGCACATCAGGTGTACGGCTGCGACCTGAACCCGCAGACCATCCAGCAGGCGTTCCTGATGGAGGCGATCGACGCGGAGCTGACGGACGAGCTCCTCGGCGGCTGCGATCTGGTGCTGGTCAGCCTGTATCCCGGCGCGATCGTCGACTGGGTGAAGGCCCATGCGGACCGCTTCAGGCCCGGCTGCCTGGTGATCGACTGCGGCGGCGTGAAGCAGCATATCTGCGAGGCGCTGGTGCCGCTGGCCCGGGCAGGGAAGTGGCATTTCCTCGGCGGTCATCCCATGGCCGGCCGGGAGCATTCCGGCTTCCGCTATGCCAAGGACGATCTGTTTGACGGCGCGAGCATGATCCTGTGCACCGACGGCCTGGACGAGCCGGAGCTGCTGCAGGAGGCGCGGGACTTCTTCCTCGACCTGGGCTTCCGCCGCGTCCAGTTCACCAACCCCAAAACCCATGACGAGATGATCGCCTATACCAGCCAGCTGGCGCATATCGTTTCCAGCGCGTATGTGAAGTGCCCCCTGGCCGACAAGCACCGCGGCTTTTCCGCCGGCAGCTTCGCGGACATGACCCGCGTCGCCAAGCTGAATGAGGGCATGTGGACGGAGCTGTTTTTCGACAACCGGGAGGCCCTCCTGCCGGTGGTGGAGGATCTGGTGCAGCGGATGACCGAATACCGGGATGCGCTGCGGGACGGCGACCGGGACGGGATGATGCGCCTGCTCCGGGAGGGCCGGGAAACCAAGGAACGCCTGATGTAAGGCGGCAGAGGGGAGCGGAGAAAATGACCATTCTGGTGAGCGCGTGCCTGCTGGGAGAAAACTGCAAGTACAACGGCGGCAACAATCTGAACGAGCGCGTCCTCCGCTATGTGGCAGGGCACGAGGTGCTCCCCGTATGCCCGGAGATGCTGTCGGGTCTTGGCGCGCCGCGCAAGCCGGTCGAGCTGCGGGAGGGCCGCGTCGTGACCGCAGACGGAGACGACTGCACCGATGCGTTCCGCGCAGGCGTGCGCAAGGCGCTTGAAGGGATCGCCGGAACGCAGATCGACCTGGCGATCCTCCAGTCCCGCAGCCCTACCTGCGGCGTCAAGCAGATCTACGACGGCACCTTTTCCCGCCGGAAAATCGACGGGCAGGGGCTGCTCGCCCGCGCGCTGAAGGAGCGGGGGATCCCGCTGATGGATGCGGAGGATGTGCCGGACAGGTGATGCTTATTCAGCCCGGAAGAATTTCCGGGTTTTTCATTTCGTTCCGGACTTGCGCCGCTGCCTGCTTACAGGCACAGCTCCTGCGCGTCCACGAGGATCACGTCGTCGCCGATCTTGCAGATCTTGTCCCAGGGGATGATGACGCCGGTGCGCTCGCCGCGCAGCATCGCGGAGAAGCAGAATTCGCCCGGAACGACGATCGCCGTGACGCGCCCGTCGCAGACGCAGAATTCGATGTCCACCACCCGGCCAAGGCTGCGGCCGTCGCGCGTGTTGATGACTTCCTTTTGCCGCAATTCGTTCAGGTTCACCGACAGCACCTGCCTTTCGGCAAAGGCTATGCGCAAAATTGACCATCCATGCATCACAGGAGGAAAGAACATGACGCTGATCGGAAGCGCGGAGCAGCTGGCGGCGTACCTTGCCGAGGCGCAGGAAGCGCGCCGGACGGAGGTGCGCTTCGAACTGACGGCGGAGCTGTCTGCCCGGCTGACGGACCAGCAGCTGACGGAAGCGCTCGTGACAGGCCTTCCCATGGCGCAGGGCGTCACGCGGCGCATCGTGCGCAGCCGCGGTATGGGTACGCAGGTTTCGCTCAGGCTGCGCTACCGGGACGGCATCCGTCTTGCGGAGCTCGCCGCAGAGGATCCGGCGCTCCTGACCGATCTCGAGCGGGAAGCGCTGGACAAGGCGCGCGGCATCGCGGCGGAAGCCATGCAAAACAGCAGCGATGAGGAACGCTTCGCATCGGTGCATGCATGGCTGTGCGGGCACGTGACCTATGTCCATACCGAACCGGGACGCAAGGGCTATGAGCGCCTTGTGAGCGCGGTGGGCGCGCTGCTGGACGGGCAGGCGAACTGCCAGGGCTTTGCCGATGCGCTGTATCTGCTGTGCCGCCTGTGCGGGATCGCTGCGGCGTATCGCTGCGGCAGGGGAGAGAAGCTCCTGCATGTGTGGAACGCCGTGCGCCTGAACGGCGAATGGCGGGAGGCGGATGCGTCAAAGGCAGCCCGGATTGATAATTTGCAAACAAATTTTCCGCCAATGAAAAAAACTACTACCCAAGACGTGAAAAATGTGTTATACTAAAAAAGTATGGGGCTGAATGAGCTCCCTATTCACGACTATCATGCAGATAGGAGGAAAATTCCGATGCTTTACACCAAGGAAGTTGAAGAAATGGTCTGCGTCGCGAAGGGCCCGAATCACGGCCCCGCGCCCATTCCCGAAGAGGGCAAGTGGGTGCAGGCGAAGGAGATCAAGGACATTTCCGGCCTGACTCACGGTATTGGCTGGTGCGCTCCCCAGCAGGGCACCTGCAAGCTGACCCTGAACGTCAAGGGCGGCGTCATCCAGGAAGCGCTGGTCGAGACGATCGGCTGCTCCGGCATGACCCACTCCGCCGCGATGGCTTCCGAGATCCTGCCCGGCAAGACCATCCTGGAGGCGCTGAACACCGACCTGGTGTGCGACGCCATCAACACCGCCATGCGCGAGCTGTTCCTGCAGATCGTGTACGGCCGCACCCAGTCCGCGTTCTCTGACGACGGCCTGCGCATCGGCGCCGGTCTGGAGGACCTGGGCAAGGGTCTGCGCTCTCAGGTCGGCACCATGTACGGCACCCTCGAAAAGGGCCCCCGTTACCTGGAAATGGCCGAGGGCTACGTGCTGAAGATCGCTCTGGACAAGGACAACCAGATCTGCGGCTATCAGTTCCTGTCCCTGGGCAAGATGATGGACGCCATCAAGAAGGGCATGGAGCCCAACGAGGCGTATGCCAAGAACATCGGCACCTACGGCCGCTTCAAGGCCGAAGACGGCGCGGTCGCCTGGATCGATCCCCGTCATCAGTAATAGAGGAGGTATGTGATAATGGCTCTGTTTGAAAATTACGAAGGCCGCATGCCTCAGCTGCAGCCTGTTCTGGATAAGTACGGCTTCGCCTCTTGGGAGGACCTGAAGAAGTTCAACAACGAGCACGGTGTTGACGGCTACGGCATCACCGAGGGCATCCAGCCCATCTGCTTCGAGAACGCCAAGTGGGCGTACGAGCTGGGCGCCGGCATCGCTCTGAAGAAGGGCGTCAAGACCGCCAAGGAAGCCGCTGTGTGCATCGGCGAGGCTCTGCAGGCCTTCTGCATCCCCGGCTCCGTTGCTGACCAGCGTCAGGTCGGTCTGGGCCACGGCAACCTGGGCGCCATGCTGCTGGACGAGTCCACCGAGTGCTTCGCCTTCCTGGCTGGCCACGAGTCCTTCGCGGCTGCTGAGGGCGCCATCGGTATCGCCCGCAACGCCAACAAGGTTCGTCAGAACCCCCTGCGCGTCATCCTGAACGGCCTGGGTAAGGACGCCGCCATGATCATCTCCCGTATCAACGGCTTCACCTACGTGCAGACCAAGTATGACTACCTGTCTGCCGACGTGAAGGAAGATCACGCGCTGACCGTCGTCGCCAAGACCGCCTACTCCGATGGCGAGCGTGCGAAGGTCAACTGCTACGGCGCTGATGACGTCCGCGAGGGCGTTGCCATCATGTGGCACGAGGGCGTTGGCGTTTCCATCACCGGTAACTCCACCAACCCCACCCGCTTCCAGCACCCCGTTGCCGGCACCTACAAGAAGGAAATGACCGAGGCTGGCAAGAAGTACTTCTCCGTCGCTTCCGGCGGCGGCACCGGCCGTACCCTGCATCCCGACAACATGGCTGCCGGCCCCGCCTCCTACGGCATGACCGACACCCTGGGCCGTATGCACTCCGACGCTCAGTTTGCCGGTTCCTCCTCCGTGCCTGCGCACGTTGAGATGATGGGCCTGATCGGCATGGGCAACAACCCCATGGTTGGCGCTACCGTCGCCGTGGCTGTGGCTGTGGAGAACGCTCAGAAGTAAATACCTTCGCTGGACAGAGGATTACTCTGTCCAGTTTTTGATAGGAGGATACAGATGGCGACGATCAAGGTTCCGTATACCTACAAGAGTTACCCCTATTCAAAGAAGGCGACATTCATCTCGAAGCATACGCATAAGCCAAACAGCTGCTTCCTCATCAGCACGATTCTGCTGATTATTCCGGGTGCGCTGGGGGTCATCATCTACAACACGACCGGTCAGGAGATCGAGAGCGTTGGCGGTGCGATTGCGTCGGTCATCCTGCTGCTGACGATGGTGGCGTTTATTGTGCTGCCGATGCTGATCCCAAAGATATCTGACCACTTCGACTTTGCGGGAAAGGTTGCGGCGAAGGATTTTGTTGCCTATGTTTCAGATCCGAATTACTGGTTCTGCAAATGCGGTACCCGTCGGGAAAAGATGAAGGACTTCTGCTACATCTGTAACATGCGGTACACCCCGCAGGTGGATAAGGCTGAATGATCAGACGGGTTTGTTCCAGAACTCTCTCAGAGATGAGGGAGTTCCTTTTTTGTGCCGAAATGGGCGTTTGTCCATATTTTGTCCATAATCCTGTCCATAAAGTGTAAACAAAAAGGTGTTTGAACGGTGTAAACTATTTGTATATCGTTGACAGGATTTGATGGGTCTGCTGGCGGATGACATCCGTGTTGTGGGCGTACTGCCAGGTGATTGCAAGCCGTGAATGACCAAGGCGTTCCTGAACATCAAGAGGATCTTTTCCAATCAGCCCGCTGACGAGGTGAACCATTTTCAGCATCATTATAACCATAGGGTTGTGGTCAGACAAGAGAATGGAAGGATTATGTAAATAAAGGTGCTTGATTTTACAACATGGTACAACTATGGACAAGATGGTACATGATGCTATAACTATGTTGCTTGATGGTGCAATTCTATGTAACTTGCCACAACTATTTACAAGTGACAGGTAAACGCGTGATGCGAACGGACTGTGGAAAAAAAGGCAGACGAGCAACAGACGGCAGAGCTGTTTCACCACAAAATTCCAACATATATCCGGGAAGATGTCCCTATCTTACCATTTACACAATGTATACAGAAAACACCTCATAATATTTGTTTATTATGGTTGACAAATCGCCAAATTGGTGCTATGATAATGGACACACAAGAGGCAGAATAGAATAAATCTTCTCATCAAAGTCATTTATGCAACGTGAGTTTGCATAAAAATATATCCTGTAAAGGAGACG
>SVGU01000130.1 GCA_015056155.1 Clostridiales bacterium
GGCGCGGCGCTGTACCTGCGCCCCTTCATGATCGGCACCAACCCCGTCATCGGCGTGAAGCCGGCGACGGAGTTCGAGTTCCGCATCTTCGTCACCCCCGTCGGCCCCTACTTCAAGGGCGGCGTGAAGCCCATCGCCCTGACGGTCTCCGACTTTGACCGCGCGGCCCCCCACGGTACCGGCTCCATCAAGGCCGGCCTCAACTACGCCATGTCCCTGCACCCGGTGATGGAGGCCCATCGCGCGGGCTTTGCGGAGAACATGTACCTGGACGCCGCCACCCGCACGAAGGTCGAGGAGACCGGCGGCGCAAACTTCATCTTCATCACCAAGGACGGCAAGCTCGTCACGCCCAAGTCCGACTCCATCCTGCCCTCCATCACCCGCCGCAGCATCATGGTGGTGGCGGAGAAGTATCTGGGCATGCAGGTCGAGCACCGCGAGGTGCTCTTCACCGAGGTGCCCGAGTTCGCCGAGTGCGGCCTGTGCGGCACGGCGGCGGTCATCAGCCCCGTCGGCTCCATCAACGACCACGGCCGGGAGATCGTCTTCCCCTCCGGCAAGGAAGAGATGGGCCCCGTGCTGACCAAGCTGTACAACACCCTGCGCGGCATCCAGATGGGCGAGATCGAAGCGCCCGAGGGCTGGGTCGTCACCGTCAAGTAAACACGTTCCGGCACAATGAATGGGTTCGACGGGATCCGCCATGGATCGCGTCCCCTTCGCCGCCGCGCATATCAGGAGCGCATCCGCCGCTGCCCGCAGGGGGCGCGAGCCGGTGCGCTCCTTTTGGGCGCCGTCGGGCGCGTCCGTTCCCTGCGCGGCTCCCGATGATCCCGCGCATGAAATAACCGCTGTTTCCGATTGACCGGGCAGCGGTTTTCGTGTATCATGGAAGCAACAGGGCAGACGCCTGAACGGAAACAACATCATACAGGAGGATCATGCACATGGAGTATCCCTTCCACGTACACGATATTCAGATCTCCGACCCCTTCGTCCTGGCTGATCCGGTGACGGGCAAGTATTACCTGTATGCTGCCCACTTCAACCTCGACCGATTCCCCGGGCAGAAGCGCCGGGGCGTGTTCCACGCGCTGGTCTCCGAGGACCTGGTCAACTGGTCGGAGCCGGTGCAGGTCTTCGACGCGCAGGAGACCGGCTTCTGGGCCGACCTGGATTACTGGGCGCCGGAATGCCACATCTGGCAGGGCAAGTATTACATCATCTCCTCCTTCCGCGCGGAGGGGACGTTCCGCCGCTGCCAGTGCCTGGTGAGCGATTCCCCGCTGGGGCCCTTCCGCGCCGTTTCGCCGGAGCCGGTGACTCCGCCGGGCTGGCAGTGCCTCGACGGCACGCTCTACACCGATCGCAAGGGCAAGCCGTGGATGGTGTTCTGCCACGAATGGCTGCAGGTGTATGACGGGCAGATCTGCGCCATCCCCCTGTCGGACGATCTGGGCAGCGCCATCGGCGAGCCGGTCGTGCTGTTCCGCGCCTCCGATGCGCCCTGGGGCGCCCGCCTCGCCGGACAGGACGCGCACAACGGCTTCGTCACCGACGGCCCCTTCCTGCACCGCCTGCCCGACGGCAAGCTGATCATGCTCTGGTCGAATTTCTGCAAGGAGGGCTATGCGACCGGCTATGCTGTCAGCCGCTCCGGAGAGATCTTCGGCCCCTGGGTGCAGCAGGAGGATCCCCTCTATGCGCTGGACGGCGCGCACTCGATGCTCTTCCGCACCTTCTCCGGTCAGCTGATGATGAGTCTGCACTGCCCCAACATCCATCCCCGGAAGCGCATGCTGCTCTTCGAAATGGACGAGAGCCGCGGGCAGCTGCGCATCGTCAACGAATGCACCGGCAACTGGTTCAACGCCATCGGCGGCAACACCAACTTCCGCGGCTACCGCGAGACACTCAGGGAAGACCCCGTATTCTCCAAATCTCCCCGAAAGGAATGAGCAACCGTTATGGGCAAGAAGATCAACCTGAACCTCGACTGGCGCTTCCATCTGGGCGATGAGCCGACCATGGCGCCGCAGACCTCCCCCGATTTCATGGGCTATGACGACAGCGCATGGCGCGTGGTGACTCTGCCCCACGACTGGTCGGTGGAGCATCCCTTTGACCGGAAGAATGCCTCCGGCACCGGCTATCTCCCCGGCGGCACGGCCTGGTACCGCAAGCACTTCACCCTGCCGGAGGATGTGTCCGGCCGCCAGCCGGGCTCCGGCAAGCGCGTGCGAATCACCTTCGGCGGCGTGTACAAGCATGCCCGCGTGTGGATCAACAGCAATTATCTGGGCAGCCGCGCCTACGGCTACTCGACCTTCACCTTCGACATCAGCGCCTTCGTGCGCCCGGGCGAGAACGTCATCTGCGTCCGCGTGGAGCATGAGGACATCGCCGATTCCCGCTGGTTCACCGGCTCGGGCATCTACCGCGACGTGACGCTGGAGATCAGCGACATGAAGTGCTTCGCGACCGACGGCGTGTTCGTCACCACGAAGGACGTGGCGGCGGACGGCACGGCGACCGTCTCCGTGAAATACGAGACGCTGGGCGGCACCGGCGCGGCCTTCGACATCGTGGACAAGGACGGCAATGTCGTGGCCACCAACGGCACGCAGGGCGAATGCGGCGAATGCCTCCTGACCGTCCCGGCGGCGCACCTGTGGTCGGTGGACGATCCGTACCTGTACACGCTGCGCTGCGGCGTGCTGGACGGCCCTGCCGGCCCCAACCAGCCCATCACGGACGAGACCGAGCTCCGCTTCGGCATCCGCACCATCCGCTTCGATGCGGACACGGGCTTCTACCTCAACGGCAGGAACATGAAGCTCAAGGGCTTCTGCGTGCACCATGACGGCGGCTGTCTGGGCGCGGCGGTCCCCAGGGCCGTGTGGGAGCGCCGGCTGCGCAAGCTCAAGGCCGTGGGTGCGAATGCCCTGCGCACGGCGCACAATCCGCCCGATCCGCTGCTGCTCGACCTGTGCGACGAGCTGGGCCTGCTGGTGCAGGACGAGGCCTTCGACGAGTGGGAGGGCACGAAGAACAAGTGGTGGCAGGGCCACAACGTCTATCCGCCCAAGCGCTATGGCTACGCGGAGGACTTCCCCCTGTGGCACAAGGCCGACCTGGAGGGCATGGTCAGGCGCGACCGCAACCACCCCTGCGTCATCATGTGGTCCATCGGCAACGAGATCGACTACCCCAACGACCCCTATGTGACCCCGCTGTTCAACGAGGTCCTGGGCAACAACGACAACGGCAAGCCCGCCGCTGAGCGCATGTACGACGACCGCAAGCCCGACGCCGGCCGCCTCGCCGTGATCGCGAAGGAGCTGGTGGACATCGTCCACGCGGTGGACACCACCCGCCCCGTGACCAGCGCGCTGTCCTTCCCGGAACTGTCCACCCGCACCGGCTATGCGGACGTGCTGGACGCCTCCGGCTACAACTACAAGGAGCAGTTCTACGAGGAGGATCACGCCCGCTTCCCCGGCCGCGTGATCTACGGCAGCGAGAACGGCCACGGGGCAAAGGCCTGGCGGGCCGTGAAGGACAACGACTACATCTGCGGGCAGTTCCTGTGGACGGGCGTGGACTTCCTCGGCGAATGCCACGGCTGGCCCGTGCGCATCTCCCAGGCAGGCCTGATCGACCTGGCGGGCTACGAGAAGCCCCTGTACTACATGCGCAAGGCCTTCTGGACGGAGAAGCCCTTCGTGAAGATCAGCGTCCAGCGCAACGAGGGCCAGAAGTGGCACGGCGTATGGGGCGAGCGCTTCTGCTGGGCAGGCAGCGAGGGCGACCCCATGTACGTTTCCGTCGCCACCAACCAGCCCGAATGCGAGCTGTTCCTCAACGGCGTGTCCCTGGGCAAGAAGGAGATCAGCCTGGACACCGAATGCCGCGCCACGTGGGAGGTCCCCTACGCGGAGGGCGAATTGAAGGCCGTCGCGCTGGACAGCGAGGGTGAAGCCGCCGCGAAGGATGTGCTCACCTCCACCGGCAAGGCCGTGAAGATCAGCCTGACCGCCGGCAAGCTCGACCTCACCCCCGACGGGCAGGACCTGGTGCAGGTGGAAGTGACCCTGCTGGACGAGGAGGGCCGCATCGCCGCCGGATACGACGAGGACATCATCTGGCAGATCACCGGCGACGCCGCCATCATCGGCATCGAAAACGGCCATCCCGCCGACCTGACCCCCTACGCCGAGAAGCACCGCAGGACGAAGAACGGCCGCGCCATCGTCTACGTCCGTGCCGGCACGATGCCCTGCCCGGTGACGCTGTATGCGTACACGAAGACCGGTCTGCGCGCGCTGATCGTCCTGGATCAGGAGTGAGGCGATGACCCGCCGGAGCGACCGGCTGCGGCATTTCACCCCTTTCGCCATGTTGCGGCGCGGCTGCGGAATACGGCAGCCGCTTCGCAGCCGCAGCCTGTCAAAAAAGCCTCCTTGGGAGGTGTCGGAGGGCCCGCTGGCCCTCTGACTGTAATCGTATCGCGGGGCTTTGCCGCGCGGGCGGGGCGGTTTCGGCATCTGCCGAAACCATTCCTTAC
>SVGU01000131.1 GCA_015056155.1 Clostridiales bacterium
ACCGGAAGCTGGACGCGCTGGAAGACCTGATCGAAGCCGCCAACGGCAACCCTGTGCTGGTCGCGTACTGGTATCAGCACGACATCCAGCGTATTCAGGAGCGCTTCCCCAAGGTACGCACCCTGCGCACCTCCAGGGACATCGCAGACTGGAACGCGGGGAAGATTCCCGTTGCGGCGATCCACCCCGCCTCCGCCGGGCACGGCCTGAACCTCCAGGCGGGCGGCAGCACACTGGTGTGGTTCGGCCTGACGTGGAGCCTCGAACTGTACCAGCAGACCAACGCCCGCCTCTGGCGGCAGGGGCAGCAGGCCGAGACCGTTGTCATCCACCACATCATCACGACCGACACGATCGACGAGCAGATCATGGACGCACTCGAACGCAAGGACAGGACGCAGGCCGCGCTGATCGATGCGGTCAGGGCACAGCTGGGGGTGTGAATATGACAGGGTACAACGCGCTGGCCATCGCCATCATTGAGCAGGCCGCCAAGGATTTCAGAGCCGCACAGCGGAAACTGAGAAAAGACCCGTACAACATAATCGCCAGGAGAACCGCGAGGGAAACAGAAGCATTCTTCTGTTCCGACTGGTTCAAGGTGCTGACATCGGTGAATGGCCCGGCGATTCTGAAGCAGTTGAAGGAGGAGTTCAACGTATGAACGCGAAGGAATATCTCGGTCAGGCGTACAGGCTCGACCAGCGCATCACCAGCAAGCTCCAACAGGTGGAAAGCCTGCGCTCCCTGACGGAACGCGTGACCGTGGCCTATGGCGGCGAAGTCGTCTCCCACTCTCGGAACCTCACATCGCTGCAGGATACCATCGTCCGGCTGATGGAAGCCGAGGAGGAGCTGAATCAGGAAATCGACAAGCTGGTCGATCTGAAGATTGAAATCTCCAACATCATCAGCGAGGTGCGCAACGAAAACTACAAGCTGATACTGGAGAAGCGGTATCTGTGCTTCCTTCCCTGGGATCAGATTGCGGCAGACCTGAACATCAGTCGCAGATGGGTGCTCATCCAGCATGATCGCGCCGTTAATGTGGTTGACAGGCTGATTTCAAAGTGTAGTGTTTCCTGAAAAAAAGTGTGCACACCAGTTCACAATAGTGCACATCAGTTCACTTGAATGTCGCCCCATATTTTGGTAGACTATAATCGCGCCGAAATGTTAGACAGCCTTCGCGGGTACACGCTCGCGGGGGCATTTTTTATGGGCGAAAAGGAGCGATGCACATGCTGTTCACCTCTGAGCAGGTGTCCGCCGGACACCCGGACAAGATTTGCGACCAGATTTCAGACGCCATCGTGATGGATTGCCTGAAGCATGACAGGAACAGCCGCGTGGCAGTGGAAGCCCTCATCAAGGAAAATCATGTGGTCGTCGCCGGGGAGATTACCTCGAAGCACGAGCCGGATATCCGTCGGCTGGTGCGCGGCGTCCTGATGTTCACCGAGCCCGCCGTCTATGACGATCTCGATTTGCAGACCTTCATTACGCAGCAGTCTGCGGACATCGCCCTCGGCGTGGATAAGAAGGGTGCTGGCGACCAAGGCAGCATGTTTGGCTATGCCACCAGTGAGACCTACCAGATGCTGCCGCTGCCCTTCGTGCTGGCCACTGACGCCATTGAGCGCCTGGGGCTGGCCCGGCACACCGCCCTGGGCAAGGACGCCAAGGCACAGGTCACCTACGATTATCGCAAAAAGCGCATTGACACTTTCCTGATCAGCGCACAGCACGGCGAGGACGTCGACGCGGAGGACGTGTACTACCTCTGCAGAAACATCATGCTGAAGGTGGCCGACGCCCACAGCCTGAACCGGGATTTCCGCGTGCTGGTGAACCCCACCGGACGATTCGTCACCGGCGGCTCCTTCGCCGACACCGGCGTCACCGGAAGGAAGCTGATGTGCGACACCTACGGCGGCATGGCCCGCCATGGCGGTGGCGCGTTCTCCGGGAAAGACCCCACCAAGCTCGACCGCTCCGGCGCGTACATGGCGCGGAAGATTGCAAAGGACATTGTACGCCAGAACCATGCCGGGAAGTGTGAAGTCCAGCTGGCCTACGCCATTGGCGTGGAGGAGCCGGTGTCCATCAGCGTGAAGACCTTTGGAACCGGGAAGTATCCGAGGCCGAATCTGGTCAAGTGGATTCGAAAGAACTATGACCTGACGCCCAACGGCATCATCTCCACACTGGGGCTTCGTGATGTGGATTATACCCGCACTGCGACCCTCGGCCACTTCTGGGATCAGTCGATGCCGTGGGAAGTGTGAAACCACTCAAAGAGTTATCATGCCGGTGGACACATAACCCGTTGACTTATGGCCCGGAAAGAGGGAATATGGCGCTACCCGGAGCGCGGGGCCGCATGCGGCGGCGAATTTCAGACCGCGCACATGAAGGAGGCAAGCACCATGACGATTCAAACGAACACCACTGACCGCAAGGCCCTGGCCAAGGCCATCGCCGAGGCTCTGTACACCGAGTACCGCTACCTGCGGATGCCCACCTGCGCCTACGAGGTCGGCGGCTACACCATCGACCGCTACGGCAACATCACCGGCGACGACTTCGCCCCGATTCACGACCTGCTGGTGGCGGGCGGCTACATCACCGACGTCGAAGAGCCCACCGAGAAGCCCGCGACCGAGGAGCCCGCGACCGAGGATTCGGACGCGCTTGCCGAGGAGCCTGCCGATTCCGAAGAGGAACAGCAGCCCGCCGAGCCTGTGACCACGAACACCATCGACGACCAGACCATCACGATCCCCGCGCCGGGAATCACGGTGGAACAGCTGCGGAACCTGACTTACATCCTCTACTCCCGCCAGTACCTGCTGAACCTCATGACCGGCGGCGACACTATCCGCATTCCGGTAGAGCTCATCGAAGCGCTGCAGGAAGCGCTGCCCGCCACACCGGAGGATTTCACGGCGCTGCTGAACAGCTACAGGGAGCTGGGACTCGCCGGGTTCGATTTCAAAGGCGAACAGTTCTCCCTGACCTTTCCCTTCTATGAAGCCGAGCCCACCAAGTGGACAACCTTCGCCGGGCTGCAGGGTCGCATCCTGCAGATGGCGCTGGCGGCAACGCGGGTGTTCCCCGAGCTCATCAAGCCTGAGGAGGAAGCCGAAAAGTACACCGCTCACATCTGGCTGCAGCGCATGGGCTACAAAGGCCCGGAGATGAAGGAGCAGCGGAACATCCTGCTAAAGCACCTCCACGGCTACTGCGCATTCTCCAACGGCGCGAAAATGCAGAACCACAAGGATAAGTACACCGCCATCCGTCGGGAACGCCGAGAAGCCGAGCGTGCGGCTGCAGCGGAAGCAATCACCGAGACCCCCGCGCCGACCACAGAGGCCAAGCCCTCTGCGGTCGCGCCGGAGAAGGAGGTGGCCGTCAATGAATGAGCGCATTGAGAGAGCCCTCGCCGATTTGAAAGACCGGCAGACCGCCGGTGAGTGGATGCCCTGCCCGCGCTGCGGGCGGGACACCATGAAGCCCAACCTGCACACCAACGCCCTGAGTCGTCACACCCAGGGCATCTACATCTGTGACGAGTGCGGCACCGCCGAGGCGATGCTGGACTTCATGAACAACCCGCTGCCCACCGAGCTGTGGGCGATGTTCAGAGCGCCCCGCCCCGAGAGCGATTTGAAAGCTCTGCCGGGCACCGAGGTCTGGAAGCGCATCGCCATGGAGCACGGACCCGTCCTGATTGACCTGTACAAGCGTTGGACGCGGGAAGCGCCCGGCGCGAGCTTCACGCCCTATCGCTGGGAAGCCTTCAAGAGGTGCCCCGGCCTGACAGAGATTTGGGAGCAGCCCTTCCAGGCAAAGTACAGCGTGGCGGACGGCGAACTGATTCTTCGCTTCCGCCAGACCGACGAGGGAGTGGAGATCGCCGCCGACCTGCTGGAGAACACGAAGTAATCACATAACCTGGACGATTTGAAAGCGGCAGCGCCGGGAAACAACCACGGCGCGGGCCGCTTTTCCTTTGCCCTTTTGCTTTCCGCACGTGGCCGCGACGTTGCCCTCTGTCGCGGGCTTTTCGCCGCCGGTCGGGTTCACCCTCGACCGCGCCGCGAGGCGGGCACGTGGGGCCAACGTGGGCCCGGATTCAAAAGCGCCCGAAAGACAGAAAAACCGCCCCGGAGGGCGGCTTGTGTGCCGGGTGGTCAGACGGCCTGCGGATAGGCGTCCTCCCCGGCGCTGTGCGCGGCGACCAGCTTCAGGCAGTATTCGGAGATGCTGGGCATGGCCCGGCGGATGCGCTCCTCGCCGTCCAGCTTGGCGAGCAGGATGTGCGTGATGTAATCGTGGGTGTCGTCGTTGAACCAGTCGAGAATGTCCATGCAGGTTTCAAAGCTCAGGGTGTTCTTGCGGGTGTCTTTCATGGCGATGTCCTCCTTTTCCATTTCACAGCTGTGCGTCATCGTTGTCCTG
>SVGU01000132.1 GCA_015056155.1 Clostridiales bacterium
TGTCCGATACCGTCGAGATCGTTGGTCTGATGGAGAAGGCGAAGACCACCGTCGTGACCGGCGTTGAGATGTTCCACAAGCTGCTGGACCAGGCTGAGGCCGGCGACAACATCGGCGCTCTGCTGCGCGGCATCCAGCGCAACGAGATCGAGCGTGGTCAGGTTCTGGCCAAGCCCGGCACCATCAAGCCCCACACCCACGCCATCGGCCAGGTGTACGTGCTGACCAAGGAAGAGGGCGGCCGTCATACCCCCTTCTTCAACGGCTACCGTCCCCAGTTCTACTTCCGTACCACCGACGTGACCGGCAACATCAAGCTGCCCGAGGGCACCGAGATGGTTATGCCCGGTGACAACATCGACATGGAGCTGACCCTGATTACCCCCATCGCTATGGAGAAGGGCCTGCGCTTCGCTATCCGTGAGGGTGGCCGTACCGTCGGTTCCGGCGTTATCGCTGAGGTCATCGAGTAATCGAAGTAGAGAATAACGAAACCAACCGGTTTCTTACGCTCGCAAACAGGAGCGTCCATCGCAAGGTGGACGCTCTTTTCTATGTGGTGAAGATCGCCTGCCCGACCTCTCCGCGGTACAGGACGGACAGCGCGCCGCGCCGGTACATGGCGCATATCCCGGCGACCGGATCGGTGATCAGCAGCCGGTCCCGGACGGCTGACAGATGCCGGACGAGACCAAACCCGTCAATGAGACAGTCGGCCTCGCACAGCCGGTCGGGACTGTGCAGCAGCGTTTCGCTGCCGGCGATCCATGCACCACTGCCTTCTGCCAGCACGGCCCCGGGGAGACCGGGCAGCTCCATCAGGCGGACATACGATCGGCTGCGCAGATCGACGCGGAGAACCGCCGTGTGCACCTCGGGTTCCGGGAGCAGCGACAGGACATAAGCCTGGTCGCCATGAATGCTGACGCGCTCCGGCATGCCGGGGAGCTCTGTTTCTAAAACCAGCTCCAGCCCGGGCAGCGAGTAGAGCCGCAGCATACCGTCGAGGCCGCCGCACACCGCGGCGTGATCGCCGACAAGGTGCATATCCTGTGGATAAATCCCGGCGCGCACCGTGCGCACAGGGCCATGCGCGTCCCAAAGAGACAGGCAGTCCGTATCGGAGGAGAGAAGCAGCGCGAACCCCTGCCAAAGCCGGAGCGCTTCGATGGACCGGTCGCAGGGCTGCAGCTCCCCGTCGTGCCAGAGGAGCCCGGCCAGATTGTCAACGGCGGCGACTTGCCCGGCATGCTCTGCAGCGAGGTCGGCGCGCAAAATGGGACAGGGAACGCGACGCCACGAGCCCCGCCATGACAGCAGCCCATCCCCGCAGGCCAGCAGAATCCCCATCGCAGCCACCTCCTGCGGCATCCTATGCGATTTCTTGCGCGCGGGTGCAGGAATTTGACGAGATGCGGCGAATGTATCAGAACAGCGGGTTTTCCGCTGATTTTTGTGTATCCCGGCGAAAAGCCGTATTTGCGGTCATGGGCCGCGGAATGAAAGGATGATATACATGTTCACCTACAAGACGAATGGCACCTGTTCCACGCAGATCGATCTGGAGATCCAGGACGGCGTGATCACCTACTGCAAGTTTACCCGCGGCTGCAAGGGCAACACCGAGGGCCTGGCCCGCTCCGTCATCGGCCGCAAGGCGGAGGAGATCGCTGAGATCCTGCAGGGCATCGAGTGCCGCGGCAACACCTCCTGCCCCGACCAGCTCAGCAAGGCCATCCGCGCCTACCACGACTGAGCCGCCTGACTCGAAAGGAGCATCCCCTTGTCTGAAACCACCCCCGTAACCTTTGAAAATATGGACCTCTCCAAAGAGATCCTCCGTGCGATCGCCGACATGGGCTTCACTGCGCCCTCGACCGTGCAGGCGCGTACCATTCCGCTGATGATGGATGGCGCGGACATCAACGCCATCGCCCCCACCGGCACCGGTAAGACGGTCGCCTTTGGTATCCCGATGCTGGAGTATGTGCAGCTGCAGGATGACTGCGTGCAGGAGGTCGTTCTGGCACCCACCCGCGAGCTGGCGCTGCAGATCGGCGACGAGCTGACCAAGCTGGCCAAGTATATCAAGGGCTGCCGCATCGCCGTGCTCTACGGCGGACAGCCCATCCCCAAGCAGCTCAACGCCCTCAAGCGCAAGCCGCAGATCGTCGTGGCGACGCCCGGCCGCCTGCTGGACCACATGAACCGCGGCAATATCCGCCTGAACGGCGTGCATACCATGGTGCTGGACGAAGCGGACGAAATGCTCAACATGGGCTTCGTCAAGGACGTGACGAAGATCATCGAGGCCACGCCCAAGGAGCGTCAGCTGGTGCTCTTCTCCGCCACTACCAATCAGGACGTGCTGACCATCGCCTGGAAGTACCAGAACAACCCGGTGGAGATCACCGTGGAGGCGACGAAGGAAGACCGTCCGCAGATCGCCCAGTACGTCATTTCCACCGAGCAGAAGCAGAAGATGGACAACCTCCTCTACCTGCTGGACGCGGACGTCTATCAGCGCATCATGATCTTCTGCAACACGAAGTTCATGACCGACCGCCTGACCTCCGACCTGAAGAAGAAGGGCTATGAGGCAGAGTGCATCCACGGCGACGTGCCCCAGAGCAAGCGCAACGTCGTTATGAGCGACTTCCGCAAGGGCAAGTACCCCATTCTGGTCGCGACTGACGTGGCAGCCCGCGGCATCGACGTGGACGACGTGGAGGCCGTCATCAACTACGACCTGCCGGAGGAGAACGAGTACTACCTGCACCGCATCGGCCGCACGGGCCGCGCGCACAAGCATGGCGTGTCCTTCTCGCTGGTGACCTTCCGCGAGAGCGTCCGCATGGATGAGATCCTCCGCTACATGATCGCCAAGCCCCTGCCGCTGCACTTCGAGGACGATGTGCTGCGCAACGAGGATGGCACGGCATTCTTCGATCACATTTAAGATGACGCCGCTGGGAAGGAATTCCTGGCGGCGAACGTTGTTTTGGCGAGGTGATGACAATGAAACGCAGGCGATGGCCGGCAGTGCTGGCTGTGGTGGCGGTGCTGGCGCTGCTGCTGGCGACGGCGCTGGATCAGCGGATGATCGTGCGGCAGTATGAGCTGGACGCAGCGTCGATCAGCGCTCCGGTGAGGCTGGCGGTGTTGACGGACCTGCATGAGTGCGACTACGGAGCTGGCGGTGCACAGCTGCTGCAGGAGCTGGCGAAGCTGTCGCCGGATGCGGTGCTGTGCGTGGGGGACATGTTCGCCGACGGCGGCAGCTATGCGTACGGCACGGCGGTGATGGCGGCCCTTGCTGACAAATGGCCGGCATATTACGTGACCGGAAACCATGAATACTGGACGAACGAGGTCGGCCGCATCGTCGGGCTGGTCAGGGAGAGCGGCGTGACGGTGCTGGATCAGGAATGCGCCGTGCTGGACGTGAACGGACAGAGAATCAGCCTGTGCGGCGTTCCCGACCCGTACGCGATGGTGTATGCGGGCGCGCCGGATACGGAGACGCAGCTTGCCCGTGCTCATTCGCAGGCTGAGCCGGGCACGTTCACGCTGCTCATGGCGCACCGTCCGGAGCTGATCAACAAGTATGCCGCGGCGGGCTATGACCTGGTCGTGGCCGGTCATGCCCATGGCGGACAGGTGCGGCTCCCCGGGCTCATCAACGGCCTGTGCGCGCCGAATCAGGGCTGGTTCCCCCAATTTGCCGGCGGCCTGTACAGAGCAGGGGACACGACGATGGTCGTCAGCCGTGGACTTTCCACACAGGCGCAGTGGTGCGTACCGCGGGTCTTTAACCGTCCGGAACTGGTATTGATCACCGTATATTGAGCAAAATCCACTTGAATGATAAATAACTGAGGTAATTTTAGTAAAATGCTGTACTTTTTGCGTGAAATGACCGATTTGACGCTTGATATTCTGCCTTTTTTCGGATATAATAGGCGCGGTTGAATCTTCGGGTCTGTGGTTGCAAGCCGATGCCAGTCGCAGGCAAAGCGGTCCACGTAACCCGGCCAAAGCGCCGGTGAGCATGGTGCGGTTTAGAAGTAAGACCATCCAGGGGGACGAAGTCCACCCTGAGAGGAGTGCGTGAGGGCGCGATGGCGCAGAGCTACCTCCCAGATGGCGAGTGTGGGGTCAAAAACCAGGTCAGCCGAAGATTTGCCTATTTCAATTTTTCAGGGGGTTCCATAACCATGTACGAAGACAAGACGCTGGTATGCAAAGACTGTGGCAACGAGTTCGTGTTCTCCGCCGGTGAGCAGGAGTTCTACGCTGAGAAGGGCTTCCAGAACGAGCCCACCCGCTGCCGTAACTGCCGTCAGGCGCGCAAGGCCAGCCGCCCCGCTGCCGGTGCTCCCCGCGAGATGTTTGACGCCATCTGCGCTGAGTGCGGCCAGC
>SVGU01000024.1 GCA_015056155.1 Clostridiales bacterium
TCTCGCCGCCCCAGGGGGTCAGCTTGCCGCCGCGGAAGGCGGGATGCATCGTCAGGGGCAGCAGGGGCGTTTCCGCCGTCAGGGGCTTCTCGTAGCAGAAGAAGGGCTTCTCCCGGTGGAAGAAGGTCACCTCACCCGCCTTGCGCATGCCGATGCGGCTGTAGAGCTTCTGCGCGGCGGCATTCTCGCAATAGGTATCGATGCGCAGCGCGTCGCAGCCCTGCTCCCGCAGCACCTCGCACACCGCCTCCACCGCCTGCGCGCCAAGACCCCTGCCCTGCTGATCGGGCGCGATAACCAGACGGTGGAACGCGCCGGGCTTCACGCCGAAGAGCCAGTTCACGCCGGCGTACTCGGGGTCGAAATTCGTGTCGATGGTCACGGCGCACAGGAGCGCGTCTTCCACGCGGGCGATGTAGAGCGTGCCTGCGTCCAGGCTCTCCTGCAGGAAGGTCTCGTTGGGGTATTCGCCCCAGCGCCACTGGCCATTGCCGGCGGCCTGCATCGCGTTGCAGGCGGATTCATAGAGCGCGCAGACGGCACGGAAATCAGCAGGGGTAGCTTTGATAAGATGAAGCATGGGGGAGAGCCTCCTTCTGAGAATGTGGAATGCAGAATGGAATCATCCTTGCAGGGGCGGCTGATAGCCGCCCCTACGGAATGCATGGGCAATCCGTGCCGCTTCCTTTAACGGTGCAAGGCGAGCAATGCTCGCCCCTACGGAATGCCGGGAGCGGGCCGATGGGCCTATGCGTTTACCTGTCCGTAGTATACATGGCATACAGCCCGGCGTAAATCCCGCCTTTTTTGATCAGCGTCTCGTGGTCGCCCATCTCCTCCACGCCGTTCTCGGTCAGCACCCAGATGACGTCCGCGCCCTTGATGGTGGTCAGGCGGTGGGCGATGGTGAAGACGGTGCGGCCCTTGGCGAGCTTCTCCAGGCTCTGCTGCACGATGTGCTCCGACTCGTTGTCCAGCGCGGAGGTCGCCTCGTCCAGCACCAGGATGGGCGGGTTCTTCAGGAACACGCGGGCAATGGAAATGCGCTGCTTCTGGCCGCCGGAGAGGCGCACGCCGCGCTCGCCGACATAGGTGTCGTAGCCGTCGGGCAAGGCGGAGATGAACTCATGCGCACCAGCCAGCTTCGCCGCCTCGATCACGTCCTCCGGGGACGCGCCGGGCTTGCCGTAGAGGATGTTCTCCATCACCGTGCCGGCAAAGAGGTACACATCCTGCTGCACCACGCCGATGGCCTCGCGCAGGCTCTTCTGCGTCAGGGTGCGGATGTCCTGCCCGTCGATGAGGATGCGGCCGCCGGTCACGTCGTAGAAGCGGGGCAGCAGGTTGCACAGGGTCGTCTTGCCGGCTCCGCTGGGGCCTACCAGCGCGATGGACTGGCCCGGGGTGACGTGCAGGTTCAGCCCGTGCAGCACCTCGGTCTCGTCGTCGCCGTAATGGAAGGAAACGTCCTCAAAGGTGACCTCGCCCTTCACGCCCGTCAGCGTCTTCGCGTCCGGCGCGTCCAGGATGTCGATGGGCGCGTCCAGCACCTCGAAGAAGCGGTCGATGCCCGTCATGCCCTGCTGGAACTGCTCGGTGAATTCAACGATGCGGCGGATGGAGTTCAGCAGCACCGTCGCATACAGCAGATACGCCGTGAAGTCCGCGATGGACAGCACCTCCGGGCCCTGCGCCATCAGCAGCGCGCCCGCGCAGACCAGCACGATGTACATCAGGCCGTCAAAGATGCGGTTGGAGGTGCCGAACTGGGCCATGACCTTATAAGACTCAGCTTTCAGATCCAGGAATCGAAGATTCCCCTTGCGGAACTTCTCCTCCTCGATGTCCTCGTTGGCGAAGGACTTCACCACGCGCACGCCCAGCAGGCTGTCCTCCACCTGCGCGTTGATCTCGCCCACCTGCTTGTTGCGCTCCTTGAAGATGGTGCGCATCTTGCTGTTGAAGTGCTTGGCGAAAACCAGCATGAAGGGCAGCACCGCGAACATCAGCAGCGTCAGCGGCAGGTTCTTCGTGCACAGGACGGTAAAGGACACGATGATCTTCACGCCCGCGATCAGGAACTCCTCCGGGCAGTGGTGCGCGAACTCCGTCACCTGGAACAGGTCGGAGGTGATGCGCGCCATAATTTGCCCCACCTTCGCCTCCGAGTAGTACCCGAAGGACAGCTTCTGCAGGTGGTGGAACAGGTCGCCGCGCATGTCCGTTTCCATCTTCGAGCCCATGATGTGGCCCACGGACTGCATGAAGTAATTCGCCGCCGCATCAATGACGCGCAGCAGGATATACACGCCGCCCAGCGTCAGCACGAAGGGCACCGTCAGGCTCGTATAATCCGCATCGGCGCGCCCGGTGATCTCCGACACGATCATCGGCAGCACCAGCTCGCACACCGTGGTCAGCAGCGCACAGAGCAGGTCGAAGACGAGGGTCTTCTTATGCTTGCTGAAGTAAGGCATGAAACGCCGGATCAGCGTTCCGGTTGACAGGGTCCTTGCTTCCTTTTCCATCGTATTTCTCCTGTTCATTTGATCAGGTGCTATTGTACCACTTTTATCGCCGCAGGGCAAGGGCGCGCCGGCATTTCGCCCACCGGGACACCCTCCCCGGAGCGCTCCTCACCCGGCGCTCTCCCGGCGCATAAACGTCTCCAGATCGACGTCATGGTGATACTTGGCCGACGCCTTCCGGTCCTTGCTGATGATCGTTTCGCTCAGGTCGATCCCGTTCACCGCCGCGATGGCGACCGCATAATGGACGACGTCCGCCAGCTCCTTGGCCAGATCGGACTGCATGTCCTCGCCGCTTGCCGCCTTCGCGCCCGAACGCATATTCAGGATCTCCGCCACCTCGCCGATCTCCTCGATCAGCTTCATGAACAGCCCCTGTTCATTCCCCTGCCTTCCATACAGGTGAAACAGGTATGCCTCCAGGGTCTTGATCGTCAGATCCATCTCTGTATCCTCCTTCGTTTCGGGTGTTCTCTTCTGCCGTCCCGCGCGCAGCCTGCATGCAGCGCCCTGCGAATGCTGTATAAAGCTGCAAGCCAGACGCTTTGTCCGGCTTGCGGGGGTGACTGGTTTTTGTTTCTTGCGGGAGGGATTGGGGCGTTTGTGCCGCTTCCTTTTTTGGGGGACGCAGGCTGTTTCTACGAATCCTTTGGATTCGTGAAAGGCGCGTGCTTGTTTGCGCCTGCGGGCGCAGGGGCTGCCAGCCGGGCTCCGGTCTCCGACGGGGAGGGGCGCCGCAGCTCTGCACCCTGCAAGGGGTTTCACCCCTTGACCCGTTTTTCCGCTTCCTTGGGGGATGTGTGAACTGTTTGATCGATCCGGAGGATCGATCAAAGGCGTAAAGGGGCTGTGCGCCTGCGGGCGCAGGGGTCTCCGACGGGCAGGGCCTCCGCGGCCCTGCACCCCGCAAGGGGTTTCACCCCTTGACCCGTTTTTTCCGCTTCCTTGGGGGTGTCTTAACCCCGCTTGAGGTCGGCAATGCGGCGGGCGGTGCGGATCAGCTCCTCCGCCAGATTGTCCTCCACCTTGATCGGCTCCTGTCCCTTGATAAACAGCACGCCGCCCTTCTTGCCGCCAGCCATGCCCACATCCGCTTCCCGCGCTTCACCCGGGCCGTTCACCACGCATCCCATCACCGCAACCTTCAGCGGCACCGTGATGTCCTTCAGCTCCTCCTCCACCCGCGCGGCAATGCCCGCCACGTCGATGCAGGTCCGGCCGCAGGTCGGGCAGCTCACCAGCTGAACACCCTGGGTCCGCAGGTTCAGCGCGCGCAGGATGTCCCACGCCGCCTTGCCCTCCGGGATGGGCGAGCCGGTCAGGCTCACGCGGATGGTGTTGCCGATGCCCTGTGCCAGCAGCGCGCCGATGCCGATGGCGCTCTTGATCGTCCCCTGCCCGGGCAGTCCGGCCTCCGTCACGCCCACGTGCAGCGGATAATCGCACTTCTGCGCCGCCAGCTGGTAGGTGTCGATGGTCAGGCGGACGTCGCTGGCCTTCATGGACAGCACGATATCCTCAAAGCCGACCTTCTCCAGCATCCGGGCGTGGTTCAGGGCGCTCTCCACCAGACCCTCGGCGCAGGGGCCGCCGTACTTGTGCAGGATCTCCTTCTCGATGGAGCCGGTGTTCACGCCGATGCGGATCGGGATATGATGCGCCTTTGCCGCCGCCGCCAGCTCGCGGACGTTCTGCTCGCCGCCGATGTTGCCGGGGTTGATGCGCAGCTTGTGGATGCCGTTTTCCGCCGCCGCGATGGCCAGGCGGTGATTGAAATGGATATCCGCCACCAGCGGCACCGGGGAGCCGTCCACCAGCGTGCGGACAGCCTTTGCGCAGTCCTCGTCATAGACGGAGCAGCGGACGATATCGCAGCCCGCCTCCGCCAGCGCGCGGATCTGCGCAAGGGTCGCCTGCGCGTCGCGGGTATCGGTGTTGGTCATCGACTGCACCCAGACCGGGTTCTTTCCGCCCAGGGTCAGGGCGCCGAGCTTCACTTCACGGGTCATATAGCTCATGGGAATACCTCCATGCATGCGGCGTCGTTTACAGGAAAGGCGGCCTTCCCCGCTTGGAGAAAGCCGCCCGAGGCAACAGGTCAGATCAGGTCATTACAGACCGAAGGTGTTGGGAACGGGAGTGATGACGGGGGCGGCCTCGTTCAGCGCGTTCACCCAGTCGATGTCAACGTTGACATAGTGCAGGAACAGGGCGTCGTCATGGCCGGCGATGGCGATGGCAGAATCCGCCGCGGGCAGCCAGTAGCAGTAGAGCTGATCGTAGTTGATGGAGAAGTCGAAGCCGCTGGTGGGCTTGCCGTCCAGGATCGCCTCGTAGGCGGTGAGCAGCTTGGGGTCGGCCTCGGCGTTCATGTCAGCCGCCTCGCCGTAGGCATAGGCCAGCGCGTTGCTCAGGTCGGTCACGGTCTGGGGCACCTTGAAGTCCAGGTGGTTCCAGCCGCGGTCCAGCAGGATCTCGGACTGGGCCAGGCCGCCGTCCACGAACCAGTAGGTGATCGTGCAGTTGTAGCTGCTGACGGTCATGTTCTCGAAAACAGCCTTGGTGATGTGGTAGGTATACTCCTCGGTGCTGGCAGGCTGCACGCCCTCGACCGCGATGAGCTCTTCCAGGGTCATGCCCCAGTGGAGGCCGCCGCGGAAGGAGAAGGACGACTCAGCGAAGGCAGCGCTGCCGGCGAGCAGCATCATCAGGACGAGAAGAACGGAAACGAGCTTCTTCATGGTTATTCCTCCTGTGCTTTATCTGGCGTACCAGAAATCTGTCAGCAGCATTATACCATAACCCCCGTCTCCGGGCAAGCACTTTCGCAGCGTATCGCCGGATTACTCAGCGCCCATATTGTTGGCAATGTGGATCACATGGATGCTGGTGCCGCGGAGCTGCTCCATGGCGGCCTTGATGGCGGCGAGGTCCTGCTCGGTCATCTTGTCGGGCTTGGCTTTGGAGAGGAGGCGGCGCAGGGCGGCTTCATCGTCCTTGACGCGCTTCTTTTCTTCCTTTTCCAGCTGCTTGCCCGCCTTTGCCATCGCCGTCGTCACCTGATTGCACAGGGACTGCGCCTCGTTGACGGTCTGCATCAGGTCGCGGCGGAAGCCGTCCTGCACGGCGTACTGCTCCGCGTCGCGGATGGCCTGCTGGATCTCGCTTTCGGACATCTTTTCGTTCGCAGTGATGGTGATGGACTGGTTTGCGCCGGTGTCCTGGTCGCGGGCGGAAACGGTGAGGATGCCGTTGACGTCAATGTCGAAGGTGACCTCGATCTTCGGCACGCCCGCCATGGCCTTGCGGATCCCCTTCAATTTGAACTTGCCGATGGTCTTGTTGTCCTTTGCCATGGGGCGCTCGCCCTGCAGCACGTGGATCTCGACCGTCCCCTGGAACATGCCGGCGGTGGTGAAGACCTGCGAATAATGCACCGGCAGGGTCGAATTGCGCTCGACCACGCGGGTCGCCACGCCGCCCACCGTCTCGATCGCCAGGGACAGGGGCGTCACGTCCAGCAGCAGGATGCCGGTGGAGTTGGTCAGCGCGGTGCTGCCGGAGGTCCCGAGGGTATCGCCCTGAATGGCCGCGCCCTGCGCGACGCACTCGTCGGGGTTGATGTTCTTGGAGGGCTGCATGCCGGTGATGGCGCGCACCTTCTCCTGCACGGCAGGGATGCGGGTAGAGCCGCCCACCAGCAGCACCCTGCCCAGCTCGCTGGGCGCGATGCCCGCGTCGTTCAGCGCGGCGCGCACGGGGCCCTCCGTGCGGTCCACGAGGTCGCGGGTCAGCTCGTTGAACTTTGCGCGGGTCAGCGTCATGTCCAGATGCTGGGGCTGGCCGTTCACCTGCGTGATGAAGGGCAGGGAGATGGCGGCCATTTCGCTCGTGGAGAGCTCCTTCTTGGCCTGCTCAGCCGCCTCCTTCACGCGCACCATCGCCGCCGGGTCGCGGCTCAGGTCAGCACGGGTGGTCTTCATGAACTCGCCGCAGATATGGCGGACGATGCGCTCGTCGAAGTCGTCGCCGCCCAGATGGTTGTCGCCGGAGGTGGCCAGGACCTCGATCACGCCCTCGCCGATCTCGATGATGGACACGTCAAAGGTGCCGCCGCCCAGGTCGTAGACCATGATCTTCTGGGCCGCGCCGTTGTTCAGGCCGTAGGCGAGGGCAGCGGAGGTCGGCTCGTTGATGATGCGCAGGACGTTCAGCCCGGCAATGCGGCCGGCGTCCTTGGTGGCCTGGCGCTGGATGTCGTTGAAATAGGCCGGGACGGTGATGACCGCGTCGGTGACCTTTTCGCCCAGGTAGCTTTCCGCATCCTCGCGGAGCTTGCGGAGGATCATCGCGCTGATCTCCTGCGGGTTGTAGGTCTTGCCGCCCAGCTCCCTGCGCCAGTCGGTACCCATGTGGCGCTTGATGGAGGCGACGGTGCGGCTGGCATTGACGGCCGCCTGCCGCCGGGCCGCGCTGCCCACGAGGCGCTCGCCGCTGTCGGTGAACGCCACGACCGAGGGCGTGGTGCGCTCGCCCTTGTCATTGGGAATGATCGTCGCCACGCCGCCCTCCACGACGGCGACGCAGCTGTTGGTGGTACCCAGGTCGATGCCGATGACTTTGCTCATAAAAATCTGGTCCTTTCGGAAAATGGCTCAGGAAAAATAATGATCAAACAAGGCGAAGCCCCCTTGAACGCTGCAAGTCAACTCCAGCGCGGGGCGTCTGTCACGCCCGTGCGACGCTCAACACTGCCTTACAAACACGCGACTCAGCCCCCAACCGAAGGCGCTCAGCCCCATCGCGCGAAATCGGGGGCGAAGCCCCCCTTGAACGCTGCAAGTCAACTCCAGCGCGGCTCGCCTGTCGCGAGCCGTGCCCGCGCGGGGCGTCTGTCACGCCCCGTGCGACGCTCAACCATGCCAAACAAACTCGCGACTCAGCCCCCAACCGAAGGCACTCAACCCCTTCGCGCGAAAACGGGGGCGAAGCCCCCCCGTGCGACGCTCAACGCTGCCTTACAAACACGCGACTCAGCCCATGCCCGAAGGCGCTCAACCCCTTCGCGCGAAAAAAGACGAAGTCTTAGCAGCAGATGTAGCCGCTGCCGGGGCAGCAGAGCTGCATCATGCAGCAGAGGTAGCAGAGCATGTTGGGGTCGAAGATGCTGCGGGTGTAGCCCTGGCCGTTGGCGGTGTAGGTCTGGCCGGCCTGGCGGTACTGGTTGAGGAGGGCGCGGTAGGTGCCGTTGTTGGGGTCCATCTGGCAGGCACGGGTCATGTGCTCGGTCGCCTGGATGGTGTTGCCCGCGCCGTGGTTGGCCACGCCGGAGAGATAGTACCAGCGGGCGTTGCGCTGGGCGCTGACGACGTTTTGAAGATGGGCCAGCGCCGACTGGTAGGAACGCTGCTGAATGTCGCGGATAGCCTGGCGCACCAGCTCCGGGTCGCCGGGCTGCTCGGTGGGCGGCGCGGCCTGATAGTTTTGATAGCCGCCGAATCCGAAAAGATCCTCGAAGCCGAAGCCGCCGAAATCGCTCTGCCAGCCGCCCCGGTTGTAGCCGCCCTGTCCGCCATATTGCTGATAGGGATTGCCCTGCTGGCGCTGCCCGTAGGGGTTGTAGCCGCCGGACTGCCCATAGGAACCGGACTGTCCGTAGGAACCGGACTGCCCGTAGGGATTGCCGCCGTAGGGATTGCTTCCGTAGGGATTCTGCTGCTGCTGACGGCGGGCGTACTTCTCCGGGTTCATGAGCATGTCATACGCCTCGTTCAGCTCGTTCATCTTGCGGGCGGCGTCGGGGTCGCCCGGATGCAGGTCGGGATGGCACTCCTTCGCCTTGCGGCGATAGGCGCGCTTGATCTCGTCCTGCGTGGCGTTTTCAGACACGCCCAGCAGCTGATGGGGATTGGTCACCACGGCCGTCCACCTCCTTTCCCGGGCCCGCGCAGGCTTCCTCGCCGCCTGCTGCCAGCCCTTCTTCCCGTTCCTCGTTCTTCATGCCGGAATCGCCGGCCTTCTTCTCCAGCCTGTGCAGATGCTCGTTGTAGCCCTGCCACAGACCGGAATACAGGATGTTGCGCAGGATCCCTTCATCCTCGACCAGCGGCAGACGCTCGAAGGCCACCGACGCGTCCCCCAGCAGGTTCTCGAGGATCCCGCGCATTTCCTCCGGCCGCTTGTCCATCAGGACGACCGGGTTGTAGCTGCCGGATTTGCGGTCCTTCTCCGCATCGCAGACCGCATCGAGCATGTAGATGAACCGGCCCAGCGAATACCCGAAGGCCCCCAGCGCTCCGGACCAGAAATCCTCCTGCATCACGAAAAGCGCCGCCATCAGCCGTCCGAAGCAGTTGGGCGCAGCGTCGGGCGTTTCGTCCCGGCGGCGCTCGATGTCCGCCTGCTCAGCCATCGCCTGCTCGATCGCCCCGCACTGCCGCGGCCACTGCGCCTTCACGGCCTCGTACCGCTTCCTCAGCAGCGCCGCAAAGGCCGCCGCCGGTACGCTGCGGTCGTCCTGCCAGTCGTCCCGGCACTTGTGGTACGTCAGGGCGATGGTCATGTCCGCCGCATAATCGGTGACGGAGGACGTCGCCCATGGATGCGGTCTGCGCGGATGGGGCAGGCAGCGCCCCATGCCGGAATGCTCCTCCGGCTCGTACAGGGAGCCAAGGAACATCGTCAGGAACGTCAGGTCGAAGGTCAGCGCCATCCGGGCCAGCTGTCCGTGCCGCCGGCCCAGGGCGTGGCACAGCCCGCAGTAATGTGCCCGGTAGCGCTGCCGCTCCTGCTCGGTCAGGCTGTTCAGATCCGGTCGTACATAGCCGAACATGCCGTCACGCCCTCTGGGTGAACTGGTGGCGGCACACCGGGCAGGTGATGCTCCGCTCCCCGGAGCCGCGCTTCATGCGCAGGCGGTTGCGGCAGCCCGGGCAGCGGAAATACTTGTAGGTCTTCATGCCCTTGAGGCGCAGGAAGAACTGCTTCACTTCCTTGGACGCCTTCTCAAAGAAGACGATGTAGCGGGCGTTCTCCGCCTGCCGTTTGGCGATGTTGCGGCTGAGGATGCGGAAGAGCGCGTAGACCAGCAGCGCGTTGCCCAGCAGTTCCAGGACCGGGCTGCGCAGGAAAATATTGATCACCAGCAGAGCGATGCATCCGCGCATGGCATGCCAGCTGATATTGTCCATGCCGTTGCGGCCGGTCATGAAGCGCGCCATCGCCATCTGAAGCCTTGTCAAAAAACCCATAAACGTCCATTCCTCCCTGTTTCAGGCGGGCATAGCCCAACCTATATTATAAATACTACACCCGAATTTTCAACCGAATATGAACAGAAAATCAAATTTTGTCCCTGACAGCGCCCTTCAGGCAAAATTCCTCGCCTGCCGCTTTGCCGGATTGAAAAATGCGCCGCAGCCCGCTATAATGGAAGGCAGCAATCCGACATTCCGATGGGAGGATACGAGCATGCAGAAGATCGACCTTTCCGGCCTGTGGCAGGTATATCTGGACGCAGAGAAGCAGCCGGGGCTTCCCGCCGCCTATCCCGACGCCATGACGCTCCCCGGCACGACCTCCGCCGCCGGTCTCGGCCCGGAGAATCCCGCCCGGGAGACCTATTTCCTCACCGATGCGCACAAGTTCGAGGGCTATGCGTGGTTCACGCGCACCTTTGAGGCCGGAGACTGGCAGGACATGGCCGTCCTCCTGCGGCTGGAGCGCACCCGCAAGACGACCGTGTGGCTCGACGGCAAGGAGGTCGGCAGCCACTGCTCCCTGTGCGCGCCCCATCTGTATTTCCTGCCCGGCCTGGCGGCAGGCGTGCACACCCTCGTCATTCGCGTGGACAACACGGACTACCCCACCCGCGGCGGCCACCTGACCAGCCAGGACACCCAGAGCAACTGGAACGGTATCACGGGCGAGATCAGCCTGACGGTGGGCAAGTGCATCGTCACCGGCATCCAGGTCTTCCCGGACATTCCCGGGGGCAGAATACGCCTGCGCGCCTGTGTGACGGGCGAGCACAGCGGCTTCGCCTCCGTCGGCCTGCCCGGTCAGATGGAGCAGCTGATCCCCATTCACGGCCAGGCGCTGGAGGGAACGCTCCCTCTCACGGGCAGCGAGGCCCTCTGGGACGAGTTCGAGCCGAACCTGCACACCCTCACCATCGACGTGGAGGGCGACGTATACGAAACCACCTTCGGTCTGCGCAAATTTGAAACAAAGGGCCGAAGCCTCCTGTGCAACGGGCGCGAGGTGTTCCTGCGCGGCAAGCACGACGGCCTCATCTTCCCCCGGACCGGCTATGCGCCCACGGACGTGGACAGCTGGCGCAGGGTGCTGCAGACGGCGAAGGACTACGGCGTCAACCACTACCGTTTCCACACCTGCTGCCCGCCGGACGCCGCCTTCACCGCCGCAGACGAGCTGGGCATCGTCATGTCCCCGGAGCTGCCCTTCTGGGGTACCATCCGCGAGGAGGGCGAGGAGGGATACGACGCGGCCGAGAACACCTTCCTCTTCGGCGAGGGCCTGCGAATGCTGGGCGAATTCGGCCATCACCCCTCCTTCGTGTTCATGTCCATGGGCAACGAGCTGTGGGGCTCGAAGAAGGAGCTGAACCGGATGCTGGCGGCATACCGCCGCTTCGACCCGGACAAGCTCTACATTTCCGGCGCGAACAACTTCCAGTGGGTGCCGGAGGTGCTGCAGGAGGAGGACGTCTTCGTGGGCGTGCGCCTCTCCGGCGACCGCCTCATCCGCGGCAGCTACGCCATGTGCGACGCGCCGCAGGGCATCGTGCAGGTGACGGAGCCGGAATCCGTCTCCGACTACGACCGGATGATCGCCCCGGAGGTCATGTCCGGCGCGTCCGGCAAGACCGGCAAGATCCAGATCCAGTACGGCACCGGCGTCAAGGAGGTCGACGCCCAGTCGGCGCAGGCCTTCATCCCCCAGGTGCCCGTCATCAGCCACGAGGTCGGCCAGTATGAGTTCTACCCCGACTTCAACGAGATCGACCGCTACACCGGCCCGCTCAAGGCCCGCAGCTTCGAGGTGTTCCGCGAGCGGCTGCAGGCAGCGGGGCTCTGGGAGGACCATGAGCGCTTCTTCCGCGCGGCGGGCCAGCTGGCCATCGACTGCTACCGCCGGGAGATCGAGACCTTCCTGCGCACCTCCGAGCTCAGCGGCTTCCAGCTCCTGGACCTGCAGGACTTCACCGGCCAGGGCACGGCGCTGGTGGGCGTGCTGAACGCCTTCATGGAATCCAAGGGGCTGATCACCCCTGCCCAGTGGCGACAGTTCTGCGCATCGACGGTGGTGCTGGGCTGCTTTGAGCGCTTCGTCCTCGCAGAGGGCGACGAGCTGACCTTCTCCGTGCAGGTATCCGAGTGCGATCCCCGCCGCCGGCACAGCGCCGTCTGCTGCGAGCTGCTGGACGGCGAAAGCCTGCTGGCCGTCGCAACCGTTCCCGTCCAGGAGACCGGCCGCCGCCTCAGCCGGAAAACCGAGGTATGCTTCGGGCAGGTCTGGACGCATTCCGACCGGCCCGTCCGCCTCACCGTCCGCCTGACGCTGGAGGATGGCACTCACAATACCTACCCCCTGTGGATTTTCCCGCAGAAGAACGTGCAGATCACAAAGGATGGTATCGTTTCGGGAGAGAAGCGGATCCGATTCGTCCGCAGCGTCGCGGAAGCCAAAGCCTGCGGCATGCCCGCCATCGTCATCCCGGACTGCAAGGGCAAGCTCCCCGCCGCCTACGCCAGCGATTTCTGGTGCTATCCGATGTTCCGCAGCATCTCCCAGAGCATGGGCAAGCCCCTGCCGGTCGGCACCCTCGGCCTGTGCGTGGACGCGCAGCACCCGTGGCTGGAGGGCTTCGTGAAGGAGGACTGCACCACCCCCGCCTGGTACCGCATCCTCCAGACGGCGCACTGCGAGAACACGCCCTGCGCCGCGCCGGTCGTGCAGATGATCGACAACACCGAGCGCTGTCAGCGGCTGTGCATCCTCTGGGAGGAGGAGGGCGTGCCGCACCTGACCGCCCGGCTGTGGGAGGACGCGGAGGACGTGACCGTGCGCGCCTTCGCCGCATCCCTTGCGGAGGCGATGGCATGAGGCTGATCGCTCCCGATTGCTACCCCCTGTTTCGCTGCATCGCGGACAGATGCCGCCACTCCTGCTGCATCGGCTGGGAGATCGACGTGGATCCGGACAAGCGGGAGATGTACCGCAGCGTCCCCGGCGCCTTCGGGGAGCGCCTGAACGCGGCCATCGACGACAGCGGCGATGCGCCCTGCTTCCGCCTCGGCCCGGACGAGCGCTGCCCGATGCTGAACCAAAGCGGCCTGTGCGACCTGATCACAGCCCTCGGCGAGGAAGCCCTGTGCCAGATCTGCGCCGATCATCCGCGGTTCCGCAATTTCTACACCGACCGGACGGAGATCGGCCTGGGCCTGTGCTGCGAGGAGGCGGCGCGCCTGATCCTCTCCCGGGAGGAGCCGATGACCCTGATCACGCTGGAAGACGACGGCGTGCAGGAGGAGCCGGACGATGAGGAGCTGGCGGTGCTGCGCATGCGCGGTCTGCTGATCGCGATCATGCAGGACCGGAGCGTCCCCGTCACGGAACGCCTGCAGCGCCTGACGGACACGGCGCAGACAAGCCTCCCCCGGCGCACGATCGCGGAATGGGCGGAGATCTACCGTGACCTGGAACGCCTTGACCCGGCATGGGACGGGGTGCTGGACAGCCTGTCCGCCCATCCGGACGCGCAACCGCCCGCCGCGCTGGAGACTGCCTTCGAGCAGTTCGCCGTGTACCTGCTGTACCGCCATTATCCCGGCACGCTGGAGGACGGCGACAGCGAAGGCCGGGTGAAGCTCACCGCGCTGTCCGTGACGCTGCTGATGCGCCTGTGCGCCGTGCACGCCGCGCAGCACGGCCGCTGCACCCTCGAAGACTGCGCGGAATACGCCCGCATGTACTCCGCCGAGATCGAGTACTCCGAGGACAACCTCGCCGCATTGCTGGACGAGGTGTATGCGGAGGAGGCCTGAACACACATACGCCCATTTCTCCCGGACAATGGAAGAAGCCCCGCTCTCCGCACAGGCTGCAGGAGAACGGGGCATTTTTCTGCCTCGATCAGTACGGGACACGGTCCGCGATGAAGTCCACCGCGTCAACGAGCGCGCCCAGCAGGAAGCCGTCGAGCCGGTCGAGCACGCGGCCGCGCAGCTCCTCCGGGATGGGGTATACCACCTCGGCAAGGCTGCCCGCCATGGCGGCAATGGTGTCGGAGTCGCCGCCGATGGAGATGGCGCTGGCGATCACATCGGTGAAGCTGTCGTTCTCCAGGAACGCGCAGATCGCCTGCGGCACAGATCCGGCGCAGGAGACGTCGAACTTGTACGTCGGGCGGATCTCATCCAGCGTGAAGTTCAGGTCGTAGAAGCGCGCGGCATATTCCCGCACGGCCGCCTTGTCCGCGCCGGTGCGCAGGAGGTAGATGCACCCCGCGATCACCACCGCGCCCTTGATGCCCTCGGGATGGTCATGGGTGACGCTGGAGGAGATCTCCGCCAGCTTCTCCGCCTCCTCCAGCGAACGCGCCGCCCAGCCGGGATAGGACGCGCGCATGGCAGAGCCGTTCGCCCAGCTGTTGTAGGGCTGCGGATCCTCCGAAGCGAGCCACGCGCGGAACCGACCGCCGTAGCCCGCCTTCGGGTAGCGGTTGCCGAACCGGTGGACATGCTCCTGCACCGACGCCAGCAGCTGCTCCCGCGCGCCGGGATGCTGCATCCAGTCCGCCGGGAGCTGGCTCAGCCCTTTTTGCAAGCCCTGCGCCACGGCACAGGTCATCACCGTGTCATCCGTGAAGCGGGAGCGGGCGCTGATCATCTCCTCCGGCTGGAGCTTGCGGCTGATGTTGTGCCATTCATAGATGGAGCCGACGACGTCGCCGCAGACCGCGCCGAGCATCGCCGTCCTGCGCGGCGCTTCGCCCGGAATGAACCACTTGCCCGTGGGCGTCCATGTCACGACGGTCGTGCCGTCCGCCGCCGTATCCACCCGCGCCTTGCCGCTTTCCACGCCGCGGTCGATCTGCCGCTGCGCCATGATCATCGCCGTGCCGGGAGAATAGAGCGCCGGATCGCCATAAACGCGCAGTTCTTCTTCCTTCCGCATACCGAAAGCCCTCCTGTATCCATCTTCATACATTCATTATACACCAGCCGCATCCGTCTGTAAAGCCGACGCACACCCATTCCCCGGGCATGCAGAAACCCTCCCGCCACGCCGGGCAGGAGGGTGAAAGCACGTTGTCAGATCAGCGGTTGATGTTGACGTTGATCACGGGGTTGGCACCGTAGCCGGCGCCGCTGTTGGGGTTGGCGTTGTAGGCGGAGCACAGGGTGTTCATGTTGGACATCATCAGGTGCAGCGCGATGAAGGGGCCCAGGCCGCACAGCATGGAGCCCAGCAGGTACCACAGCAGGAACTTGCCGCCGTCCACAGAGCAGGGCACACCGCGGCGGCTGCAGCCAAAGGCAATGCGCTCACACACGCCGTAATGCCACACGAGAGCATAGATGCCGCAGGTCAGCAGGGAGAACACGATGTACGCCAGCAGGCCCTTGGTGTGCTTGCCGTCGCTCTGGCAGGCAGCGTTCACGTCCTGCGCCAGGCCATGATAGAAGAACAGGCTGTAAATGCCCAGCGTCACGATGTTCAGCAGGATATAGACCAGCAGGCTGCGATTCGTCTTCAGCATATTCAATAACCTCCAGAAAGTTGTTGTTCATATTATATTCATATTAGCGAAAATTGTCAACACGCAGCCTGCTATTCCTGATTTTTCCGGTTTACTGCGCCTCGCCCTTCTTCTTCAGATACCACGCCAGCACAGCGCCGCCGACCAGCAGCACCACGCCCACGCCGATGATGAAATTGCACAGGATCATCGCCGGCTGCATCACCGCCATGCCGTCGCTGACCCCGTAGGCGCTGCTCACGCCGAAGCCGAAGGGGCTGCCGATCCCCAGGTCTGCGGCGCTCAGGCCAAGATCGCCGATGTCGATCACGTTGCCGGCGTTGTCATAGGCCGTGATCCCGCCGGATATGCCATGCATCGGTCCGCTGCCCATCCCGCTCCCCAGACCGCCGATCGAACGGAACATTGCCTTTCCCACAAGGCCCATCGCCGCGAACAGCGCGCCGCCGATGGCCATGCGCACCCCGACGATCCAGCCGTACTGACGGATCAGCCGCCCCAGAAAGCCGGGCAGATGGTCCACCCAGTCCGGGAGCTGACGGGCGCTCCCGCCGCAGGGTGCGTAGGGGTGCCCGCCCGGGGCGGCAGGCTCCTCCGGCGCGTCGCTCTCCGGAGCATCCTCCTCCGACAGCAGCCAGTCCGCCGTCACGCCGAAGGTCTTCGCCAGCAGCGGCAGCTTGCTGATCTCCGGAGCCGCCTCGCCCGTCTCCCATTTCGAGATCGCCTGACGGCTCACGCCGATCTTTTCCGCCAGCGCCTCCTGCGAATAGCCCGCCTTTTTGCGGCAATGGTAGATCTTCTCATTCAGCTTCATCATTATGCTCCTTTCTGCCTCAAGGCATGTTCAGCATAGCATATCCGCGCTGAAAACACTGCCTACGAGGGCTGGAAATCCCGCAACCGGCGGTTGCAGTCCGCCTATTTTCGCAAAAAGACCGCGTCCGGCAAGAAAAGCCGGTCGTTCACTTCAAATTCTATCATACGATCATCCGGCGTTCAATAGCCGGCACCGGGAATTCTTCCTTTGTACCACGGCGTGCAGCTGGCTGCCCGGATCCCGCTGACCGAATGAACAAACAGGGCTTCCTGCAAAGATACATATGGCATTCCGCCCGCATCTGTGCTATACTGGTGGCAGCGTTCTCACAACCATCACATTCCGCACCAAGGAGGACATCCCATGGAACGGATCACCACGCCCAGCAACCCGAACGCGCTGCCCTGTGTGCACCGGATGATGGCATACCTGGGCGAATTGACGGGCAAGGGCATCCTGACCGGCCAGCACACGAAGACCCGCGGGCAGGAGGAGCTGCATCACATCGAGCAGATCACCGGCAAGCAGCCCGCACTGCTGGGCTTCGAGCTGCTGTCCTACTCCCCCAACATCAACTACCTGGATACCGACGAGGAATGCATGGAGGAGGTCGCGGGCAACTACGGCACCCTCCGGCAGGCATGGGAGTGGGCGGCGCAAAAGGGCGTCGTCACCTTCACATGGCACTGGTTCTCCCCCCTCGGCGGCCGGAGCAAGGCCTTCTACACCGCCAACACCGACTTCGACGCGAGCCTCGCGCTGGTGGACGGAACCCCCGAAAACCGCGCCCTGCTCTCCGACATGGACATGATGGCGGGTCTGCTGCGTCCCTTCTGCGACGCCGGCGTGCCGATCCTCTGGCGGCCCTTCCATGAGAGCGAGGGCACCTGGTTCTGGTGGGGTGCAAAGGGCCCGGAGACCGTCAAGGGCCTCTGGCGGCTGATGTACGACCGCTTCACGAACCTGCACCGCCTCAACAACCTCATCTGGGTCTGGAACGCCCCCGTCCCCGCCTGCTACCCCGGCGACGACGTGGTGGACGTCATCTCCCGCGACATGTATCCCCCGGCGCATGCCCACGGCGCGCATGTGGAAAAGCTGGAGGAGCTCCGCCGGATCACCAACCAGCCCAAGATCGCCCTGATCGGCGAGATCGGTACGATCCCCTCCGCGCAGGCGCTCGCGGATGAAAAGGCCGGCTGGGTCAGCTACATGACCTGGTGCGACGGCTTCTGCCTGAGCGAGGATTTCACGGACAACGACGCCCTGCGCGCGATGTACAGCCACCCCTGGGCGGTGACAAAGGACCGCCTGCCGGAGCTGTATTGACAGCAGGATTTCCGCAATGAGACGGCGAATCTCTATCCGGAGCCGCCATTTTCCCCGTTCGTCCGCCGTCTGCAACCACTCACACCCGAAAAGCTGCGTTTCGTCGGGAATTGTTGCCGGGAACGGCATTTCCTGATATGATGTAGCCAATGGAGGGATCAATTGTGGCAAACACTATTCGATGGGATACCGAATCAATGGAGGAGATCGCCCGGAGGCTGCAGAATCTGAGCCGTGAGCTCAATTCCTGCCAGAACACCGTCCGCGGGATCGCCAGCCGCATGGATCGTGCCAGCGGCAGCCAGCTCAATTACAACCGTTCCCTGCGCCTGCCCATGTCCGGATATTATGTGGGCGGCGCCAGCATCCAGCATTGCCTGCGTCAGTACGCCACCGCGCTGGATCGCTATAACTCCATCTCCTCCCAGCTCGCCAGGAACCTCCTGCGGGCCTCTCATGAGGTGGAAGAAACCGAGCACACCCTGTCCTCTGCCATCACGCAGTCGGGCACTGCCAGCCCCTTTACCTCGGGCGGCGGCGCCGCTGCTTCCTGGGGCACCGCGGTCGGCGCGGGCGTGGCCGGTGCGGTCGTCGAACCCGGCTCGGTCGAGGCCGGCGTCTCCGGCATCAGCTGGAAGAAGCTCGCCCTGGACGCGCTGAGCAAGGCCGGCATCGTCGGAGCGATCGCCAGCAGCCTGCTCGGCCTGGACGGCACGCTCAAGACCACGCTCAAGTCCGTCGTGAAGATCGGCGGCGCGGTCGCCAAGTGGCGCGGTCTGGAAAAGGTCACGGCGAAGGACCTGTTCGGTCTGGGCCCGTACCTGAAGACCCCGTCCACCGCCGGCAAGTGGGCCGCCTTTGGCGAGAACTTCAAGTCCGGCTTCAAGGCCGGCATGGCCAACCCCGTCAGCTGGATCACCTCCGGCATCGACAGCTTCTTCAGCAACTACGAGGAGTTCGGCGGTCAGATCACCGACCGTGCGATTGTTGAATGGGCGATCGAGACCGGCGCAGGCGTAGCGCTGAAGGCCGGCACTACGGCGCTGGTCGGCGCGGGCCTGGCAGCGGCCGGCATCGCGGGCGCACCCGCCCTCGTCGTGGGCGCGGCAGGCGCGATCATCTACACCGGCGTCGATGCGCTGTGGAAGCACACCATCGGCAACGGCAGCTCCCTGACCGAATCCATCGGCCACGCAGCCGGCGAAATCTGGGACGGCGGCAAGAAGGTCGTCAAGGAAGCCGGCAAGAAGATCGGCAAGGCCGTGAACGGCGCCATGGACTGGCTGGGCGACAAGGTCGGCGGGCTGGTCAGCGGCAAGGGCATCTTCGCCCGCTGGGCATAAACAAGGATTGATAATTTGAAGGAGGATATACCTATGTTGATGAATGATGTTCGCCAGCTGCTTCCTATCGGCTCCGTCGTGAAGCTCAAGGGCGCGGAGAAGTGCCTGATGACCTTCGGCGTCCGCCAGACCGACGTGAAGAGCGGCAAGGAATATGACTACATCGGCGTCATGTACCCCGAAGGAAACCTCGGCGAGGATCTGCGCTTCATGTTCGACCATGAGGACATCTCCGAGATCATCTACAAGGGCTACGAGAGCGACGAGCTCACTGCCTTCCTGGAGAAGCTGAACAACTTCTTCGCCAACAAGGAAGACGCCTGATCCGGATACAGCAACGGCTCTGTACCATCCATGCGGTACAGAGCCGTTGTCTTATGTCTGCGGGCTTGGCGGACGCCCCCGGTCTGCGCCGCACGCACCGCACCGCCACAAGAAACACACCGCCAAAAGGCTCCCTCCCCGAGGGAGCTGTCGCCGCCAGGCGACTGAGGGAGTGCGCCGCACACTCCACACCACCGCAAGAAGCACACCGCAAAAAAGGCTCCCTCCCCGAGGGAGCTGGCAGCCGCTTGCGGCTGACTGAGGGAGTGCGCCGCACGCTCCACACCACCGCAAGAAACGCACCACCAAAAGGCTCCCTCCCCGAGGGAGCTGTCGCCGCCAGGCGACTGAGGGAGTGCGCCGCACCGCCACAAGAAACGCCCCCCCAAGGCTCCCTCCCCGAGGGAGCTGTCGCCGCCAGGCGACTGAGGGAGCAAAAAGGACCCGCACCACAGCGATCTGGTACAGGTCCTTTTGTGTCCGGGTCAGTCCGCAGACTTCTGCTTGCGGTAATCCGCCAGCGCCGTCTCCATCTTCGCCACGAACATCTTCTGGCCGTCTGTCTGGAAACCGAGGAAGAGCACATCCTCGATCGCCCCGGCGTTGAACACATAGTTCTTGTCGGGCGACTGATGTCCCTCCGGCCACAGGCAGCCGACGTAATCATTCACTTCTTCCTGCCCCTGCAGGCGCTGTCCATAACCGGTGATCATGATCCGGTGTTCACCCGCAGCCAGACGCACGACGGAACCAAGGGGCAGCAGACCTTCAATCTTCACAGTAGGATCCTCCCGTTCTCATTTCTTGGGGATCACATGAAAAAGTTCCATGCGCTCTCGACGAAGCCACAGACGGCGTCCGCAGCGTTGTTCACCATCCCGGCCACATCCACTTCAAAGCCGATGCTGCCGCCGACGCCGATGGAGAGACCGATGTCCACCTTCAGCACGCCGTCGTCCATGCCGACCTCCGCATGACCGCCGATGCCGTAGTTCAGGGATGCGTTGACCGAAGCGTCCACGCCCATCACATTCAGGCCCAGCTCGCCCTCGATCTCGCCTGCAATGGCCTCCAGCTCCCCGCCTGCATACAGGTTCAGGTCGCCGTCCACGATGCCGATCTTGATCTCGCCCTCCGCAGAAAGCTCACCGGCCGTCGCCGTGACGGTCGAGGTCAGGTCCACGCCGTCCACGATCTCGTACATGCCCGAAGCGGTGGCTTCGAACACGGATACGGACACGCCCGCATGCACCTCCGCACCGGGGGCGAGCTCGTAGGTCGTCTTGCCGTCCGGGCCGACCTTGGTCGCATAGATGCCGGCAGAAGCGCCGGCCTCTGCCGAGCCGTTGCCCAGGCCGATATCCCACGACGCGGTCACATCGCCGTTGGAGCGGCTGTCGCCGAAGGAGAAGATGCTTTCAGAAACGCCCTTCTTCGCGGAGACGGTGAACACCGACAGGCGGTCTGCCAGCGGGCTGACGCCGTCGCCGTCGCTGTCAAGGTCCCATTCGCCGCTGGAGCCGATGGACATCCAGTCCGGCACCAGCTGATCCAGGCTGTGCACAGGGCTGCTCTGGATCGCCTCGCGCAGGGCGCTGGGGTCGCCGATCAGCGGCGCGAGCATCGAAAACGCAGAGGGATTCAGCAGTCCGCCCACGCACATGGCGATCGGGATGCCGCCGATGACCAGCTGCGCAAAGTCCTCGCCGATGCACAGGGCCACATCGCCGTCCGTGATGGTCTCCAGGATGCCGGAGCCGCGGTTGGGGGTGGGGTTCGGGCTGCAGCCGTCGGCGCCCTGACCGTCGGTGAAGACCGCAGGACGGGACCCGCCCAGCTCCTGCATGGCCAGCTCGGATTCCACGACCTCGAACAGGTTCATCGCCTTGCGGATGTTGTCCGCCATGTCGCCGGTGTGGTCGCGCAGCTCGCGGATGGTCTGGCGCAGGCCGCGGATGCAGCTGGAGATCCTGCCGCTGGGGAGGGACTCGCCGATGGAAGACAGGCGGCTTCCCAGGTGGATCGGCAGCGTGCCGCCGGCCTCCTGCTCCGTGTTGACACGAGAAAGAGAAGCAGCACAATCCGACAGCTCGCGGGAAAGATCCGTCAGCCGGTTTGTGATCTGCCTATATATATCGGTATTGATATATATCTTATCTGCCATACGTGCACTCCTCTTCTCAGCATTGATGCTCTGTAACCCTCAGAGCCTGGATGAAAGAAACGGCGAGCAAGGGCCGATAACGATCCTTCCTCGCCGTTTCATAAGCATTGCGGAACCGATTAGCCCGCCGCAAAGGGATCGGTGGTATCGGCAGCGGCTTCAAACGACGCGCCGACCTCAGCATTGACTTCCTCGTGGCCCGCGACAACCATCTGGATGTCCTTGACGGCCGACTCGATGGTGGCGTCGCTGGTCTTCAGGTTGTTGAACAGCTCGTTGTACTGATTCTTGAAAGCCTCGCTGGCCTCGCCGTTCCAGGTGGTGTCCAGAGTGAACACGGCGCTGGTCATCTGCAGGTAGGAGTTCTGCAGTTCGGACATGCAGCTATGGAACTGGGATACCGCCTGTTCAAACGCCTCAACGCTTACATTAATGCGATCGTTAGCCATGGTGACAACCCTTTCTATCTAAATTTCTCAGATCTTACTTTTTGCGAACCAGGGAAGCGCCCTTCGCGTCCATTTCCTCGTACTTCTCAGCGATCTGATTCATCGCCTGCACGTACTGGGAAACGATCTGGTTCATCTCGTCGTACCACGCCTTGCGCTGCTCCATACCGGACTGGAACTTGTCGCGGGAATCGCCTTCCCAGATGGACATCAGCTCATCGGCGGCAGCCTTCAGCTTCGCAGCCGCGTCACGGAAGGCCTCATTCGCCTTGGAAATGTTGCTTGCGGCAGTCCGCAGTTCAGAACACGTTACTTCGATCAACATGCTACTATCGTCCTTTCGTTATTTATTAGCCAGCATTGAAGGGGCTCTGGGTGCCAACTTCCTGGTTTGCGATAACGCCCTTGATGGAGTTCTCGGTCTCGCCGGTCAGCTCGATCATCTCGCTCAGCTCGGTCACGGCGTCCTCAAGATTGTTGAAGGAACGAGCGATGTTCACGCCCATAGCGGCGACCTTGCCGGCCATGATGACGAAGGCCTTGCCGGTCCAGTCGGAACGGAGCGCTTCGAGGGACTTGGTGAAAGCAGCGTAGCTGTCCTTCAGGGTGGACAGGGCGCCACGGTACTGGTTGATACACTGCTGAAGATCAGCTGTATCGACGATAATATGATCTGCCATGATTGTATCTCCTTCCTATTTTCATCAATCAATGGATCAGCCGTTGACCTTGCTGGCCAGCTCTTCTTCCTTCTCCTGATACTTCTCAGCAGCGTTCAGCACCAGGCTGATGTACTCAGAAGCAACCTGGATCAGCTGGTTGAACCAGTTATCCAGCACGCCCTGCTCCTCGGCGAACGCGGTCGCGGCGTCGCCCTGCCACTTGCTGCACAGCTCAGCAGCCGCAGCCTTCATCGTCTCACGAGCTTCGTCCAGCTGATCCTGGGCAGCTCTTGCTTCCTTCGCGTAGCGAATGAGCGCCGAGATAGTTACCAACCAAGTCATAGATGTAACCCAACCTTTCTTGATTTTGTAGAGGTGAACTCTGTGATTAGAATATACTACGAAACACCCGGAGAGTAAACCATTTCCGATGAATTGCACGATTTCGGGTGTGAACGGTCATTTTTGCCTTCTCGAATGGTCATTTCGGGGTGCGAACGGCCGATTTTTTCCTCATTTTCCGCCTCCGGATGTCAAAAATTCCGCCATTCCCGCACAGAAAACACATACCGGCCCATTTCCGCCGTAACCGTTCGTCGGGAAAAAGCGACCGTTCGCGAAGTGCGCCTCCCCCGGCGGAAGTCTCCGGACGCAAAAGCCTCCCCCCGCCCGGACGGACCGGAACGGGAGGAGGCAGGAGCATTGGGTTTTGCCGCCTCAGGAAATGCGGGTGAAGCGGTAGGTGCGGTCGGCGACCGTGATGGAGGCGTTCTCCAGGAGCTTTTCCTGGGTGAAGGGCTCCAGACGGCGCACGCCAAGGAAGGTGCCGTTGTTGCTGCTCAGGTCCTCAATGTAGTAGGACTGGCTGTACTTGCGGAACACGATGCGGCAATGCTTGCCGGAGACCGTCGGGTCGGCGATCACCAGGTCGCAGCTTGCCGAGCGGCCGATGACGAAGACTTCCTTGTCGATCACGGTCTTGTTGTTGCGGCCGTGACGGTTGAACACCAGCTGGAAGTTCGGATGGAAGTCGACGTCGTACTCGGTGATCTCGCTCTTCGTCGCGTCGCTGACCTTCTTCTTGACGTTCTGGCGCATCTGGGACACTTTTCCGCCCACCGTGTTGCGCAGCTTGGGCCAGCAGGTCCACAGGATGGTGAACACCAGCGCGCTCACCGCAAGGAACAGCAGCCCCATCATGGGCGCAATGAGCATGATGAAGATCCCCAGCAGCAGCACAAAGCCGCACACCAGAATCGTCAGGCGCAGGAATGTCTTGCTTTCCATCGCTGCACCGCCTTACCAGTTGACTGTGATCCGGTAGTTGCTGATCTCGATCGTGTCGCCGCGACGGACCGCATAGCCGCTGCTGCCCTGCTTCGCGGAGGCGTTCAGGGGCATGGTCTCCTCGGAGGCCGCAGAGGACTGGTTGTCGCCGATGGGCTGGCCGTTGACGCGGGTGCCGTTGCTGGACAGGTTGTACAGGAACAGCTGGCCATTCTGGTAGGTCAGCGCCGCATGCTTGCGGGACACGCTGGGATCGCCCTCCAGAGGCAGATCGCAGCCCACACCGCTGGAAGAGGGACGGCCGATGACAAAGTTGCTCTCGCGGATGATGACGTTGCGGGCGCCGGCAGAACGGCCGCCGCTGATGTTCAGGGTGACGTTGATGCCGGAGTTGAGGGGACGGGTGGGATCGTCGTCGAAGCCGCCGCCGTGGCCCACAGGCACGGTGCTCTCATCGCCGCCGTAGCTGCTGGGAGTCGCATTCTGAGGCATCCTCGCGCCCGCAGCCGTCGCGCTGGTCATGGCGCTCTGGCTCATCTGGGCGTTGCGCGGCTGGTTCTTCACCGGCAGGGAGGAGCCGGAATTGTCGTTGGCCTTGCGGTTGGTCAGGATCACGATCAGCAGGATCACGAACACGACCAGCACCACCAGTGCCAGCAGCATCCACATCTTCACCGAGAACGTGCCCAGCTTCAGCGCTTCCTTCTGCAGGAAGCCGACCAGCTGCTCGCTCATGGTGGGATCGGGCTCGACATAGGGCGCGCGCTTGGCGCCGTTGGTCAGGATGTCGGTGATGATGGACTTGGCCACCGTGTTCGAAGCGCCCTGCTGCGCCAGGCCATAGGTCGCGCAGTACTTGTTCACCGCGTCCATGGTGGGCTGATCCAGCATGCCCAGCGTCATGGGCTGCTCAGGATCGTACAGGTTCAGGTTCTGCAGGATGGTCTGCATCTGCGCCAGGTAGTTGCTGTCGCCCTCGTCCGTCATGTACATCTGGTAGCCCTCGGGCGGGATGGTCGCCTCGGGGACGGGGGTGATGACGGGTTCGGGGGTCGCCGTAGCCTTGGGCGTCAGGTTGCTGCCGATGACCCAGTTGTACATTTCGTCATCGATGAACTCATCCGTGTACTGGAAGCCGTTGTCCTCGCACAGCTGCTGGAAGGCCAGCATGCAGGTGCTGTCCCATTCGTTGGAGGAGGTGCCCTTGTCCAGGTAGAACAGCTCCTGCAGCTTCAGGATCACGCGGGCGGCATTGGTGTTCTTGCAGCCGATGTAGATCATCGGCACCGCGGTGGGCGCGGGAGAGGGCGTGGGGGTCACAGCGGCCGGGGTGGGGGTCGCCGTGGGATAGGCCACTGCCTTGCCGCCCAGCAGCTTGGCGTAGGCCTCCTGGCTCACGTTCAGCTCCTCAGGCAGGCCGTTGAGGCGGCAGAACTCCATGAAGGCGTACTGGCAAACCACGTCAAAGCTGCCGGGCTTGCTGTCTTCCTCGAGGTAGTACATTTCGCGCAGCGCACGGATGGCCAGGAAGGCCTCCTCCGTCTCGTCGCCGGGACGCACGACATAGGGGTCGGGCGTGGCGGTGGGCGTAGCCGTGGGCGTGGGCGTCACGGGCGCGGTCGTCGACACGGTCTTGGGCGTGCGGGTGGGCGTTGCCGTGGGCAGGGGCGTGGGCAGCATGCTGGAGGGCACGCTGTTGAGCGTGATGCCGGCGCCGATGCTGCGGCCGTCGGAGGAGTTCACGCTGATCTCATGCTCCTTCTTGGAGTAGTCGATCATCTTGTGCAGGGGGGACAGGTCCAGCGTGTAGTAGCTGCGGGCCACCTTCATCGTGGTGATGGCGCTGGTGGGCAGCGCTTCATCGGCGACGAAGTTCATGCGGGCCAGCACGGAGCCGTTGTCCGCCGCGAAGGCGTTGTAGTGGCTCATGCCGCGCTCGATGGCGTCGTCAGCGGTGTTGTTGGAGCTGGCCTTCTCCATGAAGGTCTTGGGGTAGACCGTAGCGATCAGTACCGGGAAGAAGCCGCCTTCCTTGATGTAGTTATCGCGCACGGCGGTCGCAGAGTTGCCGATGCCGGAGCTGCCGGGATCGACCAGTGCGAACACGTTCTTGAACATCGGATCGTTCGCGCCGTTCTCCGTCGCCTTCACGAAGGCCGTGGTCAGCGCACTGTCGATGCTCGTCTTGGAGGGCTTGCCCGTGGCGGACGTGGGCGTCGCCGGCAGGGTGATGTTGTCACGCGCATAGGTACGCGCCTGGCTGACGCTCATGTAGTTGGTCTGGCCGTCCTCGGAGAGCACGAACATGACCATCTGGCCGCTGGGGATGGTGTTCAGGTACGCATTGACCGCCGGGAGCAGGGTCTCCCAGGTGATCGACTTCGTCCAGGTCCAGCCCTGATCGATGACGATGATGTGGCCGACCTGGTTGTCCGGGAACTTGGACGCCTTCACCTGCACGGCGTCGCTGCCGTCAACGGTGACAAGGAAGGACAGGGAATCGTTGCTGCTGGCGCCGGAAACGGCCACGTCCACGGTCAGCTGCTTCAGATTGCCGCTGATCTCGTCGATGGTGCCCGGCGCGGCAAATGCCGGCAGCATGGTGCAGCACATGACCAGCAGCGCCAGCAGAAGGCATAACCTCTTTTTCATTTGAATCACGCTCCTCAACCACCGATTTTTGCAGCCATGGCTGCGTCAAAGGCTTCCTGCTTCTCCGCGTAGGTGAACAGCAGGCTCTGGATGGAGTTGAGCGCAGAGGCGATCTTCTCCACATCGCTGCCCAGCTCGGTCAGCATGTCCATCAGCGCGTCGGCGGTGCTGCCGGCCAGCTCGCTGTCCACGGTGTTCTTCATCGCCCGCACGTTCTGGCGGGAAAGCTCCTGCACCTGCGCCGCCACATTGCGGATGCTGCGCGCTGCCTGACGGACTTTCGCAGTGTCAACCTCAAAATCTTCGTACATGGTGAATCTCCTTTTCTATATCGTTTTGCTTGGGTTACAGAATCATCAGCCTGCTGCTGTCGCGGACGCCGTTCTGGGCAAGCGTCCAGTCCTGCTGCAGAAGAATGGAGCGGTCCAGATCGAACAGTACGATGGACTCCCTGTCAAAGGCAACGGACAGGTTCACCTGCTCGACCAGCTGGGCGATATCCTGCGTCAGCGAACGGATCGGGACGTGCGCCGGCAGCATGAACTCCGCCACATCCCCCGTGTTGCCCAGGGTAATCTCGATGATGATGGTTTCCATCAGGCTTCACCTTCTTTCTTGCTTGCATCCTTCTGCGCCATCATGCCGTGGAAGGTCTGGCGGAAGGAGCGTGCCAGGGGGATCTCCATGCCACTCATCATATGAATGGTCATCGTCTGGAAATCAACGCGCTGGATCAGCCGGGTATTGATGATGCTGCTGCGGTGGCAGCGGACAAACCGGTCATCCAGCTTGCCGGAGAAGTTTTCCAGACTGTCATAGGTGACGATCACATCCCGGAGGGTGTGGATCTCGATCATCTTGTTCGCAGCGGTCACAGCGCAGACCTCGTCCAGATTGACCCGGCGGATGGAGGATTTCTCCTTCACGCTGATCCAGACGCCTTCGTCCTCCTGCTTGTGGATGCTGCGGTAATCATTGAAGATGTCCTTGATGAGGCGGGCGCCCTGCGCGCCGAGGATCGCGTCGGTCACGATCGCCGCCGGCCGCGTGCAGTAGGATGCCATGCCCACCATCGTCCGGTTATCCTTGGCGGAATAGATCACGTAGTGATCCCGGTTGTGCTGGATGGCAAGGCGGCCCATCTGCAGGGCGCGGAGGCTTTCCTGCTCCTTCAGGTCGTCGATGCAGGTGATCAGCAGCAGGATGTCGCTGTGGGCGTCCAGCGCCTTCACCGCATCCTGGTACCGGTCCGTCCGCATCTCGACGCGCAGGTATACGCCTGTTTCATCGCTGACGGTCTGGAAGCTCTTCATGATCTGATCGAAAAGGGTATCTGATACACGATACAGCACTGCGGGCAGTATCATTCAGGTGCCTCCTTTCGATATCATCAGTCGTCTTCGGATTCGTCAGCAGGGATCTCCACCCGGGGCAGAACGATATGCGCGGAATCGTCATCGGCAATGAGGTATGCCTCGCCGCGCGGGAGTTCGCCGGGCTTCTTCAGGCCCGGGATGATGCTGGCGACCTTGAAGGGATCGCAGTCGAAGGTCACGCCCTGCAGCATCACGCCGCGGGAGACGCCCAGCATCGTGTTCAGCGGCTCCTTGATCCGGTTGGCCGCGATGTTCTTGCGCTGGATGGTGGCGATGGTGATCAGGCGGAAGGAAGCGATCTTCTCATCGTCACGCACGCAGAACTTGAGGTAATCCAGCATCGCCTGTTCCTTGGCGTAGCTGGTCATGAACTGGTCGATGTCGTCGATCAGGATGGCCACGGGCTTGAAGCTCGCCGCGACCTCCTGCTTGCGCTCGTTGCCGAACTTGCGCGCCTCGGTCAGCATGGCCGAGCGGCTGCCGATCAGCTCCTTGATCTTGCCGAACTGCTCCAGCCAGGCGGCGCTGCCGTAGGTGAAGCTGGCCACCTGGTTCTTGCGGCCCCATTCGGCCAGGTCCTCCGGACCGACGAGGTAGACCTCGCAGCCCTTCCGGAGCAGCGTGAGCGCCATGGTCTGCAGGAGCGTGGTGCGGCCGGACTTCTTCGGGCCGATGATCAGGCCGGAATAGAAGGTGCGGAAGTCCACGCTGGCGATGCTGCCCTGCGCCTTGATGTAGCCCAGAGGCAGCTTGCAGGGATCGGCCATGAGGCTGACGGCCTCGGAGGTCTCCAGCATCCGGGAGATCACGGGCTTCGACGGGATGCGGGCGATACCGGCCGGGCGGTCGCCCTTCCAGCATTCGCTCATCCGGCGGCCCAGCTCCAGGATCGCGTCGGCGCGCGCCTTGTCCGATTCGACGGTCTCGTACGCGGCCACCTGGATCTCGTACAGGAAGGTCTCCTTCGCTTCCTTGTCCTCCACCGCGATCATGCCGCGGCCGGGATACTCGCGGATGCCTCCCCAGTCGGAGCTGACGCGCGCGCTGAGGGCGTCGGCGTAATCGGCGCGCTCATTCTGCTGCAGGGTGATCGCGCGGGTGAAGGGATGGTACTTCATGGGCAGCTCGTTGCGGTTGAAGACGGTCATGATGAAGAAGATACCCTGGCTGGCGCCGGAGCGGAGCATGGCGTAGAAGCGCTGCAGCGCCGCATCGCGCTTGCCGTCGTCCCAGTCGCGCAGCTGCTGCATGCGGTCGATGAGCACGACGATGGCGGGGATCTTCTTGTGATCCGGGGAATTCTCTGCCGAGCGGTTGAACTGGATGTAGTTGTCCGTCGCCAGCTCGCGGAAGAGCTTCTTGCGGCGCTCGCTCTCGGCGTAGAGCATGTTCATCAGGCGGACCTGCTCGTCCGGCTCCTCCTCGTAGACGATCTCGCCCACATGCGGCAGCGTCTTGAGGCAGTTGAGGACGTGGCTGGTCAGGGAGAAGGCGTAGATGTTCACCTCGTCGGGCGAATACTGCTGCGCCAGGGAGACCGCGATGGTCTGCAGGGCAGTGGTCTTGCCCGAGCCGGGAAGACCAGCCAGGAGGATATTGTGCTGCGCGGTGAAGTCGATCTTCGCGGGCAGGCGCTGCTGGGTGTTGATATCGTCCGCCATGCCGTAGAGAACGGTGAAGTTGCCATCTTCCTGCTCAGGCCACTTCTCGCCGTCCCACACGGGCTGCTCGAACTCGCTGTGCAGCCGGCTGAGCATGAGCGTGGGATCCATTTCCTTCAGCCACATCTTCTCCGCCCAGGCGTACTGATGGCGGCGGCAGCATTCGCGGATGTACTCCAGCACCACGTCCAGCTCGGTCTCCTCGGCCACGCCGGGCGCCTGCTGCTTCTTCTTTTTGCGGAACTTGATGGGCTGGCCGGCCTCGTTGAGGATGCGGGGCTCCTCCTCGGGGCGCAGGGCATCGGGGTTGTAGGTCGAGCCGGACCAGGAGGTCTGCACCTGCTCGTACACCTCGTCGCTGCCAACGCGGACGTAGCAGCGGCCCATGCCCTTGAGGTAGGCGGCGTCGGGGTGCTTGATCATTTCGTTGGAGTCGCCGCGGGAGGCCACGCGCAGACAGATGCGGAAGCGGGTGTTCGCGTCGATCTCGTCGCTGACGGAGTTGCTGGGCTTCTGCGTCGCCAGCACCAGATGCATGCCCAGGGAACGGCCGACACGGGCCGCCGAGACCAGCTCGGTCATGAACTCGGGCTCTTCCTTCTTCAGCTCGGCGAACTCGTCGACGATGATGATCAGGTGGCCCAAGGTTTCCTCGGTGGGGTCGGCATTGAAGAGCTTCATGTAGTCGTCGATGTTGTTGACGCCCACGCTCTTGAAGATGGCCTCGCGGCGCTTGATCTCGCCGCGGATGGAGGCCAGCGCACGGAAGATGGTGCGCGCGCCCTCGGAGGAGTCGATGATGCCGGCCACATGGGGCAGCTCGCGGAAGCTTTCGGACGTGCCGCCGCCCTTGTAGTCGATCAGGATGAACTGGATCTCGGAGGGGCTGTAGTTCAGCGCCAGCGACATGATAAAGGACTGGAGCAGAACAGACTTACCGGCGCCCGTGGTACCAGCGATCAGGCCGTGGGGGCCGTGGTTCTTGTCGGAGATATCCAGGATGAAGGGGGCGGAACCGGCCTTGAGACCCAGGATGGTCTTGATGGACTGCCATGCATGGTTCTCGCTCCAGTTGTGGCAGACGTCGATGTCCTCCACGCGGCGCACGCCGTAGGTCTCCAGGAACGTGACCAGCGAGGGGATCGCCGTGTCGCCCACCATCTCCTTGATGCGGTAGGGCGCCAGCGCGTTGGCGAAGCTCTGCAGCTGGGTCTGGTCGACCGTCTCGAAGCTGACGCCCTGCATGGTGCCGTTGCCGTGGAAGACGGTGCCCAGCTCCGTGCGCGCCTCGATGATCAGGTCGCACTCCTTGGGCAGGGATTCCATCTCGGAGGCCTGCATCACCATCGTGAAGCCCAGGCCCGGCTGGGACAGGTAGCGCAGGATCGGCTGACCCTCCAGCAGCTTGGGATCGGTGACGAAGAACATGTACCACGGCAGCATGCCGGCCGTTTCGCTCTCCGCCTTGCCGTCCGCCTCTGCGTTCTGCAGGGACTCGGCGCGCACCTTCAGGACATTGTCGAAGTGCGAGAGCACCTCGTGGATCGCCTCAGGCGTGCACACGGACATGCGCAGCGTGCGGTCGTCGGCGGCGTAGACGTGCTGCAGGGACTTGGTGAAGCGCCACTGCTCGGCGTTGGGCTCGTCATGGATGACGATGATGCGCACGTCGTGGTAGCTGTGGCTGGCGGCGATCTGCGCCACCATGCTCTGCATCATCCACGGAGAGGACGCATTGCCCAGCACGCCGATGATCCGGTGCTCCCGGGGATTGACGATGATGGGCGCGTCGTTCATCATCTGGTAGATGTCCTTGAGGCGCTGCGGCTCGTGGCGCAGCTGATCATCCACCAGGTTGATGCGCGGCTTGGGGATGGTGATCTCGCAGGGCAGGCGGTGTTCGCCCACGCCCAGGCGGATGGCCAGGAAGTCGTCATGGTTGGGCAGGCGCTCCCACATGCGGTGGTCGCCGGTCTGGGGCAGGGTCACGCACTCGCTGACCGGGAGGTAGTTGAGGTTGAGGCGCTTGCGCTCGCGCTCGGTCTCCGCCATCAGCTTCTCTTCGATCTCCGCGTAATACTGCCGGCAGATGTTCTGCCGGTTCGTCTCGCTCAGCTTCGCTTCCTTGTCGGTGAAGCGGCGGTTCAGCGTGGACCACATCACCGACAGCGCCGAGGAGGTACCGATCATGACCAGGCTCGCGCCCATGCTGCGGCCCATGACCAGCGTGGACACCAGCATGGGCATGATCATCGTCATGCTCGGGCCGATGGCCAGCCACACGGGGGTGTGCTTGCCGCGTTCCTTTTCCAGGGGGGCGTCGATGTTGATCGGCTCGGTGTTGGGCTGCTGCTTCAGGCGGGGCGCGCGGTGGTACTCGCGGGTGACGGGCACATCCTCCGGGGGCGTCAGGTTGGACGCGACGGCGGAGGCGGGCATGGGCACGCAGTCCTGACGCAGCGTCAGGTCATCCAGCGTGTTGACCGCGAAGAAGTTCGTGCCGACCACCAGACGCAGCGCGGGCGCGATAAACAGCGTATCGCCGGGGCGCATATCCACGCTGCGCTTGCTCACCCGGCGGCCGTTGACCCAGGAGCCGTTGACAGAGTGATCGGTGTAGATGATCCGGCTGCCCTGCACGCTGATGTCGCCGTGGCGGGTGGAGACCATCGGGCGGTTGTAGCGGATGATGGCGTCATCGCCCTTGCCGATGGTCAGCCCCACGTAGGGGAACATGTACTTGCGCATGACCGTGTTGTCGCGGCCGTAGGCAGTGGGGATCACGGTCAGCTGGCCGTGGCGGTCCGAAACCATCTTCAGCACGCCTTCGTTGGTCAGCGGCCGGGTCGCGCCCTGGCCATCGTCCTCCCAGCGGAAGCCCTCGGGCAGGTGCAGCGACCATGCGCCGCCCTCCGAGGTGACCGGAAGTGCGGGGCCGTCCGAATCCCCCAGCACGTCGTCAGAGATATCCAGACGACCGGACCAGTTCATCTGTGCCGGAAGCTGATATGACTTGCCCGCGTGCCGGGCATCGGAGAATATCCAGAGTAAATACATCTTCAGTCCCTCGCTTTTCGTTTATAGCAGGCTGGTATCGGTATCCTCAGTCTTCTTGGGCGCAGGTGCGGACTTTTCCGCCTTGTCCGCGGCCTGCTTGGTGAGGCTGGTGGTGAACCAGGAGGGCTTATCCTTCTGTGCGGGCTTTGCGGCTGCGGGCCTTGCGACGTCCACCTGCTCCACCACGCCGGGGAACATCCCCGCCGTCTGGGCCGGCAGCGGCAGCCGCGGCTTGAACGCACCGTAATCCAGAATGATGCAGGTGGTGTTGTCCTTGCCGCCCAGCTCCAGCGCGGTCATGACCAGATGGCGCGCGCAGGACTTGGGCGATTCGATCGTCGCCAGATGCTCCTCGATGGCGGCGTTGGACATCAGGTCGCACAGGCCGTCCGAGCAGAGCATGAGGCGGTCGCCGGGCTGCAGCGCCGTCTTGACATAATACATCAGCTGGGAGGGGCGCTCGCCGTCGGGCATGCCGAGGTACTGGGTGATCACGTTGTTCTTGGGGGACTTGCGCGCCTGCTCAGCGGTGAGGAGGCCCTGGCGCACCAGATCGCCCACGATGGAGTGGTCCATGGAGAGCTGCTTGATGCGGTGATCACGCAGGAGGTACACGCGGCTGTCGCCCACGTTGGCGACGTGGCATTCATCGCCCCGGAGCAGCACGACCGCCATGGTCGTTCCCTGCGTATCGACCTGATGCGAGCGCCCGTCCTCCACGATGCGGGCGTTCGTCTTCAGTGCATAGTCATTGAGGAGCTTCTCCACATCGCCGCTCTTCATGCTCATGTACACGGACTGGATGGACTGCGCAGCGAGGGCTGAGGCACGCTCGCCCCAGTCGCCGCCGCCCATGCCGTCGAAAACGCCGTACAGCTGGCACTTGCTGTTGAAGCTGTGCTCGATGACCGCGCCTTCATTCATGTTGTTCAGCGACATGTAGTTGCCGTTGAAGAAGAAGTTGTCCTCGTTGTTTGACCGCACACAGCCCTTATGGCAGACAACGGCGGCTTTTACCGTTTGCTTGCTGGCCATTGGTTGATCATCCTTTCTGCTTATATGCGGTGGGGGTTAACCGTCGCCTTCGGTGGGAGCAGGATCAACGGGGTCATTACCAAGATCAGAGCTACCTGTTTCAGCACCATCACCAGTGCCGTCAGTGCCACCACCATTGCCGCTGCCAGTGCCGCCACCAGCGCCGCCGCCAAGGCCGCCAAGACCGCCAAGGCCGCCAAGGCCGCTGCCAGTGCCGTCAGTGCTGCCACCATTGCCGCTGCCAGCGCCGCCGCCAGTGCCGCCGCCAGTGCCGTCAGTGCCGCCACCATTGCCGCCGCCAGCGCCGCTACCAGCGCCGCCACCAGTGCCGCCGCCAAGGCCGCCAAGACCGCCAAGGCC
>SVGU01000133.1 GCA_015056155.1 Clostridiales bacterium
CACGGTGATCTGGCCGCCGTTCTTGGAGAAGACGGAGAAGAAGGTCTTGAACACATCCGGGTTCTTGCGGCGGATCTTGAGCTTGTGCCCCTCCATCACGATCTCCGGTTCGCCTTCCACATTCTGAGCCTGCCAGCCGGTTTCAATCAGGCTGCCCTCGGCCAGCTCAATGCGCACATCGTCCGCGTCGAGTTCAATGTCCACCGCATGCAGACCGGCCGCCGGGAATACGAGGCTGCCGGCAGCGGTCGCTTCGCCATGTACAGTGTACTCCGCGTCCTGCGCAGGCTCTTCTCTGCCGCCGAAGAGATCATCGATCTTTTCATCCACGCTGTTTAAGACCTGCTTGGTCTCGCGCTCGATCTGGTCGACCACCTTGGTGAAGGCGTCCTCGTTCACGTCGCCGTCGTCGGTAAGCAGCGGCTCGTGCTTTTCCTCCAGCGTGATGACTGCCTCATCCTCCGCAGGCGCGCTCCAGCCCGTCGTATCAAACACCTCGTCCGCATCGTCCGCCCAGACGGCTTCCTCAGCAGCAGCCTCGGCGGCGGCCTTCGCCGCTTCTTCCATGGCCTGCGCCTGCTCGAGCGCATCGGCCTGCGTGTCCAGCGCGTCAGCTCTGGCAAACAGCTCGTCAGCGCCCGCCTGATCGCCGGTCACCTTCTTGAACTGCGCCTCAGCGCGGATATCCTTCGCCTCCTCGCGAAGCTCGTCCGGCGTCTTGTCCGCACTCTTCTTGGGCTCCTCGCGCTTGCCGAAGTCAAAGACCAATTCGCCGGTCATGTCGCTCATCTTGTCAATCGTCTCGCCGGCAGCCTTCCTGGCGTCCTTCACGCCCTTGTTTACAGCCCTGCCCATGTTCTTGAGCGCGCCGCCTGTGGCGTCGTCCATGTCGCGCACAAGCTTCTTCGCCTGCGGCATGATGCTCTTGCCAAAGCTGCCCAGCGCTGAAAACGCCTTGTTGAGCGTCTCGCCAAGGTCAAGCTCTGCGACCTTCTTTTCTTCCTGCGGCTGTGCAGTTTCGGGAGCCTCGGGAGCTTCGGGAGCCTCGGAAGCCTCGGGAGCCTCGGGAATCTCAGATGTCTTTGGTTCCGCGGCGCCCCCGCCGTTCATCTCGTGCAGCAGGTCGTTGACGTCCTCCAAGGAGGCCGCGACCTCGGCAAAGGCTTCCTCCTCGGTCTTGCCGCTTGCGATCACGTCCTCATAGCGGGCCTGTGCGTTGGCCAGCAATTCGTCCCGAAGCGCCAGGTTTTCCGCGGTCATCTTCATCTCGGAAAAGATCTCGTCGATCATGCTGCGAATGCGCTTGTTCATCATTAAGCATCCTCCATTCCAATCAGCCGGGAAATCACGGCGCGGTACTTGCGCCAGTCCGACCTGTTTTCTTCATACAATCTGCGGCCTTCGTCCGTCAGGTGGTAGTACCGCCTGCGCGCACCCGCGTTTTCATTGCCCCAATAGCTTTCAATCACGCCCGCGCTTTCCAGCCGCCGGAACGTGGTGTAGAGCGTCGCCTCTTTCAGCTGCAGCTCCCCGCCCGTGATTTCCTGTACATTCTTGCTGATGACATAGCCGTAGCTGTCCTCATGGTAAAGCTGCCCAAGGATGATCGTGTCGGTGTAGCCGCGAAGGATATCCGATGCGTTCAGCATTTCATCACCTCCGTTGTGCATATCATATCACAACATACCTCGCCTGTCAATGTATCTCATAAATTCGCAACCCTATTTTTCCCATCGGTTGACGCGCCTATTCCTTTCCATGTATAATACAGGTATCACCCACCAGAAGGAGGCAACGATCATGAAGAGATTTGCAGCCCTTGTTTCCCTGCTGCTGTGCGCGCTGACACTTTTGCCCTGCGCCATGGCGGAGGAAGTCTATGTGCCCGGCAAGGTCGCCGAGCAGCTGATTTCCGAATCCTTTAACGCCGGGCGGATCATCACCGGCGATGTGAAGCTCCGCTTTGACGCGGACGCAGCCGCGCTGGGCCTTGACGAGGAAGAAGCCGCCATCCTTGACACCGTACTGCCGCTGCTTGACAGCGTGTCCGTCGGCCTTGGCCTTGGCAAAACCGAGGGCGGCATCCGCATCGAGGCGGACGCCTGGCTCGATCACGCGCAGGGCGGCGAGGACGTCACGGCGGATATCGCTGCGAACCTTGACCTGTACGGCATCAGCGTGGAGTCCGACCTCATCCCCGGCGAGCGGGTAACCTCCAAGTGGGAAACCCTGCTGGCGATGGCCGGCATGAACGACAGCGACATCAGCATGCTGATCATGCTGCGCGACATGGACTGGGAAACCATGCTCCCGCAGATGATCGCCATGGCGGAAACCTACCTGCAGATGGGCCTTCAGTACGCGCAGCCGTACGGCGAAATCGCGCTCGGCTGGGCCGCTTCCCTGCCGATGACGCTTGAGGCCGGTCCTGCCCCCGAGGGCTGCCCTGAAGACGCAAGTGTCTCCTCCGTCACCGTAACGGAAAAGGACGTCATGAACCTCGCCGCCGCGCTGGCCGAACACCTGAAAAACGACGCCGTGGTCTCTGGCCTGTGCAACCTGCTGATTCAGGAATTCTATATCGGCGAGGGCGCAACGCCGACCACCGCGCAGCTGTGCGACCAGGTCATCGCCGAGGCTTCCGCCTGCACCAACACAGCGGATCACCTGAAGCTGACCTGGGGCGTTGGCGCTGACGGTACGCCGGTCTACGGCGCGGCAGAGCTCGTGGCTTCCGAAGCGGGCAGCGCCATGCTCAGCCTGAGCGGCGTGCCCAGCGCCGAAGGCCATGTGGACTATGCCTTCGCCTTTGACATTGTGAATCCGGACAGCACGCCGCTTGTCAGCATGTACTGCGCCGGCAAGGCGGGCGTGGATCTGTTCACAGCCAGCGCCCAGATCGCCGAAGAGGGCACGCAGATCATGGGCATGGAGTACAGCCTATCTGCCTCTGCGCCCGAGGGCGAATTCCCCGGCAAGAAGTTTGAACAGAAGATCAGCATGGCGATCGACGACGGCACGGAATCCGTGCAGATGGTCGGCTCCGGCACGGCCAGCGCTGCGCTGACCATCGACGGCGGCGAAACGCTCGACGAGACCATGGTCATGGACATGTATATGGACGGCGTTCAGGTGACCACCACGGCACTGGAAACGCTCGCCGTCTACCCGGATACCGAGGGCTTCGTCGGCACGTACAGCACCCTGCAGAACATGCCTCAGATGGGCATCAATGCCATTGGCTTCGACGTGTACCTCGGCGACCATGCGTACGATCCTGCGACGACTGCCGCGCTGCGCGAAATCGCATTTGAGACCTCCTCGAAGGCCGACATCGATAAGCTGGTCACCACCGTCATGACCAACGGTCAGTTCAAGCTTCTCTCCGCTATGCAGGCTCTGCCCACCGAGGTGCTCAGCCTGCTGATGAGCATGGAATAACCCCCCCTATACAAATCAGCCCCGCCTCTCCTTTTCAGGAGAAGCGGGGCTTTCTCTATGCTCATTCTTTGTTCCAGTCGTGCGATGCAATGCGCGCGTATTCCTCGTCCGTGATGGGCAGGATCGTGCCGTGCTTAAACCCGTAAGGGAATGTGAACGGCGCGTTCACGCCCTCACCACGCGCCTGCTCGTAGCACGTGAATGCGCCGGAAGACAGGCTGTCCGCCACAAAGGGCACATAGCCCTGCCCCGCGCCGCGCACGCCGTAATAGTCAACAAACAGCAGCCACCTGCCGTCGGAAAGCCTGACGGCGGTCGGGGCTTCGTAAAGCCCTTCGGCGCAGACAGTCATGCTCTCGTCAAACGCGCTTACGCGTTCAAACGGCCCCGTGACCGACGGCCCGCGCAGCAGAATCACCCGCTCCGGATTCCCCTCGCTCTTGAGGAAAAGATAGTACGCATCGCCCTCGCGGACCATCGCCGAATCGATCACACCGCTGTCCGCTTTTTTGTACAGCAGCTCAGGCGGGGTAAACGTCTTAAAGTCCTTTGTCCGGCTGCAGTAGATGGCCTTGCGGCTGTAGCCGTCATCCCTGTGCGAAGCGGACCAATGGAGCAGGTACTCGCCCCGCGCTTCGTCAAAGATGACGTCCGGCGCCCAGACGCAGCCAAAGTCCTTGCAGCCCATGTACACGAGCCGCTGCTCGGACCAGGTGACAAGGTCCCTGGATTCCCAGATCGACAGGCACTTGCTGCCGTTTTTGCTGATCTCGTCCCAGGAGTTATGGTACTCGTTTCGCATGCCGTAGGCAAGGCTCAGGTCGGTGGCAATGATGTAGAACTTCCCGTCCAGCCTGCTGCGGCAGATGGTGAAATCGCGAACGCCCTTACAGCCGTAGTACGCCCAGAGCACAGGCCGCCCGCCGTTCACCGCCTCCCAGTGGAAGCCGTCGCGGCTTATGC
>SVGU01000134.1 GCA_015056155.1 Clostridiales bacterium
GTCGCCTACACCCGCAGCCTGCTGGACGGCCTGCGCATCAAGGAAACCGAGGGCAAGGTCAGCCTGTATGCACCCCTGAGCGAGTACTACGCCGACTACGTGCAGGGGCAGTATACCGCTGGTCAGGAACCCGGCCGCTGCCCGGAAGCTGCCGTCCCTGCCGAATTGCTGGCGGAGGCCCGCGCATATGCCGATACGGCCATTGTTACCCTCTGCCGCCATTCCGGCGAGGGTTCCGACCGCAGCGGCAAGCCGCACGATGGCGACTTCTACCTCAGCCGTGAGGAGGAGGCCATGGTGCAGGCCGTCGAGGGGGCATTCCCGCGCATCATCGTCGTGCTGAATACCGGCGGCATGATGGACACCCTCTGGTTCAAGGACAACGCAAAGATTCAGGCGTCCCTGCTGGCGTGGCAGGGCGGCATCGAGGGCGGCCTGGCCATGGCAGATGTGCTCTGCGGCGATGTGTGCCCCTCCGGCCACCTGACGGACACGTTTGCAACAGATTTCGCTGCCTATCCCTCCTCGGACACCTTCAATGCCTCCGAGGACTATGTGGAGTACAACGAGGACATTTTCGTCGGCTACCGTTATTTCGAGACCATCCCCGGCGCGGCGGAGGAGGTGTGCTACCCCTTCGGCTACGGCCTGAGCTACACGACCTTCGCCATGGATGACTGCTCTGCCGCCTGCGAGGGCGACAACATCACCGTCACCGCGAAGGTGACTAACACCGGCGCTGTCGCCGGCAAGCAGGTGGTGCAGGTGTACTGCCAGGCCCCGCAGGGCAGGCTGTGCAAGGCGAAGCGCGCGCTGGTGGGCTTTACCAAGACCGCGCTGCTGGCCCCCGGCGAGAGCGAAGCCGTGAGCATCCGCTTCCCAGCGTATGCCTTTGCCAGCTACGACGATACCGGCGCGGTGTGCAAGTCCGCGTGGGTGCTGGAGCAGGGCGGGTATGCCTTCTTCGTGGGCGACAACGTCCGCGATTGCCGGCAGGTTGAATTTGTGTACACGGTGGATGAGAATCGCGTGCTGGAGCAGGTCAGCGCCCGCTGTCAGCCCCGGCAGCTGTCCTGGCGGCTGATGGCAGACGGCTCCCATGCCGCCGTGGAAAACATCGCTCCCCTGCCCAAGCCCGCCTTTGACGAGGCCAACTTCCCCCGGGGCGCAGCGCCTGAAAACAAGTTCAACGCCCAGTACGACACCACCCGCGCGGAGCATTCCCTGCTGGATGTGGCGGAGGGTAAGATCACCCTGGACGCCTTCATGGACACGCTGACCCTGGAGCAGATGGTCTACATGCTGGGCGGCCAGCCCAACCGCGGCGTGGCGAACACCTTCGGCTTCGGCGGCCTGGACAGCCACGGCGTCCCCAATGTCATGACGGCCGACGGTCCTGCCGGCGTGCGCATCGAGCCCCAGTGCGGCGTGGACACCACCGCCTTCCCCTGCGCGACCCAGCTGGCCTGTACCTGGAACACCGCCCTGGTGGAGCGCGTGGGCGTGGCAGCCGGCCTGGAAGTCAAGGAAAACGGCATTGCTGTCTGGCTGGCCCCTGCGATGAACATCCACCGCAACCCGCTGTGCGGCCGCAACTTCGAATACTACTCTGAGGATCCGCTGGTATCCGGCCTGATGGCGACCGCCATGGTCAATGGTGTGCAGAGCCAGGGCGTGGGTACGTCGGTGAAGCATTTCGCGGCCAATAATAAGGAAGTCAACCGCGTGGAGTGCGATTCCCGGCTGTCGGAGCGGGCGCTGCGCGAGATCTACCTGAAGGGCTTCGAAATCGTCGTGAAGGCCGCCCAGCCCCTGACGCTGATGACCTCCTACAACATCCTCAACGGTATCCGCACCTCGGAGAACCGGGAGCTGGTGACGGATATCCTGCGCGGCGAGTGGGGCTATGAGGGCATGGTGACCTCCGACTGGTGGAACCACTCCGACCACTACAAGGAGATCGCCGCCGGCAACGACGTGAAGATGGCCCGCGGTAACCCCGAACACACGCTGCAAATGATCCGCGAGGGCAAGCTGGACGAGTGCGACGTCCGCACCTGCTGCCGCCGCGTGCTGGAGATGATCCTGCGGCTGGACTGATCCCCATATCACCGCAACGGAGGAACGCACATGAATCTGATGAGCAAGGAATACGGCGGACGCCTGGAGCACTGGCAGCGGACGCTTCAGCAGGATTTTTACGCTCCGGTGGGCGACATCGCCTTTGAGGGCTTTGTCACCATGGAGCAGCTGACCCTGGAGGAGGCCGCGAAGGGCCATTTTGCACCCATCCCGGATGGCTTTGAGTGGGGCCGCACCTGGGAGTACATGTGGGTGCGCGCGAGGGTCGTGATCCCCGAGGAATGCGCCGGGCAGATGGTCGTGATGGACCTGAACCTGGGCGGCGAGGCCACACTGTTTGTGAACGGCCAAGCCTTCGGCACCCGCCGGGCGGAGTGGGTCGACACGCCCCATCATTACATGGTGGACAACATCCTGACGGAAGAAGCCGTGCCGGGCGAGGTCTTCGACCTGCTGTTTGAGGTGTATGCGGGCCATTATTACCCGGGCAGAGACGGCTGCGCCACCGGCCCGGTGCTGCCTGGCAGTTATCAGGATCCCAAGCAGGAGGGCCGCCGCACCGCCATGGGGCATAACACCTTCGGCGTATGGCAGGAGGACGCCTACCAGCTCTGGCTGGACGTATCGACCCTGCAGTTCCTGATGGAGGAGCTGCCGGACACCTCCCTGCGGGCGGCGAAGATCGCCGAGGGCCTGGAGGAATACACCCGCATCGTCGACTTTGAGCAGCCCCGCGAGGGCCGTCTGGCGGATTACCGCAGGGCGCGTGAGGCCCTGGCTCCCCTGCTGGCCGTCCATAACGGCGCGACCATGCCCCACATGAGCGCGGTGGGCAATTCCCACCTGGATCTGGCGTGGCTCTGGCCCATGCAGGAGACCGAGCGCAAGACCGCCCGCACCTTCGCCCAGCAGCTGCGGTTGCTGGACAAGTACCCGGAGTACCGTTACATCCAGAGCCAGCCTGCGGCCTACGAAATGTGCCGCAAGCGCTACCCCGAGCTATATGAGCGCATCTGCGAGGCGGTGAAGAAGGGCCAGTGGATTGCTGACGGCGCCATGTACGTCGAGCCCGACACCAACATGCCCTCCGGCGAGGCGCTGATCCGGCAGGTGCTGCACGGCAAACGCTACTACAAGGATGTGTTCGGCCTGGAAAGCCGCGTGCTGTGGCTGCCGGATACCTTCGGCTACACCGCTGCCCTGCCGCAAATCCTGCGCAAGTGCGGCGTCGATTACCTGGTGACGCAAAAGATCTTCTGGAGCTACAATGACGCGGACCGCTTCCCCTACCATTACTTCAACTGGGTCGGCATGGACGGCAGCCGCGTGACCTCCTTCCTGCCCACCAGCTACACCTACCGCACCGACCCCAACGAGTTCTGCCAGATCTGGAAGAACCGCGTGCAGGCCCGCGATCTGGATGAGTTTCTCGTTCCCTTTGGCTACGGCGACGGCGGCGGCGGCCCCTGCCGGGATCACATCGAATACGCCCTGCGCGGCCGCGACTTGGAGGGCATGCCCCGCGTGAGCATGGAGTCCCCGGTGGACTTCTTCGACCGGTTGGCAGACGAGGGCGGCCTCCGCAACAGCTGGACGGGCGAGCTGTACTTCAGCGCCCACCGCGGCACCTTCACCAGCCAGGCGGCGATCAAGCGCAACAACCGCCGCAGCGAGTGCGCCCTGCACGACATGGAATTCTGGGGCGCAGCAGCCATGTGTCGGGGCGGCAGTTATCCGCTCAGCGACGCCGACCGCCTGTGGAAGCAGCAGCTGCTGATGCAGTTCCACGACATCCTGCCCGGCTCCAGCATTGCCCGGGTTTATGTGGAGGCCAACGCAGCCCACGAGGCGCTTCAAAACGAAGCCAACACCTGCGCTGACGGCTTCCGCAAGCAGCAGGTACAGCCCGGAAAGGGCCTTACGCTGTTCAACTCCCTCGGCTTCGACCGCACGGAAGTGATCGACCTGCCGGAGGAATTCGCTCAGGGCGCGCAGACGCTGGAGGGCGCTCCCGTTCCGGTCGACGGCCGCAGGGCGCTGGTGACCATCCCGGCGGCTGGCTTTGTCAGCATCGTCCCCGGTGCGGTTCAGGCTGCTCCCACTGCCAGGGCGGCGCTGACCAACTTCGGCGCGGTGCTGGAAAACAGCCATGTCCGCGTGCAGGTCGACCGCCAGGGCCGCATCGTGTCCTTCCGCACCGCGTTTGGCCGCGAACTGGCCGCTTCTCCCATGAACGAGCTGCACCTGTACAAGGACGTGGCTGTTTTCCA
>SVGU01000135.1 GCA_015056155.1 Clostridiales bacterium
CCGCAAGCGCAAGTTGGTCGACCCGCTGCAGTACGCCATGTCCATTGCGGCGGAAGACCTGGCCAACTACGTGCCTGAGTTCGCCTGGGAGATGGGCCCGCCGACGCAGAAGCAGCTGCAGTTCCTTGAGAAGCGCGGCATCTTCGCGGAGTCCGTGGAGAACATGGGCAAGGCGCACCTGCTCATCGATCGGCTCGTCCGGCGGCAGCAGGAAGGGCTTTCGACGCCCAAGCAGATCCGCTGCCTGGAGCGATTCGGATTCCGGGAGGTCGGCCTGTGGACATTTGATCAGGCCAACGCCATGATTGCACGGCTTTCAAACAACAACTGGCGCATCCCCTTCGGGTTCAATGCGTCCGCCTACAGACCGTGATGAGGAGGATTCCAAAGTGAACAACATACTTTCCGCCCTGAACCGGCTGCCCTGTTCGGAGCTCACCCACGACGAGTGGGTGCGCGTGGGCATGGCGCTGAAGGCCGAGGGCTATGACTTGAGTGTGTGGGAGGACTGGAGCAGCCGGGATGCTGCCCGGTATCACCCCGGCGAGTGTGCCCGGCGGTGGAACTCCTTCCGTGGCAGCAGCGTGCCCGTGACCGGCGCGACCATCGTGAAGCTGGCGCAGGAGCGCGGCTGGTCGCCCTTCACCGGCGAGGACGGCTGCATGGACTGGGGCGATGTAATCTCCTACGACGGAGACGGCGGAAGCGGGAGCTCTCCCGACGCTGTCCCCGCCCGGAAGCCTACCGAGGACTTGATTCTGTACCTCCAGACCCTGTTCGACCCCGATGATCATGTGGGGTATGTCACCAACGACGCCTGGCAGAACGACGACGGCAAGTGGGTACCCTCCAAGGGGGTGTTCGACCGCACGGCAGGAGAGCTCATCGAATCGCTGCTGCGGCATCCCGACGACCTCGGCGCGACGGTCGGCGACTGGAAGCCGGAGGCGGGCGCGTGGATTCGCTTCAACGCCCTGGACGGCGAAGGTGTGCGCAATGAAAACGTGACGTCGTTCCGCTTTGCGCTGGTGGAATCGGACGCCATGCCTGTCGACGAGCAGATCGCCATGTACCGCAGGCTGGAGCTGCCCATCGCCGCGCTGGTCAGCAGCGCACATAAGAGCGTTCACGCCATCGTGCGTGTGGACGCGGAAGACCAGCAGGAGTACCGCAAGCGCGTCACCTTCCTGTACGACTTTCTCGCCTCGCATGGCATGAAGGTGGACACCCAGAACCGGAACCCCAGCAGGCTTTCCCGCATGCCCGGCGTCACCCGCAATGGCCAGATTCAGAAGCTGCTCGGTGTGAACATCGGTCGCCGGTCGTGGGTGGACTGGATGGATTTCGTGGAAGGCGCGACGGACGAGTTGCCAGGGCTGGTGTCCCTGAAGGACTATGTAGCCAATCCCCCGGCGCTGCCGGAGGAGCTCATCGAAGGCGTGCTGCGGCGCGGGCACAAGATGCTGATCTCCGGCAGCTCGAAGGCCGGGAAGTCTTTCCTGCTCATGGAGCTGTGCGTAGCCATCGCCGAAGGCAGGCCCTGGCTCGGCTTCCCCGTCCGGAAGGGTCGCGTGCTGTACGTCAACCTGGAGATTGACCCGGCGTCCTGTGTCAACCGCTTCACGAAGATTTACGACGCGCTGGGCTACGACCGGACGCACATCGACGACATCATCGTGTGGAATCTGCGCGGGCATGCTGTGCCCCTGGATCAGCTGGTGCCCAAGCTCGTCCGCCGTGTACGCGACCAGAGGCTGGACGCCATCATCATCGACCCGATTTACAAGGTCATCACGGGCGATGAAAACAGCGCCTCGGACATGGCGCACTTCTGCAATATGTTCGACAGGATCTGCAACGAGACCGGCTGCTCAACCATCTACTGCCATCATCACTCCAAAGGGACGCAGGGTGCCAAGCGCGCTATGGATCGCGCCTCGGGCAGCGGCGTATTCGCCCGTGATCCCGACGCCCAGCTGGACATGATCGAGCTGGAGCTGAGCGACGAAGTCAGAAACATGATCGCTGAGACCGGCGCGACCGGGTGGCGGCTGGAATGCAGTCTGCGCGAATTCCAGAACTTCACGCCGGTGGACTTCTGGTTCGAGTACCCCATTCATCGCATGGACAATGGCGAATCGCTCAAGGCAATGCCGACACAGGGATCTGCCGAGGCAGGCCGCATGAAGAACAGCCACAGCAAATCATCAGAGAACGCTGCCGAGGAATTCAGGAACGCCTTCTATGTGCAGGCGATGGATGGTTCCGTCAGTGTGCAGGACATGATGACATACCTCGACATCTCCGACAAGACCGTGTATGCCCGCATCAAGAAGATGGGCGGCGAGTTTGTTCTGAAAAAAGGCCGGGTGTACCGGGTCGAGGATGACGGGTAAAAATTCTTCTTCTACGCTGTCTTTATATACATAAAGACAAGAAGAATGGTCGTTACACTCCCGAAGTGGGAAGGACTCCCTAAAGTCCGTCCTTCCCCTTCGAGGACTGCAACGTAACTCCCACAGCGGAGAAAAGCACAGAGAAATGAGGTTTAGAAAATGGAATTCTTTCTGGACATACATCCGCCGACGGTCACCGCGCAGGAACACAAGGTTCGCGTGGTGCGCGGGAAGCCCATGTTTTATGACACAGCCCGGCTCAAAGCAGCCCGTTCAGAATTTCAAAGGCTGCTGAGCAGGTACAGGCCGGAGACGCCGCTGGAGGGGCCGGTGGCCCTGACGGTGGACTGGCATTTCAGCACGAAGAGCCACAGGGAGGGCGCGTACCGCGTGACCCGCCCGGACACGGACAACCTGCAGAAGCTGCTGAAGGACTGCATGACCCGCGTCGGATTCTGGAACGACGACGCGCAGGTGTGCCGGGAGGAGGTCACCAAGCGCTGGTCGCGCCAGAAGCCAGGTATTTACATCAAGGTGGTGAGCATCGATGACCCGTGAGGAGAGCGACATCATGAAGGACGCCTTCTTCTTTCTGCGCGACCACATCGATCCTCCCGCCGTCGGCACCCCGGCATGTGACGCCTTCTGGGAACAGGCTGCACGTCAGCTTTCGGAGCTTGGCGCGAAGTGGAACAACCACCCGCTGGCCCTGGAGGTGCTGCCTGCCATCTACAGCTACATCGAAACCAAGTGCAAGCGGAAGGCGGGTGGCGGGACATGAGTGGACGCAGTCGCATCTGGAGAAACGGCGACGGATATTTCGACCCAACCGCAGGCGCGGCGCTCAGCAACATCCGGCGCGAGGAACGTAAAAAGGAACAGCAGGAGAAACGGAGGAAGCGGAATGAGCAATTACGAGACGCTGGCCAACGCCATAGTGGTACAGGCCGCCAAGGATTACAGAACGGCGCGGCGGAAGCTGCAGAAGAACCCATACAGCATAAATGCCCTGAAGACCGTGAAAGAGGTTGAGGTGTTCTTCTGCTCCGACTGGTTCAAAGTGCTGACGCCGGTGGACGGCGGGACAATTCTGAAGCTGCTGGAGGAGGAATTTGACGCATGAACGCGAAAGAGTATCTGGGGCAGGCGTACTGGCTGGACAAGCGCATCAACAGCAAGCTGAACATGGTGATGTCCCTCCGGGAGACGGCCACCAAGACCACCAGCGTCATGCACGACGATGTGGTCAGTCACACCCGCAACGTGCACAGCATGCAGGATGTGATCGTAAAGATCATCGAGATCGAACGGGAGCTGGATGCCGACATCGACCGGCTGGTGGATCTGAAGCACGACATCATCGACATCATCGGTCAGATTTCAGACCCTCCCGCACAGGTCGTCCTGGAGTACCGGTACGTGTGCTACCGTCAGTGGAAGGACATCGCCGCCGAGCTGGGGATGCACGTGCGCAATGTGTACCGGCTTCACGGGCGCGGGCTTCAGGAGGCGGAGAAGATTCTGAAGAAAAAACCTCCGAATGGCACCATCTGTCACTAATTGTCAGCGAATGTACACTTGATGTCACCCGCCCCGATGTGTTAGTATACATTCCTCATCAGCGCACAGCACGGCGAGGACGTTGACCCGCAGGACGTGTACCACCTTTGCAGGAACATCATGCTGAAGGTGGCGGACGCGCACAGCCTGAACAAGGACTTTCGTGTGCTGGTCAACCCCACCGGTCGATTCGTCACCGGCGGCTCCTTCGCCGACACCGGCGTCACCGGCAGGAAGCTGATGTGCGACACCTACGGCGGCGCGGCGCGTCATGGCGGCGGCGCTTTCAGTGGGAAAGACCCCACCAAGCTCGACCGCTCCGGCGC
>SVGU01000025.1 GCA_015056155.1 Clostridiales bacterium
GTATGGCTGCGAGTTGCTGCTGAACTGGTGGAAGATGACCGTGTTGAAGCCCGTAAGTCCATGCTGGATGCTTATCCAAGCCTGCGCAACATGTACGACGAGAATGACGGTAATACCCATGTGCTATTCTAAATAGTACAACGCAGTATACTTGCGGACGTGGATGATCTTGCATAGCTGCTCTTTACTGATGGTCTCAGGATACTCTGCAAGCAGATACGCATATTTGCTTCTTGTCATGTTCATCACCTTCACAATTTCTTGTCAACGGCAGGTGATTTGACCGACAAAAAGTTATGAGAATACTGAGTTGTTGGGGTGCGAGTGACCTCTCTCTTCTTCTCTCCAGATTCTCTCCAACGGCCTGTTTTCTCTCCTAATTCTCTCCTGGGCGCTCATTTATCAGCCGTTTTTCTGTGGGTTCGAATTGCCTGAGAATATGAGCGTTTGCGGGGGTTGGGAGAGCTGAACAGCGGTGATTTCAAGGGCTGCGGCGAGGGGGCTATCTTCCGGTATCTTCCGTCATTTACCACTAATGTCCTTAATACGAGGAAAACTCGAAATGCGTTTGCTCGAGAGGGCACGTGGGTTCGAATCCCACCCGCTCCGCACAGGGCTCTGTAGAAGATATTCTGCAGAGCCTTTTTTGTGTTCAGAAATTTCTGAGCGGGCAGGTGAAGGCAGCATAATGGAGCGCGGATAGAGGGCGGGAACAGAAGGAGATCCCAACAGAAGGTGGCATCTTGACATGCCTGTTGCGTTCAGGTATGATGAAAGCAGGATTCGCTTTCAGACGGCAGCGATCGGGGGTGCGACCAGGGGTACATCGACTCACGTGCTCGCTGCAAGCAGTAAGGCGCAATGACTTGTGAATAACTGAAAGAAGGCTACTATAGACACCACCCAGCAATCGATTCGGCTTGGCTTCTGCGATTCCGAGAAATCAGAGGGGTTGGAAATAATGAAGGAGTATCCGCGATTTACACATGGTCATGGGTTCATTTGGATTCCAAGCGAGGAAAGGAGATCTGTCTCAAAGCAGTTTCATCATCTTTTTTCACCTACACTAAAGGAAAACGGATTTGTTAGAAAAGAGAGTGCTTGGTGGAGAATCTTAAATGGTAATTATTTGCAGGGAATAAACTTTGATGTTTCCCCTCAAAACAAATATGTTGATGATTTAGTTGTTGAATATACCATACTTCCTCTTTACGCAGGACTCCGATCGAGTTTTTGCACCACTTTTTTGGGCAATCATCACTTGCTGACCAAATTTTTGTATCCAGGTTATCCTGATGTAGATGGCACGTTTACTGCTAGGTTGATGGATGAAGATGGCTTGCCTGGAGAACTGGTCGCAACATCCACAAATGCGAGTTGTTCATTCTTCAATGCATTGCACAATTCAGAAGAGGCGCTCAAAGCAGAACTGGAAATCTTCTGTGAAAGAACATTGCCAGCAATGAATTTGATAAACAGCCCTGAAAGTTATTTACTCTTTTATAACACGCTGCAGCATGCGCCACATGCGCACATATCCAGTGAAAACTATATTGCGACGCAATTGCTGTTGGGGGATTGGAAAGAGGCAGAACGTGGAATCGTCGCCGCATCACATAATGGTACGAACGATATTGAAAAAATGACTGAAATGCTAACATTTCCCGGAAGCGAAGACTACATTTCAAACCTTTTAGGACAGGCGTCCTTTTCTCCGGATCAGAGATATGGTTTGGTTCGTGATTTGCTGACAATGAAGTACGCTTCTCTTCCAGAAGGCTGCAATGCAGCTATCAATCAATATGTTGACAAAATCAATGTGTTTTTATCCGATAGATTTGATATATACACTGCATTGCAAGCCATACGAAGTTACGATGAGGCATGGCTTCAAAGCAGGATACAGAGTAACTACTTGAAAAGTCGGCAGGCTATTGGTAAGCAATTACCCCAGCTATTACGAATGTACGAGCTTTGATATGGTATTTGTTCAGTTCTATGAGTATGTAGATGACACGAAGATGTTAGTCACAACGTATTATTGGCCATACAAAATGCTCCATAAGAGCATGATTGCGACAGGTGTAAGCACAATGCCAACCATCGCCTTCAGGATTATCATTGCAAGAAACGTAATCCGGGAAAACCTTTTGATTTGTGAACTCAAATACTGATAATGGGAGATGATTTCCTTGACTATTGCAGAAGCGAGCTTTTCTACAAAAGTGGTCATTATCGTATCGTGCATTTTGGCGCTTGGCAATCTGTATTACCTGATCGCGTATGCGATGCCCCAGAAGCTTGTGCAGCTTGTTCTGGCGGCACACTCGAACAAAACAGACGTCACACACTGGAATATCAAGCTGAACAGTCAGACGCGGGAAGCACTTTGTACGCCGCTGACGAAGGAACAGCTTGCATATCTCGATGAAAAGAGCGACGATATCATCAGCAAGAGCGTCACGTGCTATCTCATATCGCACAAGTACAGGCCCAATGAGCTATCCGGCGTTGTCAGCGTGTCGATCCATATCCGGAGCAAATCTGGATTATGCGATGTGGATTATGATAGGGTGCGGATTCGGATCGTCACAAAAAGCAACGGGAAGGGCGGGTTCGAAGCTCGCAGGGTGGTGGAGGCGGTCGAGCTGCTCTCCGCGTGACGGGCAGGCGAAAGGCTCGGAAGCACGCGGCCCCAAAAGAATAAGACCTTGCGGCGGCAGCCTTTGCAAGGTCTTTTCTGATGCGGTCCTCAGCCGCCGAACAGGTGCGGCAGGGCAAGGAACAGGTATTCCCAGCAGTCGTCGTAGGTGTGCCAGCCGTTTTCCTTCAGGCACCAGGTCAGGTTGCCGCCGTCGGGCTGATCGGCGAGGGTGAAGAAGTCCGTGTCGGCGAGGGCTTCGACCATGGGCTGCAGCGCTTCGAAGGCGATATCCTTGTCGCCTGTGAAGGCGAGGACGCGGACGTCTTCCGGCGCGGCGCCGGAGGTGTGCAGCTGTTCGACCAGCGCGGCTGCGGTCTCCGCCGGGAAGTCCTTGCCGCCCTTGAGGCCCTTGATCCAGTAATCGCCCGACAGGGGCGCGCAGCACCAGATTTCCCGGGAGGCATTGGCCAGCACGCTCCAGGTGGTCTCGCCGCCCATGGAGAAGCCGCTGAAGGCGCGCTGACGGCGGTCGGGGAGGGTGCGGAAGGCGGCGTCGACCGCGGGGATCAGATCGCGGGTCAGCTCGGTGGGGAAGCGGTGCGTCAGCAGGACGGCAACGTCGATGCTGCGGCGGGCGGCCTCAAAGCCCTCGACCGTGTAGGTCGGCGCGATGACGATCATCGGCGCAACATGACCGGAGGCGATGGCGTTGTCGAGCATCGCCTTGAAGCCCGAACGTCCCTCCAGACCGCCGAAAACCTCGTTCTCGTCGCCGCCGCCGCCGTGCATCATGTACAGGACGGGGTAGTGCTGCTCCGGCGATTCGTCATAGCCGCAGGGCAGGTACACCAGCGCGCGCTTGTGCAGCGGGCGGTGCTGGTCGTCATAGGATTCGGTCTGGTAGAACATCTCGGTCAGGCGGCCGGGGGAGGCGCAGGGCTGACGCATGGATCCGGGCAGGGGCATAAAGCGCATGGCGGGTTCTCCTTTGCAGTTCTTCTTTGCTGCCATTATACAGCCTGGAGGCAGAAGATGCAAGGGGTCACAGGCACAGCAGCTGCCTCAGATGCGCCCAGTCGTCGCAGCCCATGCGGCGGAGGGTGGGCGCGGCGAAGCGGTCGAACTCCGTGTGGTCGATGAGGCGGAAGGCGGCTGCGCATACGTCTACCGCAGCCTCGCGCGAGGGGTGCTCTGCCGTCCAGCCGAGCAGGAGGAAGCGCAGCATCGCGTAGACCGCGCACAGGGCGAGGTATTCGTCCATCAGAGACACGGGCCTGTCCTGGAAGGGGAACTGAACGAAGAACATGTGGTTCACCAGCAGGTGCTCCAGCCAGGTCTCCCACTCGGGGATCAGCGCGGCGAACCCGGCAGCGGCCTGCTCGTACCGGGCAAAGGCGGCTTCCCCCTCGCCGAAGTAGGCCAGCGCGGCCTTGCCGTAATCGTGGATGGAGCGGCTGCGGGCGTCCATGATGCTCAGCATTTCCTCCGCTGCCGCAAGGCCGGCTGTGAGCTGCGCGTGCCCTGCGTCGACGGCGTCGGGGACGTGCAGCGTTTCGCGGTTGCTCAGCAGCGCGTCCAGCTGTGCTTCGTCGCGGTCGGCCAGCGCGCGGTCAACGGCCTGCAGCGCCTCGCCCAGCAGCAGCATCCGGCGGGGCAGGGAATACGCCCGGTTCTGCAGATGGGAGATGAGCCAGAGGCGGATCTCCTGTTCGCGCCCGGCGGTGTGGAAATGGTGGATGCGCGGCGGTGCGTCCGGCAGGCAGTGACGGACGGGGAACAGCCGGAAGCTCAGGGGTGCGGAATGCGAAAGGAGCATTTCCGGCACCGCCTCGCAGCTGTTGGCGCAGGAGGCTTCGCGGTCGCTGCCGGTCCGGATGCCTCTCGGGTACAGCCGGCACACCGCGGACAGCATCTCCTCGCCCAATTCTGCATGCATCCGGCACAGTCCGTCCGGCTGATGCATCGGGCACTGGCCGTCAAAGCGGGGAGAGATCTGCGCGTAATGATCGGGCGTCGGGTGGTCGCACAGGTGCATCGCGCCGTCGAGCAGCCTGCGCAGCTCATCGGAGCAGGGGATGCTCAGCAGCCGGAAATAGTCCTGCATGGAGAACGAGATCGGCCAGCCCTCGCAGCAGGGGGTGCGGCAGCTGCCCTGCTTGCAGCGGAAAGCGGGGTAATAGTCCGGGACAAGGTATTGTTGGTCTTCCTGCATCACAATCGCCTTCTGTTTCAGATTTGCTGTTTTGTGGAAAAACGGCGTGATACAATTCTTCGGGGAAATGAAAAAATCCTTTATGCAAGCATAGCCTTTTTGTGAATCTTCTGTGAACATTTTGCAGAAATCTGCGGGGCTGAGAAAGGAAACCGGCGATCGGGCGCGAATAGAAACTGTTATTCATGGTCATCACGCAGGCGACCTGTGCAGGGGCTGTGTTGAGGGTGAAACCCATCCGAAGCGGGTCCGGCGCCTGACGGTCAGGGCGATAAAGGAGGATGCATATGCTGAAGCTTGGTATCATCGGCGTGGGCAACATCGGCTCGTCCCATGTCAACAACGTCCGCAGCGGGAGCTGCCCGGAGGTCGTGATCACGGCCGTTGCGGACCGGCGCGAGAGCCGCCGTGCCTGGGCGAGGGAGAACCTGCCCGGAGTGCAGATCTTCAACGAGGGCTCGGAGCTCATCGCCAGCGGAGCCTGCGAGGCGGTGCTGATCGCCACGCCCCATTATCAGCATCCTACCCTGGCGGTGGAGGCCTTCCGGCATGGGCTGCATGTCCTGTGCGAGAAGCCTGCGGGCGTGTATACCCTGCAGGTGCGGGAGATGATCGCGGCGGCGGACGAGCACCCGGAGCTGGTGTTCGGCATGATGTTCAATCAGCGCACCAACTGCGTGTACCGCAGGATGAAGGAAATGATCGACAGCGGCGAGATCGGCACGCTCAAGCGCATGTCGTGGATCGTGACGGACTGGTACCGCACGCAGTTCTACTATGATTCCGGCGCATGGCGTGCCACGTGGGCAGGCGAAGGCGGCGGCGTGCTGCTGAACCAGTGCCCCCATCAGCTGGACCTGCTGCAGTGGCTGTGCGGCCTGCCGGAGACGGTGCATGCCTTCTGCCACGAGGGAAAGTGGCATGACGTCGAGGTCGAGGACGACGTGACGGCCTATATGACCTTCCCCGGCGGCGCGACGGGCGTGTTCATCACCACCACCGGCGACGCCCCCGGCACCAACCGCCTGGAGATCACCGGCACGAAGGGCAAGCTGGTCTGCGAGCATGATGTGCTGACCTTTGAGAAGCTGGCGGTGGACGAGCGCGAGTGGTGCGTCACCTGCAAGGAGGGCTTCCGCAAGCCGGACTGCGAGCGCATCACCGTGGAAACGGACGGGAAGAATCCCCAGCATGTGGGCGTGCTGAACGCCTTTGCCGGCGCGATCGCCGGAGGTCAGCCGCTGGTGGCGGACGGCCGCGAGGGCATCAACGGCCTGATGCTGTCCAACGCGATGCACCTGTCCGCGTGGACGGGCGAGACCGTGTCCCTGCCCATTGACGAGGAGAAGTTCTATCGCCTGCTGATGGAGCGCTGCGCCACCTCCCGCCACAAGGAGGAGACCGACGTGACCATGGACACCTCCGGCAGCTACGGCAGCAAGGTGAAGTAAGCGTCCTTCCGCTTGACGAAAGCGGCCGGAACCGGTATAATACCACCATACAGAATGCCTGTTATGGGAGGAGCTCCATCGCGGGGCTCCTCTCGTTTTTCAATGACGGATGCGGGAGGGCTCGGAATGCTGCGATTTGTGAAACGTGGACCGGATACGGCGGCGCCCATCGGTGATCTGCCGCTGTGGCTGTCGGCCCTTCTGCGCAGCCGCGGGGTGGATACGCCGGAAAAGGCGGAGCGCTTCCTGCATCCGGACGTGTCCCAGCTGCATGATCCCTTCCTGATGCAGGGCATGGACAAGGCGGTGCGCATCATCCGGGAGGCTGTGGCCGCCGGAATGCCCGTCATCGTTTACGGAGACTATGATGTGGACGGCGTGTCGGCGACCTCCATCCTGCTGGAGACGCTGCGGGAGATGGGCGCGGACCCTGCCTTCCGCATTCCCTCGCGCCACGGGGAGGGCTACGGCCTCAACTGCGATGCCGTGCGCGAGATGGCGCAGACGTACCGGCTGCTCATCACCGTGGACTGCGGGGTCACGAACCATGAGGAAGTGAAGCTGGCGCAGATGCTGGGCATGACGGTCATCGTCACCGACCATCATCAGCTGGCTGATACGCCCAGCCCTGCGGACGTGGTGCTGAACCCGCTGCTGGGGGAATATCCCTTCCGGCGGCTGTGCGGCGCGGGCGTGGCGCTGAAGCTGACGCAGGCGCTGCTGGGCATGGAGGCGGTGCTGCGCCGGATCGATCTGGCGGCGCTGGCGACGGTGGCGGACATCGTTCCCCTGATCGACGAGAACCGCGTCATCGTCCGCGAGGGACTGCGGCTCATGGCGGATACCGCCCGGCCGGGCCTGCGGGCGCTGATGCAGGTGAGCGACGTGCACCCGCCGGTGAACGCGGGGCATGTGGGGTTCCGGCTGGCGCCGCGCCTCAATGCCGGCGGCCGCCTGGAGGATGCGGAGCAGGGCGTCCGGCTGCTGACGGCGGCAAGCGACGCAGAGGCGGAGCCCATCGCCAGGCATCTGGAGCAGGCGAACCAGCAGCGGCAGGCCATGGAGCAGGACATCACCCAGCAGGCGATCGGGATGATCGCGGAGTGCGTGGATTTCCGCACGGACCGGGTGATCATCGTCATGGGCGAGGGCTGGAACCACGGCGTGATCGGCCTGGCGGCAGGGCGCATCTGCGAGAAGTACCACTTCCCGACCATCGTTCTGACGGAAAAGGACGGCGTGGCGGTCGGCTCGTGCCGGTCCATCCCGGGGGTCAATATCCATGGGATGCTGTCCATCTGCAAGGACCTGTTCATGCGCTTCGGCGGCCATGAGCAGGCGGCGGGGCTGACGATGCAGTCCTCCCTCGTGCCGGAGCTGCGCCGCCGGCTGAATCTGGCGATCAATGAAAACTGCGACCTGCGCTGCTACATCCCGGCGAAGGAATATGACCTCGCCCTGCGGCTGCAGGAGGTCGATCTGGAGATGATCGACCGGCTGGATGCGATGCAGCCCACGGGCTACGGCAATCCGAACCCGGTGTTCCTCGTGCGGGATGCACACCTGCAGCAGGCGATGCGCGTGGGCAAGACCCGGACGCACCTGAAGCTGACGCTGCTGGACGGGCAGACCATCCGGGACGGCATCGCCTTCGGCATGGGCGACATGGCGGAGGAGGGGCTGGAGCGCGTGGACGTGCTGTTCACGCCGGAGCGCAACGAATTCCGCGGCCGTGTCACCGCCCAGCTGCAGGTCGGGGCGATCACCCGGGCGGAGGGCTCGGTGAGCATCCCGGACGATGATACGCTTTTCCGCGGGCTTTTGCAGGAAATCGTGCATCTGGCGGAGAATGATATACAGATAACCTGCGCGCCGGAGAGCGTGACGCTGCCCGGGCTGCGCAGGCTGATGCAGGATGGGCGCGGCGTGCTGCTCATCGGGCATGAGCGCGGCGCGGCGGCGCGGGTGCTGACGGAATGCTCAGCGGACCTGGCAGCGGGGGCTGTCCGGGACGGACGCGCCTTCAATACGCTGCTGACCATGCCGCAGCTGGAGAAGCTCAGCGACATATGGACGGATATCGTGCTGCTGGACGGCGATGTGCTGCCGGGCGAGGCAGCGGCGATTATGGAAAAATGCCCCCGCGCGAAGCTGCATGCGATGAAGCCGAATCCGGCGATGCGCGCGCTCCTTGCGTCCCTGCAGATGGATGATGAGACGCTGCGCACGCTGTACCGCCGGGTGCGACTGGGCGGGACGATGGCGCCGGGACAGCTGGGCGCGGATGCGGGGCTGTCGGCGGCGCAGGCGCTGACCGGGCTGATGGCCTTCCATCAGGTGAGGCTGGTGGAGATGAGCCTGGACCCCTATGCCGTGCGGCTGCTTCCACCCCAGAAGTGCCGCATGGAGGACAGCTCGGTCGTCCGCTATCTGCGGGGCATGTGAGACGATGGATGGGATGACACCGGGAGGTGTTGAAGGATGACGTATACGGTTTATGAAGCGATGCCGCTGGACGCGATGATGGCGCGTGTGCAGAAGTACACCCCGGGCGACGGCGCAGAGCTGGTACGCAAGGCGTACCTGTTTGCAGAGGATGCGCACAAGGATCAGCGGCGCAAGAGCGGGGAGCCCTATTTTATCCATCCCTGCTTTGTGGCGAGCATCCTGACGGAGCTGATGATCGACCCGCCGACGATCGCTGCAGGTCTGCTGCACGACACGGTGGAGGACTGCGAGAACATCACGCTGGATACTCTGCGCGCGGAGTTCGGCGACGAGGTGGCCTGGCTGGTGGACGGCGTGACGAAGCTGGACAAGCTCGACTTCGCCGACAAGGAGGAGGCGCAGGCGGAATCCCTGCGCAAGATGATCCTCGCCATGTCCAAGGACATCCGCGTCGTGCTGATCAAGCTGGCGGACCGCCTGCACAACATGCGCACGATGAAGTTCCAGCGCCCGGAGCGTCAGGTCGCCATCGCCCGCGAGACGCTGGACATCTATGCGCCGCTGGCTCACCGCCTGGGCGTGTATGCGATCAAGCACGAGCTGGAGGACCTGTCCCTGCGCTACATCGACCCGGCGGGCTATCAGAACCTGGTGCAGCTGGTGGGCCAGAAGCGCTCGGAGCGGCAGGAGAATATCCGCATGGTCATTGCGGAGCTGTCCGAAAAGCTGGACGAGCAGCACATCCATTATGACATCGACGGCCGGCCCAAGAGCTTTTACAGCATTTACCGCAAGATGGTGTTGCAGAACAAGCCCTTCGACCAGATCTATGACCTGATCGCCATCCGTGTGCTGGTGGATTCCGTGCCGGACTGCTATGCGGTGCTGGGCATCGTCCATACGCTGTGGAACCAGATGCCCGGCCGCTTCAAGGACTACATCTCCGTCCCGAAGGCGAACATGTATCAGTCCCTGCACACGACGGTCGTGGGCGGACGCAAGATGCCCTTCCCCTTCGAGGTGCAGATCCGCACCTGGGAGATGCACCGCATCGCGGAATACGGCATCGCGGCGCACTGGCGCTACAAGGAGGGCGGCGGCAGCGGAAATTCGCTGGACAGCAAGCTCTACTGGGTCCGCCAGATCCTGGACTGGCAGAACGAAACGCGCGATTCCAAGGAATTTGTCGATACCCTCAAGACGGACCTGTTCGCCGAGGAGGTCTTCCTCTTCACCCCCAAGGGCGATGTGATCTCCATGCCCAAGGGCGCGACCCCGCTGGACTTTGCCTACCGCATCCATTCGGGTGTGGGCAACAAGTGCACGGGCAGCAAGATCAACGGCAAGATCATGCCGCTGGATACGGTGCTGGAGACCGGCGACCGGGTGGAGATCATCACCAGCGCCAACTCGAAGGGCCCCTCGACGGACTGGCTGCGCATCTGCAAGACGCCGCAGGCCAAGGCGAAGATCCGCGCCTTCCTGAAGAAGGAGTTCAAGGAGGAGAACATCGAGCTGGGCCGCTCCATGGTGGAGAAGGAGTGCCGCCGGCGCGGCCTTGCCCCTGCGGATCTGATCCGGCAGGAGTACTATGATTCCATCATGCGCAAGTACGGCTTCACCAGCCCGGACGATATCTTCGCGGCGGTGGGCTATGGCGGCATGGCGGCGGTCTATGTCGTTTCCCGTCTGGTGGAGGAGCAGCGGCAGGCGCAGGCCAGCGCAGCTCCGAAGCTGGAGGACCTCATGGCGCCCGAGGCGGCCAAGCAGAGCCGTCCGGCGCACAAGATCAACCACGGCATCATCATGCCGGGCATGAAGGACGTGGACATCCCTGTCCGCTTCGGCCTGTGCTGCACCCCCGTGCCCGGCGACGACATCGTTGGCTACATCACCCGCGGCCGCGGCGTGACCATCCACAAGGCCGACTGCGCCAACGCGCTCTCCGCCGAGCAGGAGCGGCGCATTGACGTGGACTGGGCGGACGAGAACATCGGCTCCTTCACCGCGTCGATCAAGATCGTCGCCTATGACAAGCCGAGCCTGCTGATCGAGCTGGCGAGCGTGCTGAGCGACCTGAACATCAACATCAAGAACGTCTCCGCCACCTCGGACGAGAAGAACCGCATCGCGACCTTCCGCTTCGTGGTGGAGGTCAAGTCCCGCGAGCAGATGGACAAGGTCGTCAAGCAGCTGATGCGCAAGTCAGACGTGATCGACGTATTCCGCGCTTAAGGGGCGCTGCCCCTTAAGGATCCCTGCTCAGGGGATTTATCCCCTGAGAACCCCTTTTCGCGATCGGGCTGTGCTCCTTCGGTTGGGCTTCGCTCGCGTGGGAGTGGAGGGGACGGGAATGCAGGTCGGACGTGAACGCTTAAGGGGCGCTGCCCCTTGAGGATCCCTGCTCAGGGGATTTATCCCCTGAGAACCCCTTTTCGCGATCGGGCTGTGTGCCTTCGGTTGGGCTTCGTTCGCGTGGGAATGGAGGGGACGGGAATGCAGGTCGGACGTGAGCGCTTAAGGGGCGCTGCCTCTTAAGAATCCCTGCTCGGGGGATTTATCTCCTGAGAACCCCGTTTCGCGATCGGGTTGCGTGCCTTTGGCTGGGCTTCGCTCGCGTGGGAGTGGAGGGGACGGGAAGCGTTGCAAATTTGGGCTCTCCCATCAGCGGAGAGCCTTTCTCAAAGGAGGAATTTCCCATGCGCTGCGTGATCCAGCGGGTCACATCCGCTTCGGTCGCCATCGGCGGCGAAACCGTCGGCCGGTGCGGCAAGGGCTATATGATCCTGATCGGCGTGTCGGTGGATGACACGGAGAAGGATCTGGAATACATGGCGAGCAAGATCCCGACGCTGCGGATCTTTGAGGACGAGAACGGCAAGATGAACCGGTCCATTCTGGACGTGGGCGGGGAGATCCTCGCAATCAGCCAGTTCACCCTCTACGGGGACGCAAGGAGCCAGCGCCGCCCCGGCTTCACCGCCGCCGCGCGCCCTGACAAGGCGATCCCCCTGTATGAGGGGCTGGTCGAAAGCTGGCGTGCGCAGGGCATCCATGTGGAAACGGGCGTGTTCGGCGCGGACATGCAGGTGTCCCTCGTCAATGACGGCCCTGTGACCATGCTGATGGATTCGACCAAGCTGTTCTGAGGTGCGGATATGCAGAAAATGAAGACTCTGTCCGTGGGCGAACTGGGCACGTGCTGCTACATCGTCTGGGACAGCGAAACGGATACCTGCGCAGTGATCGACCCCGGCGCGGAGCCGGAGCGCATCCGCGCGACCTGCGAGGGCAGGCGCATCGAGGCGATCCTGCTGACCCACGGGCATTTCGACCACATCGGCGGCGTGAAGGAGCTGGCGAAGGACGGCGCGGAGATCGTCATCCACCGGGAGGACGCGCCGATGCTGGGCAGCGCGGAGCTGAACGCGAGCTGGCTCATCGGGGAGCATGTGACGGCCCCGAAAGCCACAAAAACCGTGCAGGAAGGGGACAAGATCACCATCGGCGGCGTGACGTTCACGGTCCTGCATACCCCGGGGCATACGCCGGGCTGCGTGTGCTACCAGACGGGCGGCTGGCTCTTCACCGGCGATACGCTGTTCCATTACGGCTATGGCCGCACCGACTTGCCCGGCGGCAGCATGTCCCAGCTGGCGGCTTCCCTGCGCCGCCTTGCGCCCCTGGCACAGGAGCATGAGATCTTCCCCGGACACTGAACGGCGCATGCCATCAGTCTTCACTGCGCACAGGCGGCTCCTTTGCAGAGGGAGCCTTTCGGTGCGCCGGAGGTACAGAATATGACGCAATACCTTGACACCATTCAGCCGGAGCTGATGAACATCACCCGGCTTTTCGGACTGCCGGACAGCGACTGGGAGCTGCCGCGCTACACCTTCACGGCGTGGGAAGCGGACGGGCGGTACCATTGCCGCTTCACCGACGGAGAACACAGCGCCGAAGGCTCGGTCCCGATCCCGCCGGAGGAGCAGGACGAACGGCTTGAGACGCTGCACCGCAAGCGTGCCGCGCGGCGCCTCGTCCGGCAGACGCTTTACGACCTGTGCCGGGATACGACGGGCATCCATCCTCCGTGGGGGAGCCTGACCGGCATCCGCCCGACGCACCTGATGTATGAGGCGATCGGGCAGGGGCTTTCCGGCGACGCGGCAAAGCGCTATGTCATCGACCACTTCGACGTCAAGCCTGACCGGGCGGACATCCTCTGGGAGATCGCGCAGGTGCAGGGGGCGCTCCCGCCGCCGGAGGACCGGTGGATGGACGTGTACATCGGCATTCCGTTCTGCACGACGCGGTGCACCTATTGCTCCTTCTCCTCGGGAGAGCTGGGCAAGGGCAAGCTGGTCGAGCCGTATCTGGCGGCGCTGTTCCGGGAGATGGAGGCGTGCAGCGGGATGATCGAAGGCACGGGGCGGAAGCTGCGCGCGGTCTATGTGGGCGGCGGCACCCCGACGAGCCTGAATGAGGAGCAGCTCCGGCGGCTGCTGGACCGGATGATGGCCTGCTTCCCCGGCGCGATGGAATACACGGTCGAGGCGGGCCGCCCGGACACGATCACCCCGGGGAAGCTCGCGGCGATCTGCGATGCGGGCGTGCAGCGCATCAGCATCAACCCGCAGACCATGAACGACGAGACGCTGCGCATCATCGGCCGGGCGCATACTGCACAGCAGGTCATCGACGCATACCGGATGGCCCGGGAGGCGGGCATCCACCACATCAACATGGATGTGATCGCGGGCCTTCCCGGCGAAACGGTGGAGGACTTCGCGCGGACGATGTCGCATGCCCTGGAGCTGCGCCCGGAGAGCCTGACGGTGCATACCCTGGCGATCAAGCGCTCCACGCGCCTGCATTTTGAGAACTACCGCTTCCCCACGGGCGTGGAGGCGGCGGAGATGGTGCAGCTGGGGCTGGAGACCGCCCGGAAGCTGGGCATGCAGCCCTATTACCTCTACCGGCAGAAGAACATGGCCGGCAATCAGGAGAACATCGGCTATGCGCTGCCGGGCCACGCCTGTCAGTACAATGTGGATATCATGGAGGAAACGACGCATATCCTGGCGCTGGGCGCGGGTGGCATCAGCAAGCGCGTGTATGAGGACGAAGGGCACATCGGCCGCGCGCCGAACGTGGCGAATATCGAGCACTACATCGCGCGCGTGGAGGAGATGATCGGCCGCAAGCGGGAGCTGTTTGAGGTTCCGTAATGGGCCGAAAGACGGAGAAATCCCACCATGCAGACCGTATGCACCCCGAAAGAGGCGTCCAATCCCACGAATTTTGCCCGAAAACCGCGAAATTCTGCGGAAAACTTGCATTTCTTCACAATTGCTGATACAATAGTTATTGTGCATAAGCATCGCTGGATGCTGTCGGGGATGCAGACCCCGATCTGATTTTTGAAAGGAGTGTCATTCATGGCACAGAATCCTACTTTTGTCATCACCATGGAGGACGGCCGCGAGATGAAGGGCGAGCTGTACCCGGAGATCGCGCCCCAGTCCGTGGGCAACTTCACTGCGCTGGCGAATTCCGGCTTCTACGACGGCCTGATCTTCCACCGCGTCATCCCCGGCTTCATGATCCAGGGCGGCGATCCCAAGGGCGTGGGCATCGGCGGTCCCGGCTACCACATCAAGGGCGAGTTTGCCCTCAACGGCTGGAACAACCCGCTCAAGCACACCTACGGCGTGCTGTCCATGGCGCGCAGCATGATGCCTGACTCCGCTGGCAGCCAGTTCTTCATCATGACCAGCGACAGCCCCCATCTGGACGGCTCCTACGCGGCCTTCGGCAAGGTGCTGGAAGGCATGGAGACGGCCGATGCGATCGTCAGCGTCAAGCGCGACATGCGCGACAAGCCCATCGAGGACCAGCGGATGAAGTCCATCCGCGTGGAGACCTTCGGGCAGGTCTACCCCTTTGACCAGATGTAAATAAGGTGCATAACGGCGCAGATCGCGGCAGGAACAGGGTCGATGACCCCGCCGGTCTGCGCCGTTTTGTTCAGGTGAGGTAACGATGGAAAAGCAGAGAACCACCGTCCGCGTGGCGGGCAAGGAGTATGCGCTGGTGTCCTCGGATTCCCCGGAGCATCTGAACCGCGTCGCGGGCTATCTGGACCGGCAGATCACCGAGACCGTGTTCGCCACGCGCCTGCCCAAGGAGACTGTGACCGTGCTGGTCGCGATGAACATCACGGACGAACTGATGAAGGCCCAGGAGGAGAATGCCCGGCTGCGGCGCGAGCTGAACGAGATGCGCAAGGCGCAGTCTGCGGCGGGCGAAGCGGAATAACCATGGCGAAGAATGAGATGTACAAGGCCCGAAGCGCGCAGATGGAGAACCTGGCTCCTGCGGGCAACCGGGAGGCGCTGGACCGCGCGGTGGCGGCGGGGGCGGACGCGGTGTATCTGGGATATGCCGCTTATTCCGCGCGCGCCGGCGCAGGCAATTTCGACGAGGCGGCGCTGCGGGAGGCGGTGCACTTCGCGCATCTGCATCATGTCCGCGTGCATGTGACGGTCAACACCCTTGTCAAGGACGGCGAATTGGCCGGCGTGATGGACGTGCTGCGGCTGCTGGACGAGGTGCGGGTCGATGCGGTGCTGGTGCAGGACCTGGGCGTATTGAAGATCGCCCGGACCTGCTTCCCTGATCTGCCCGTTCATGCCAGCACGCAGATGGCCATCCACAACGCTGCCGGTGTGCGCTGGTGCAGGCAGATGGGTATGACCCGGGCCGTGCTCGCGCGGGAATGCTCCCTGAAGGAGATCGCCGGGTGCGCCGGCGAGGGGATCGAGATCGAGGTCTTCGGCCATGGCGCGCAGTGCGTGGCGGTCAGCGGACAGTGCCTGTTTTCGTCGATGATCGGCGGCCGGAGCGGCAACCGCGGCCGGTGCGCCCAGCCCTGCCGGCTGCAGTATACCTACCGCGGCAAGACGGCGGCGTGGCTCAGCCCCCGCGACGTCTGCATGCGCGACCATCTGCCGGAGCTGGCAAAGGCCGGGGTTTGCAGCGTGAAGCTGGAGGGGCGGCTGAAGCGGCCGGAATACGTGGCTGCTGTGGCCGGAAGCTACCGCAGGGGCATCGACGGGCTGATGGCTGGCCGCTTTGAAAAGGCGGATGCGCAGGAGAAGGACGACCTGCTGCAGATTTTCCAGCGCGGCGGCTTCATGGACGGCTACGCCATGGGGGCGCAGGATGCGGGCGTGATCTGCGAGGATCGCGTGAACCACGGCGGCGTGCCGGTCGGCAGGATCGAAACGGTCTCCGGCGGCATGGCGAAGCTGCGGCTGACCCGTGCGCTGCACGACGGCGACGGGCTGCAGATCCGTTCCGCGCGCAGCGATGCGGAGATGATCTACTCCGGTCACGATGTCCCGGCAGGGGAGGCGGCGACGCTGCGGCTGCGGCCGGATATGCGCATCAGCCGGGGCGACGAGGTCTGCCGCCTGACCAGCAGCGAACAGCTGGAGCGGGCGAGGAATCTGCAGATTGCGCCGATCCCCTGCGACATGACGCTGGTGGCGCTGCCGGGCGAGCCGCTGACGCTCACGGCGACGGACGGCATCTCGACCGTGACGGTCACGGGAGAAACGGTGACTGCGGCGCAAAAGCGCGCCATGTCGGAGGAGGACGCCCGGAAGAACCTGTCCAAAACGGGCGACACGGCCTTTGAGCTCCGGGAGCTGACGGTGTACACGGACGGCGCGTTCGTGCCGGTCTCGGCGCTCAATGCGATCCGCCGCGACGCCCTTGGCGCGCTGGAAACGCAGCGGGCAGAAGCCTTCGCCCGGCCTGCGGGACGGGCGGGCGCATGTGCACTGCCTGTGGATAACGAATTGTCGGGCAAGCCGGTCCCGGGAACGATCATCGTGCGGGACAAGGCGCAGTATTCGGCGGCGAAAGCGACCGACGCGCGGATCGTCTGGTATCCGGAGGATTTCCGGGAGGCGGCGCTGGAAGCCGGACTGGCCGGGATGGACAGCGGCGTGTGGCTGCATCTGCCGATGAAGTGCGAGCAGGCGACGCTGGAGATGCTGCACCGGTTCGTGACGGCCCATGCGGACAAGCTGGGCGGTGTGGTGCTGGGCAGTGTCGGGCAGCTGGGCATGCGCTGGCCGGTGCCCTTCGGCGCGGGCGAGGGCGTACCGGTGATGAACCGAATCGCGGCGCAGGTGCTGCTGGAGCAGGGGTGCGAATTCGTGACGGCCAGCGGCGAGCTGTCCGGAGCCGAGCTGAACACGCTCCTGAAACATACCCCGTGTGCGCTGGTGCCTGCCTATGGGCGGACGCAGCTGATGCTGCTGCACCACTGCCCGGCGCGGACTTATCTGGGCCTGAGCAGCGGTCACGGCGACTGCCGCCTGTGCGACGTGCGCAGCGGCGATTGCCTGGAGGGCACGGCCTTCACCGACCGCCGGAATGCGGTGTTCCCCCTGCTGCGCATGCGTCTGCCGGAGGGATGCCTGGTCCGGCTGATGAACAGCGTGCCGACGGATGTGGTCAGCCGCGTGCGGCGCGCCGGATTTACGCCGCTGATGACCCTGAGCAGCGAAGCTGGTGCGGCACTGGCGGAGGCCATGGAGGTCTGGCAGGGCGGAAGCTCCCGTCAGGAGACGAACGCCGGACACTGGAACCGCCCTGTGGAGTGATGATCCCAAAACATACACCAATATCCCAAAACATACCACTATGTTTCCCGAACGACCCTTATTTTGTGAGGAAACGCTTATGATGAAAGAAAGAACCCTCCGCGTGCTGGAGTTCACGAAGATCCGCGAGCGGCTGGCCTCCAAGGCGCTGACGCCGATGGGCGTGGAGCGCTGCATGGCGCTGACTCCCTCGGACAATCTGCCGGAGATCGAAATGTGGCAGGCGGAAACGGAGGAGGCTGCGGTCATCCTGCAGTACCTCGGCGCGTCGCCGCTGGTCGCCTTCGATGATGTGCGGCCCTCCATTTCGCTGGCGGAGAAGGGCGCGACGCTCTCGCCCAAGGCGCTGCTGACCGTGGCGAGCCTGCTGGCGGCGGCGAGGTCTGCGCGCAGTGCCCTGGACACGGAGCGGGAGAATACCCCCCTGCTCAAGAGCAAGGCGCAGGCGCTGGTGTCCCTGCGGCACATCGAGGACGACATCACCAATGCCATCATCTCCGAGGAGGAGATCGCGGACCGTGCATCCACGGAGCTGATGAACATCCGCCGACACCTGCGCGGCGCGACCGAGCGCATCAAGGAAAAGCTCAACCAGATGGTGCGCAACCCCAACTTCCAGAAATATCTGAGCGACACCATCATCACCATGCGCAACGACCGCTACGTCATCCCTGTCCGCGCGGACAGCCGGGCGATGGTGCCGGGCCTTGTGCATGACCAGTCCGCCACCGGCGCGACGCTGTTCATCGAGCCCATGGCGGCGGTGGAGATGGGCAACGAGCTGCGCCAGTGGGAGGCGAAGGAGAAGCAGGAGATCGAGCGCATCCTCGCAGCCCTGAGCGCGGAGATCGCCCCCTATGCGGATCAGCTGCGCGTGACGGTGGAGGTGCTGGCGGAGCTGGACTTCATTTTCGCCAAGGGACTGCTCAGCCGCGAGATGTACGCGGTGACGCCCAAGCTGAACAAGAACGGCTACCTGAACATCATCCGCGGCCGTCATCCGCTGATCGATCCGGAGAAGGTCGTGCCCTCCAACCTCTGGCTGGGCAGGGACTTCACCAGCCTCATCATCACCGGCCCCAACACCGGCGGCAAGACCGTCACCCTCAAGACCGTCGGTCTGTTCACCCTCATGGCGCAGGCCGGTCTGCAGGTGCCGGCGGATATCGGCACGGAGCTGGCCGTGTTTGAGCAGGTCTTTGCGGACATCGGCGACGAGCAGTCCATCGAGCAGAGCCTGTCGACCTTCTCCAGCCACATGACCAACATCGTCAGCATCATGCATGAGGTCACGCCCAGCGATCTGGTGCTCTTTGACGAGCTCGGCGCGGGTACCGACCCCACCGAGGGCGCGGCGCTGGCGCAGGCGATCCTGACCCGGCTGCGCAACATCAAGGTGCGCACGATGGCCACGACCCATTACAGCGAGCTGAAGGCCTTCGCGCTCTCGACCCCCGGGGTGGAGAACGCCTCGGTGGAGTTCAGCGTGGAGACGCTGCGGCCCACCTACCGGCTGTCCATCGGCGTGCCGGGCAAGTCGAACGCCTTCGAGATCAGCCGGAAGCTGGGGCTGCCGGAGAACCTCATCGACGCGGCGAAGAAGCTGCTCTCCAGCGACTCCATCCGCTTTGAAGACGTGATCGCCAACGCCGAATACCACCGTCAGGTGGCGGAGCGCGAGCGTGAGATCGCCCGTCAGGCAAGCGAGGAGACCATCAAGCTGCGCGACGAGGCGGAAAAGCTCCGCCGCGAGATCGAGGAGAAGCGCGAATCCGCCATCCGCAAGGCGAAGGAGGACGCGCGCCGCATCATGGAGCAGACCCGCCGCGAGGCGGAGACGCTCATCGCCGATCTCAAGCGCATGAAGAAGGAGCAGAACAGCCCCGACGCCGGCATCAACGCCGTCCGCAAGCAGATCGAAAAGAGCGTGGACAACCTCTCTGAGGGTCTGGTGCAGAAGGTGGACAACGCCGCTGCGCCCAAGACCGTCAAGCCCGGCGACCGCGTGGAGATCCTGACCATCGGCAGCCAGGGCACGGTGCTCAGCGCGCCCAACGCCAAGGGCGAGGTCGAGGTGCAGGCGGGCATCATGAAGCTGAAGGTGAGCCTGAGCCAGCTGCGCCTGGTGAAGCAGAAGCCGGAGGAGAAGCCCAAGCCGAAGCAGGCGAGCGTGAAGATGCACACCGGCGCGATGGAGCGGACGGTGCGGATGGAATGCGATGTACGCGGCATGACGCTGGAGGAAGCGCTGGCGGCGGTGGACACGTATCTGGACAACGCGGTGCTGGCGGGCATGGGCGAGGTGAGCATTATTCACGGCAAGGGCACAGGTGTGCTGAGGAGCGGTATTACGCAGCATCTGAGGCGGCATGTGCATGTGAAGAGCAGTCGTCTGGGTGTCTACGGCGAAGGCGAAAGCGGCGTCACGATCGTCACGCTAAGGTAAAACCAAGCCGCGGTACCAAAACGGGTCAAGGGGTGAAACCCCTTGCGCAGGTGGAGGGCTGCGTAAGCCCTCCCCGCCGGAGGCCCGCCGCAGCGTCCCCGCGCCGCAGCGCAAAACCCCACAACGTCTTTCAAGGTATCCTCAGCAATGAGGATACCTTGAAACAGTTCGGCCGACAAACAAAGGAAAAGTATCAGAAGTTGTAACTATACTTAAGCCGAATCATCCGCAAGCTCCTCTCAGTAAGCGGACGGAATACATATCGCGGAAGGGGAAAGTCCATGATCATCATGATCGCCGGAGCGAGCCATGCAGGCAAAACCGCGCTGGCGCAGCGCCTCCTGGAACGGCATGGCTGGCCGTACCTGTCCCTGGATCACCTCAAAATGGGGCTGATCCGCAGCGGATATACAAACCTGACCGTCAAGGACGACGACGCGCTGACGGCCCTGATGTGGCCGATCGTGCGCGAAATGATCAAGACGGCCGTGGAGAATGATCAGCATATGGTCATCGAGGGCTGCTATCTGCCCTATGACTGGCGGAAGGATTTCGAGGCGGAGTATCTTCAGCAGATCCGGTTCGTCTGTCTGGTGATGACGGAGCGCTATATCCGGGAGCATTTTGCGGATATCCGCAGATACGGCAGCGTGGTGGAGAACCGGGGCGATGATCCGGAACTGGACCTGGAGGCGCTGGTGCGGGACAATGCGGAGGTTCTGCGTCAATGCCGCGAGCATGAATGTGCGTATATCCTGATCGACGACGAATACCGCGTAGAGCTGCCGGAGTGTTAACGGATCTGTCACAAAAAGGCCATATTGATGTGGTATGCTTCAAGGTGCGGAGGTGGATGAAGAATGAAGGACAAGCCGTATATCCTGATCGTGGATGACGATCCGAATATCGCGCATCTTGTGCAGCTGTATCTGGAGAAGGCGGGTTTTGAGGTGAAGGTCGCCGCGCGCGGAGACGATGCGCTGGCGGAGTTCCGCAAGCTGCCGCCGGACCTGATGCTGCTGGATGTGATGCTGCCCGGCATGGACGGCACGCAGGTGCTGCGCGCTGTCAGACGCACGAGCAGCATCCCGATTATCATGCTGACCGCGCGGGATGAGACGTTCGACAAGGTGCTGGGCCTGGAGCTGGGCGCGGATGATTACGTCACCAAGCCCTTCGATACCAAGGAGCTCGTCGCGCGGGTGAAGGCGGTGCTGCGCCGCACGCAGGGGCAGGAGGAGGAAAAGAGCGACAGCCTGTCGTTCCCCGGCCTGACCATCAGCCTGAGCCGCTACGAGGTGTTCTACGAGGGCGAGAAGGTCGAGATGCCGCCCAAGGAGCTGGAGCTGCTCTACTTCCTTGCCAGCCACGCGAATCAGCTGTTCACCCGGGGGCAGCTCCTGGACCAGGTCTGGGGCTATGATTTCGAGGGCGAGAGCAGAACGGTGGACGTACACGTAAAGCGCCTGCGGGACAAGCTGCCCGAATGCGAAAAGCATGGCTGGGGCATCACGACGATCTGGCGGCGCGGCTACAAGTTTGAGGTCTTGAAGGGGTAAGCGGCGATGTTTGCAAGGATCATGGCCGTGGTGCTGACGGTGGTGCTGCTGGTGACGGGCGTGTTGTCGGCGATCGGCTGGATGGCGCTGAAGAATCAGCAGACGGCGGATGTGATGGAAACGCTGCGGCAGGAGGCGCGAGAGATCGCCTACCTCGCCGCGCAGCAGAACCGGAGCAGCGCGGGCATGCCGTGGAGCTTCGGGTACTTCGGCAGCACGTCCCGGCAGTCGGACACGGCGCAGGCGTACCTGCAGTGGAAAGCGCGGTCGGTCTATGAGGATTACGGCGCGTATATCCTCGTCGTCGACCGGAACGGCCGGATCATGGACAACAAGAGTACCGCGCTGGCGGAGAATCCCGCCTTTGCGGCGATGATCAACGTGGAGGACATCAACCGCGCCCTGTCGCAGGTGCTGCGGGGCGAGGAGATCGAGCTGCACGTCAGCGCAGAAGGGAACGATTACTTCACCGTTGCCGTCCCCTTCGTGCAGGATGCTGTGGTGCTGGGCGCGGTGTTCATGCAGACCCCCGCGCAGGTGATCGAGGCTGGCGCGGAAGGGCTGCTGGCCCCGGTGGCGGGGATCGCAGGGCTGGCCTGCCTGCTGGCGGGAACGGTCCTGTTCCTGTACCTGCGGGGCGTGCTGAAGCCGCTGAACCGCCTGACGGCCGCGGCTACGGCGATGGCGGAGGGGGATTTCGCCGTGCGCGTGCCCGATACCCGCGCGACCCGCGAGGTCGCGGAGCTGTCGGCGGCTTTCAACACCATGACGGAGCGGCTCGGCGCCGTCGAGGGCAGCCGCCGGGAGTTCGTCGCCAATGTCAGCCATGAGCTGCGCAGCCCCATCACCGCCATCAGCGGCTATGTGGAGGGCATGCTGGACGGCACCATCCCCCCGGAGGGGCACGAGCGGTACCTGGCCATCGTCAGCGATGAAACGAAGCGGCTGTCCCGGCTGATCGGGGAGCTGCTGGCGCTGTCGCGGCTGGAGCGGGACGATGCGGCACTGGACTGCACGGACTTCGACGTCTGCGATCTGCTGGAGCGTGTGTTCCTGAGGCGGACCGGCGACCTGGAGGCGCGGTGCATGGATGTGGACTGCGACTTCGACCCGGAGCCGTGCATCGTGCGCGCGGACATGGCGCGGATCGATCAGGTGATCGTGAACCTGGTGGACAACGCGATCAAATTCACCCCGGATGGCGGCTGCATCACGCTGAAGGTGCGCGCCGCGGAGGGGCTGTGTACGGTGACGGTGGCGGACAACGGCATCGGCGTGCTGCCGGAGGACCGGCCGAAGGTGTTCGACCGCTTCTTCACCGCCGACCGGGCGCACACCTCCGGCAAGGGGACCGGGCTGGGGCTGTCCATCTGCCAGCGCATCATGGACATGCACGGGCAGTCAATCAGCCTGCTGGACACGCAGGAGGGTGCGGCCTTTGCCTTCACGCTGCCGCTGGGTCGGCGGAACAGCGAAAGAACAGGCGATCCGGAGCGTGTATCGGTTGACAGTGCGGACTGAGCGTGGTACCCTTTGAGGAGTCCTGCGTGCTCGTTCAGAGCCGGCCATGCACAGAAGGGATGTTTACTAATGACGTACAGGCAGTATACGATCCAGAAGAAGAAGCCCCTGATCGCCCTCTACCGCTGCAGCAGCTGCGACAAGCATGTGATGCAGCTGGTTAACCTACAGGTGAACGCAGTCTATAACGACAAGGGAACCTTCACCCGCAAAGGCGTGGAGAAGCGTGCCGACCGGGCGGAGGCGCTGGGCAATGAAGCGATGAGCGAGCGCCTGTTTGCCCTGAAGCAGGGACGGGATTCGTCCGTGTTCGCCAAGGCGCAGCTCAATTGCGCCTGCCCCCACTGCAGCAAGCGGGAGCCGTGGGCGAGGATGAACGTGGGCTGGCTGGATACGCTGGCGGGCATCGCGGTCTTCGTTGCGCTGTTCTTCTATGTGATGATGGAGAAGACGGATTACGCGCTGATCGCCCTGGGCGTGGCGCTGGGTCTGTTCCTGACGCGCCTGGGCTGGCAGTGGCTGATGAAGAGCCGCGTGGAAGCGCAGATGGTGAAGTGTCCGCCGCTGTTCGATGACGATATAGAGCGGCTGCAGCAGCGCGCGCAGAAGATCCAGGGCTATCAGAATGCGGACTGGGACACTCTGCTGAAGGGCCTGTTCGCCCAGATCGCCAGGAAGTAAAGACGGTTATCCGGGAGGCTGACGATGCGTTCGGCCTCTCTTTTTGATTCCCGGGCAGAGCGGGGAGAACGCAAATAGAACAATCCGGAGGGGGCTGCGGCGTTGCAAAACGGAAAAACATCCGTTATAATGTCAATTGACGGCAGCTTGGAAGGCCGGGATAAGGAAGTGCTTGAGGATGAAGGATCTGCAGGAGACGAGGCAGGCGCTGGACGCGGTGGACCGGGAGATCGTCCGCCTGTTTGAGGAGCGGATGAATCTGGCGCGGGATGTGGCTGCGTACAAGATCGCCAGGGGTATGCCGGTGCTCGACCGCAGCCGGGAGGAGCAGGTGCTGGACAGCCGCTGCGCCATGCTGCAGGACGGATACTGGGCGGCGCCTGTGCGCGAGCTGTACGAGTGCATCATGGCCCTGAGCCGTGCGGAGCAGCAGAGGCTTGTGGAGGAGGCAGACCATGCTTGAGCGGCACATCTTCATTATTGGCATGCCCGGCTGCGGCAAATCCAGCCTCGGCCGAAAGGTCGCCAACAACATGGGCATCCCTTATGTGGACACCGACCAGCGCATTGAGCAGGCTGCGGGCTGCACCGTTTCGCAGATCTTCGAGCGGTACGGCGAGCAGGCCTTCCGCAACGCAGAGACGAACGTGCTCATCCAGCTGACGCGGGAGCCGGCGTCCATCGTGTCCACCGGCGGCGGCATGGTCATGCGGGATACGAACCGCACCATCATGCGCAACCACGGCGTGATCGTGCTGATCGACCGCCCGCTGGAGGAGATCATGGGCGATATCAAGCTCAACCGCCGCCCGATGCTGGCCAGGAAGGGCCTGCCGGAGGTGGAAAGGCTGTACCATGAGCGGATCGAAACCTACCGGGCTGTGGCGGATGCGGTGCTGGACAACGGCCATGGGTATTATGCAGGCGTCGCGGGGCTGGAGAAGCTGATCCGCACGATGTTCAACGTGAACGCCTGATCAGAGGAGGCTTTTCCGATGGAATATCAGTTTGACCTCGTGGGCAAGATCGGCTCAATGGCGCTGATCCGCCGCGAGGACCGCGATATCGACTACAATATTTTTTCCCGCCTGGGCAGCGAGCTGAAGCCCGGCATGATCTGGGTCACCAGCGGTGCGGCGGAGATCGGCCGGCTGGACTACATCAAGCGGACCGGGTGCGAACTGACCGGTACGGACGATGAGGTCAAGGCGGATTATGCCTCCCAGGGTCAGTCCATCCTGATGCAGAATTACCGGCAGTTCATCCCGCAGGAATACGGCGTGCGGCAGCTGCTGGTGGAGCACACCCACTTCAACGACCCGGAGAAGCGGGAGTACATCCGCCGCCTCCTCATCCGCGCGGCGCAGCAGAAGACCGTGCCGATCGTGAACTATAACGACCCGGTCAGCGACGAGGAGATCCGCAAGATGGAGCTGGCCATCCGCCGCCAGCACGGCGACGAGGTGGTCGAGTGCGTGGATAACGACGAGACCGCGGCGGTCATCGCGGGCCTGGTGAAGGCGAAGACGCTGGTGCTGATGACCAGCACGGAGGGCATCTATCAGAACCCGGCCGACCCGTCCACCCTCGTGCGGGATGTGACGGGCAAGACGGTGGAGGAGCTGGAGGTCGCGGTGCGCAAGCTGCAGAGCAACTGCGTGGGCGCGTCCCGGGCGGGCGCGAACGGCGCGAGGGCGAAGCTGGAATTCGCGCTCAAGTCCGCCAAGCAGGGCACCACCGTCATCATCGGCCACGCGCGCCATCGCCTGAGCGATTTGGTCAGCGGCCGCGTCGCCTGTACCCGCATCGGCGTGGAGTAAACCATGACATTACAGGATTCGATCCGGTACTTCACCGGGGAAACGCACATCATGCCCTGCCTGTCCGTGGCCTGCGGAGGGGCGGGGCGCTTTGCGTGTGCGCGCGGCGGCGTGCAGGATCTTCAGGGTGCGCCGCTGACGGAGCGCAGCATCTTCGACCTGGCGAGCCTGACGAAGCTGTTCACAGGGCTGACGGTGATGCGCCTGAACGAGGAGGGCCTGCTGGACCTGTCGCGCCCGGTCGCCGGTTATGCGCCGCAGTTTGAGTATCTGACGGAGGTGTCGGTCGCGCAGGTGCTGGGGTTTGAGGTCGCGCTGACGACGCAGGAGCGCGTGGATACGCAGAAAACCCCGGCAGATGCGCGAAAGCAGCTTTTCGGCATCCGGCCGGGGCCGGTCACGGGCAGGGCATATTCCGATATGCACGCGATGGTGCTCAAGCATGTCATCGAGGGCGCGGCGCAGGAAAGCTGCCTGCACGAGGTGCAGCGAGTGATCCTGACGCCCCTGGAGATGGCGGACACCTTTGCCGTCGTGCCTGAGGAGCGGCGCGTGGATTGCGTTTCCTGCGACCGGGAGCACCGCATCGAGCGCGGCCGGTACATCCTGCGCGAGGGGATCGCGCCGGGGATGCCGCATGACCCGAAGGCCGCGCGGCTGTACCCGGATTACGCCGGCCATGCGGGCCTCTTTTCCACCCTGGGGGACATGGTGAAGCTGTGTCAGGGGCTGCTGCGGGAGCAGGTCGTCAGCCGGTCGACGCTCATCAGCATGAGCCGCAACCGCACGGGCTTGCGCCGCCCGGACGGCACATACAGCCAGTTCCTCGGCGCACAGTGCTATGTGCTGCACCCGCAGCAGCGCTTCAGCGAGATCCCGGTATACGAGGGTGAGCGGGCCATCGGCCTGAGCGGCTTCACGGGCCATCATCTGTCCGTGGACGCGGAGAACGGCATCTTCGCGGTGTTCCTCGGGAACCGGGTGCTGGACAGGCTGACGGTGCTTGTGCCGGAGGAGGGAAGGTCCATCACGGATTACGGGCTGAATCCGGACGGTACGGGCCAGGTGCTTTGGCCGGATGGACGGCTCGTTTACTCCTCGGTTGACTATGTGCACCAGAAGGATGCGCATCTGCACCGGGCTGTGGCGGATGAACTCGGGCTTCCCGCGCTGCGATGACCGGCGCAGGCACGTCCATCGCGGCGGCGAGCGCTTCGGGGTCGTTGTGGCTGGCGATGGCCGGGAGCATGCCGGTGAATTCCGTCGCGCTGGCAATGTCGTTTTCCAATTGAAGATCAAATTCGCGTTCCGGGGTCATGAAATCGCCTCCTTATGAGGTCAGCATGGCTTGCCGGAACGCGTTTTATGCATCGGGGAAGCTGGATGAATTCAGGGCGTCTGCCTGACGATGGCGGGCATGTCGATGAAGACGGCGTTCCATTCCCGGTCGCGGCTGCGGCAATCGTCGATGTAGAAGCGGAGCATCAGCTGACCGCCCTTGCGGGTGCGGAAATAGCGGACGGTGTCCTCGTCGATGGTGCTGCACAGGAGGGTATAGGAGCCGTCGGGCTCGCGGCGGAAGTCGGGATATGCCATGGTTTCGATGGGGTTGCGGGTGTTGAGGTCGTCGATCTCCATCGGGCCGAGCTGCAGAAGCGTCAGGTCTGTGTCCCACAGGTCAAAGTAGCGCACGGTCTGGCCGTCGACAATGATGCTGTTGGCGCCCAGGGGAAACAACAGCGTCCGGTCGTCCCTCGGGGTCAGGTGAAGGGTGAAATAGAGCGTCTCATCGGTCAGGTACATCTGCTCGACGGAGACGTCCATCAGCCGGCTGGTATGGCGCTGACCGACGGGGGCGACGACGGCGTCCTCGTTGAGGGTCAGATGGGAAAGGTGTTCCTTGCCGGAAAAGAACTCTGCGAGGGACGTGATGTTCAGCGTTACGGCAAGGGCGGCGGACATGGCCGTCATGACCAGAACGAGGATGCAGACGATGGCGGTTTTGTGCTTCATGGGGGAGTACTCCTTCCTGCTCATTTTATGCAGCGTATCAAGGCGCTGACGGTCGGTCCAGGTGAGGGCTGCGAATTCGTGATCCACGAGCTGCTGAAATTCGTTATTCTTCATCATACCACTCCTTCAATCGCCCGGAGAGGATCGCGTTGGCCTTCTGCAGCCGCATCCGCACGGCGCGGTCGGTCAGGTGCAGCGCGGCGGCCACGTCCTTCTGCTTCATGTTCTGGTAGTACCGCAGAAGGATAACCTCGCGGTAGCGGACGGGCAGGCGCATGACCTCCGTGATGACGGTGTTGTCGGGAAAGGTGAAATCGGCGGCCTGCCCGGGCAGGTCGGAGACGTCACGGTCCATGGATACATGCCGGCGCCACGGGCTGCGGAGGTAATCGCGGCACACGTTGACGGCGATGGAAGTCAGCCACGTCTTCGCGGAGGAGTCGCCGCGCCATGTGCCGTAGCGGCGGTAGGCCTGAAGGAAGGCGTCCTGAACTGCGTCCTGCGCGAGGGACGCGTCTCGGAGGAGCATGGTGCACAGCCGGAGCAGCTGGCTGCCGTATTCCCGCATCAGCTGATCGACGTCCCTGCGGGCATTGTCCATGTCTGCCACCTCCCTTCATCACATTAGACGGAATGAACGCGCAAAAGCGGAAGCGCCCTGTGAGTTTTTTCTGCGCGGATCAATGCCGGATTCCGTGCCGCGCGCCGGGAATCCTTGTCAGGGGCTTGCAAAATCATGAAAATATGATATACTGAATATGGTCAAAGATAGTCAGAAAGAGAGGTTGACCGCGATGAGACTGAGCGATTCGATCGAGAGCTTCATCAAGACGCTGCTGGCGGAGGATGCGCCGGAGGTCGAGCTGAAGCGCAACGAGCTGGCGGAATACTTCGGCTGCGCGCCGAGCCAGATCAATTATGTGCTGGCGACGCGGTTTTCACCCGATCATGGATATATCACGGAGTCGCGGCGCGGCGGCGGGGGCTACATCCGCATCGTGCGCGTGGTGCAGACCGGCTCGCAGCGGCTGATGTATATGATCAACGAGCGAATCGGCGAGGCGATCGGCGAAGGGGAGGCCGTGCGGCTGATCCAGCAGCTGATGGAGCAGGAACTGATCACGCAGGGAGAGGCGGCGCTGATGCGCGCGGCGGTCTCTGCGCAGGCGCTGTCGATCCCCATCCCGGAGCAGATCAAGAACGCCATCCGCGCCCGGACGATGAAGACGATGCTCCTGACGCTGGCGAGGCAGAACCGTGAGCAGGGAGGTGCCAGCCATGGCTGAGAATGAAAACGGCTTTGTGCCCTGCGAGGAATGCGGGGTCAATGAGGCGTGCTACACCATTTCGGTGATGATGGGCGGGCAGGTGACGCAGCGGCATCTGTGCGCGGACTGCATGGCGCGGATGAACATGTCCATCGCGACCGGCAACGTGAAGCATCTGCTCAGCGCGATCATGTCTGCCATCACGGGCACGGTCGCCGAGCCTGCGGAGGAGCCCCGCGAGGATGTGGTCTGCGAGCGCTGCCAGACGACGCTGAGCCAGTTCACCAAGTCCGGACGTCTGGGCTGTCCGGCGTGCTACCGGGCCTTCCGGGAGCAGCTGACGCCGATGCTGCAGCAGATTCATGGCCGCGTGGAGCACGCGGGCCGCAAGCCTCTGGATACGGAGGAGGCGCAGCGCAGCCGTTCCCGGCATGAGGAGCTGCAGCGGCTGCTGGAGGCGGCGGTCGCGCAGGAGGACTTCGAGCAGGCTGCGGTGCTGCGGGATCAGCTGCGCGCGCTGAAGGATGAGGAGGCGATGGGCTGATGAAGGATGCGATCGTGCTTTCCTCCCGCGTGCGCCTGGCCCGGAATTACGAGGATCTGCCCTTTGATGCGGCGCAGCGGCCGGAGCTGGCGGCGAAGTGCATCAGCCGGACCACCGGCGCGCTGAAGGGCTCCCGGCTGGGTGCTGCCTTCGAGCTGCACCGGCTGCAGGACATGAGCGACGTCAACCGCCGGGCGATGGCGGAGAGCCGCATCATCAGCCGCGATCTGCTCCGCGTGCCGGAGACGGCGGCGGTGCTGATCCGAGCGGAGGATTCGCTGTCCGTGATGATGAACGAGGACGACCACCTGCGCATTCAGGCGGTCCGTACGGGGCTGGATCTGAATGCGGCGGCGCAGGCCTGCTTTGAGGTGGACGATGTGCTGTCCCGGCAGACGGCCTTCGCCTTCGATCCGCAGCTGGGCTACCTGACCGCGTGCCCGACCAACACCGGCACGGGCATGCGGGCGTCGCTGCTGATGCATCTGCCGATGCTGACCCATGGCAAGCAGATGGGCAATGTCGGCCAGCTGGTGGCGAAGGTCGGGCTGAACATCCGCGGCGTGTACGGCGAGGGCTCGGAGGCGCTGGGCAGCGTGTACCAGATCAGCAATCAGGTCACCCTCGGCCGCACGGAGCAGGAGCTGATCAGCGCGGTGACGGCGGTCGGCGGCCAGCTCTGCGATATGGAGAATGCCCTGCGCGACAAGGCGATGAACGAAGGCCGCGCGGCGCTGGAGGACCTGGTCTTCCGGGCATGGGGCATCATGCGGCATGCGCGGCTGATGACGATGCCGGAGTTTTATCAGCACTGGTCCTACCTCCGGCTGGGCGCGGCGCTGGGGCTGCTGCCCCTGCCGGTGCAGTCGGCGGATGCGCTGCTGGACCAGGCGCAGGAGGCGCATCTGTGCGTCTGGGCGGACGAGACGCTCACCGGACAGGCGCTGGACGAATGCCGCGCATCCCGCGTGCGGCAGCTGATCGCCATGGAGGGCGGCCGGCTGGAATAACAGCGGGGATCAAGGGAGTAAGGAGAAGAACGATATGGCCATATTCGGATACTTCACCAAGCGGGCGCAGCAGGCCATCGAGCTGGCGCGTCAGGCGGCAGTGAAGGAGAGCCAGCCCTTTGTGGGCACGGTGCATATCCTGCTGGGCCTGCTGATGGCGGGCGGCGATTATCCGCAGGAGATCACCGACAATGTGAGCGTGTCCTATCTGCAGGAGGTTATCCACGGGCTGCCGACGGACGTGCGGCTGCCCCAGCAGCCCGGCCGCCAGCTGGCAATGACGCCCAACGCGCGGCGTCTGCTGGAGCTGTCCGTGCTGGAGAGCCGTCGCATGGGACAGAGCTATGTCAATACGGAAATCATGATGCTGGCGATCCTGATCGCCCCGGCGCCCATCAGCGCGGTCAGCCTGCTGGATCGCTGCGGCGTGGACCGGAAGCAGGCGGAGAGCGCCCTGCGCACGGCGATCCGCGGGCAGCAGTCCCAGGTTGACCCGGGGCAGCCCAGACCGGAAAACCGTCCGGAAACGCCTGAAAAGCCCGCCAGCGCCGGCGCACAGCCTGCGGGCGGACAGCCGCATCAGCCGGCTTGGGGCTTCCAGCCGCCTGCCGGTGCGGGTCAGCCGAACGGTCAGCGCCCCCAGCAGAAGCGCCCGCAGACGCCGCTGGAGCAGTATGGACGCGACCTGACCGAGTGCGCGCGTAAGGGCGAGCTGGACCCGGTGATCGGCCGCGACACGGAGATCCAGCGCATCGTGCAGATCCTCATCCGCCGCACGAAGAACAACCCCGTCCTCATCGGCGAGCCAGGCGTGGGCAAGTCGAGCGTGGTGGAGGGACTGGCGCAGCGGATCGTGACGGGCAATGTGCCCTCGATGCTGCTGAACAAGCGCGTCGTCTCCCTGGACATCTCCAGCATGGTCGCGGGCAGCAAGTACCGCGGAGAATTTGAGGAGCGCCTCAAGAATACCATCACCGAGATCCGCCGCGCGGGCGACGTGCTCCTCTTTGTGGACGAGATGCACACGTTGGTGGGCGCAGGCTCTGCCGAGGGCTCGCTGGACGCGGCCAACATCCTCAAGCCGGCGCTGGCCCGGGGCGAGGTGCAGTGCATCGGTGCCACGACGCTGGACGAATACCGCAAGCACATCGAGAAGGATGCGGCGCTGGAGCGGCGCTTCCAGCCCGTGAACGTCGGGGAGCCCACTGCGGAGGAGGCGCTGGCGATCCTGCATGGCCTGCGGGAGCGGTATGAGAAGCACCATCAGGTGCGCATCACCGATGAGGCGCTTGAGGCCGCCGTGGCGCTGTCGGACCGCTACATCGCCGACCGCTTCCTGCCCGACAAGGCCATCGACCTGATGGACGAGGCCTGCTCCCGGGTGCGCATCGCGGCCTTCACCACGCCGCCCGATCTGCGCGCGCAGGAGAAGGAGCTGGAGGCCATCGAGGCGGAAAAGCAGAACGCTGCCGCCCAGCAGGATTTTGAGGCCGCTGCTGCCCTGCGCGACCGCAAGCGCATCCTCACTGAGGAAATTGAAAAGAAGCGTGCGGCCTGGAACGCTGCCCAGTCCGAGCAGACCGGGATGGTGACGGAGGACGACATCGCCGCCGTCGTGTCCGGCTGGACGGGGATTCCGGTCACCAAGATGACGCAGAGCGAGGCCGAAAGGCTGCTGCATCTGGAGGAGGTGCTGCACCAGCGCGTGATCGGTCAGGAGGAAGCCATCAGCGCGATCTCCCGCGCGATCCGCCGTGCCCGTGCGGGTCTGAAGGACCCCAAGCGCCCCATCGGCAGCTTCATCTTCCTCGGCCCGACCGGCGTGGGCAAGACCGAGCTGTGCCGCGCGCTGGGCGAGGCGATGTTCGGCGACGAGAACGCCATCATCCGCGTGGATATGTCCGAGTACATGGAGAAGCATGCCGTGTCCCGCATGGTCGGTTCGCCTCCCGGCTACGTCGGCCACGAGGAGGGCGGCCAGCTGACGGAGTCCGTCCGCCGCAAGCCTTACAGCGTCGTGCTGCTGGACGAGGTGGAAAAGGCGCATCCCGATGTGTTCAACATCCTCCTGCAGATCCTTGAGGACGGTCGCCTCACTGACAGCACCGGCCGCGTGGTGTCCTTCAAGAACACCATCATCGTCATGACCTCCAACGCGGGTGCGCACGACATCTCCAACAGCCGCAGCATGGGCTTCGGCGCGAAGAGCTTCGCCGACGTGAGCAACTACGGTACGCTCCGCGAGGCGGTGATGAAGGCGGTCAAGGACGTGTTCCGGCCGGAGTTCATCAACCGCGTGGACGAGATCATCGTGTTCCATGCGCTGACGGAGGAGAATATCCGCGCCATCGCCGGCATGATGCTCGGCCAGGTGGCGGGCCGCCTGAAGGAACGCGCCATCAACATGGCCTGGGACGAGGCGGTAGAGGAGAAG
>SVGU01000026.1 GCA_015056155.1 Clostridiales bacterium
AGCGGAAACGGTCAGGGTGTTGTACAGGCTGTACTGGCCCACGCCCACGGGCATCTCGCCCGAACGGAAGCGGCTGACGAAGTCGAACACGGTGGGCAGACCGTAGTCGTTGTACAGGCTGGTGTACAGCTCGAAGGCCTTGACGCCCTCCTCGCTGTCGATGACGGTGCGGGTCTTGGAATCGTTGTAGATGGCGCCGCCGTTCTGATAGATCAGAGCGTTGAAGCCGGACATGTCGACGTTGGAGATATCCGGGAAGGGAACGCCCACGGACATGTTATTGCCCTGGATGGTAGGCAGGATGGCGATGATGTCATCCCAGGTCTGGGGGACCTCCAGGCCCAGGTCAGCCAGCACGTCCGTGCGGTAGAACAGCACGGAGAAAACCTGCGTCTCGGGCAGGCCGTAGATGCCCTTGCTCTCGCCGTTGTCGTAGGTCAGGGGCTCCAGCGCGCTGGCGTAGAAGGGCTTGACGACCTCTTCGAAGTCCTCGAACTGGGTCAGGTCCTCCACGGCGTTACGCATGGCGTAGTTGACGGCGAACCAGCCGTCCACGCTCAGCACCACGTCGGGGCCGATGCCGGCCATGACGGCGCTCAGGATGGCGTCGGCGCCGACCAGCTGAACGTTGACCTTGATGCCGGACTGGTTGGTGAAGCTGTCGTCGATCATGGTCTTCAGCACGGTGGACTGGTCGCGGCCGGTCACCAGCCATACCTCAATGACGTCCTCGGCGTTCTCGTCATACACGTCGCCCAGCGCGTTGTAGTCCACGAAGAAGGACGCCACGCACGCGCGGATTTCATGCACGATCTTGTTGAAGAAGTTGTCGCCGGCAGTCTTGACTTCCGCCTTGTCGCCGGAGACGACGATCAGGTCGATATCCAGCTTGGACTCCGCCATGCTCTGCATCGCGGTGCCGAGGCTGGTGATGTTGTCCTTGAAGTTGGAGAAGGACTGGGTGATGCGCTCATGGCGCTCAACGAACTGCTCCAGCTGCACGGCCAGCGTCTGCGCAACGGCGACGCGGTCGTTCTTCTGGCCGGTACGCTCGACGGTGTCGTCGACCAGCTTGTACAGGCGCAGGCTTTCCAGCTCCATGGCCTCGATGACTTCAGGATACACCTTGTTCAGGTTGTAATCGCGGAAGCGGTCGGGGGACACGCCGGTGAGCACCAGGACCTTGCGGTAGATCTGGTTCAGGCGGTAGATGCTGGCTTCCATATCCTTCAGGATGGAGCCCATGTCGCCCAGGGTCACCTCCAGGCGGACTGCATGCTTGCCGGCCGTGAGGTAGAAGCGGTAGGGCGTGCCGTTGTCGTCGGCGAGGGTGTGCATCTTCCAGTTGGTGTCGTAGGAGAAGGCGACGGAGGCCACCTCGTCGAAGGGCACCACGCCATCGATGTACACGGTGCGGCAGGACAGACCGCCGCGCTGGTAGGTCTGGCGGGCCTTGATGGAAATGTTGTAGTAGCCGTCCTCCGGTACCTCAAATTCCCACTCGATCCACTGGCCGGCGTTGTTCCACGGATCGCCGCCGATGTAGTTCAGCACGGTGTGGTACACGTCATAGGGCTCGGTGGAAGGAGAGGCGTGGTCATAGCGGGCATACAGGGAGGGGGAGGAGCGGGTCACAGCCGCCTCGCCCTGAATGGTCGCGGACCACTTCCGGGCTTCCTCGGACATCTCCACCTGCGGCTGCGCAGCCAGATAGCTCTCATAGGTCGCATGATCGGCGGCAGGCACCAGCTTGATGCTGCGGATGATCATCGGCTCGTTGATCGCCTTGAAGGACAGGGTGTTCTCGCCCTGCTCGAAGCAGAACTGATAGGGCTGGGTCTCATAGCCCATATCGTCGCGGCAGAAGGCAGTCTGATACTCGTACTTCTCCTTCTGGGAGGGACGGATCTCATTGCCCTGGTTATCCTTGCGGACCTCACCCGCGTCGATCCACAGGCGGGAGAAGCACAGCGTATCCGCGCCGGCAAAGGGCAGCTGGCCGTTGATGTGCAGCTCGCGCTCCACGTCCACGCCGCGGGACTCCACCGTCATATACTCGATCTGGATGGTATACATGCCCTTCTCAGGCACGTCGACCTTCCACGTGGTGTAAGCGGTGTCCGCCGTATACACCTCAGGCTCGCCCGAGGCGCTCTGCTGCAGCGTACCGTCGCCCTCGAAGGCGGCGATATCCACCACAATTTCACCCGCGCCGGCAGCAACGCCCTCATGCGCCTTCCGATAGACGTCATAGGTATCGTCGCGGCCGATGCCGGTCACGTCCGTGCTCAGGTCCTTGCCTGCGTACTTGTCATGGTAGCTCTGCGTGCCGCCGTTGAGCAGAACGATGCACGCCACGATGATCACCACAACCAGAATGCCGACAAGAATACGCCACTTCTTTTTCCGCATACACTCACCACTCCTGTTGCATTGATGCGTCCACCAATATTGATAGAACGGGGTATTGGGGTACAATGCCATACGACGTTGTCGCCTGCCCCTGAACGATGGGCAGACGACAGCAGCGCATAGAATATGTATTGTTTAATTATAGACATTCATGCCAATTATGTCAAGAACAGCCGCTGTTTTTTATATGTGTTTAACAAAAGTGTCATATTGAAAACGCTTACGGAGCGAATGCACCGGCTGGAAACGTTTCCTATCGTACACAGCCATTTTTTGACCATTTTGCGCAAAGTTTCGTAAACCTCCGAAACTTTCGCCCGAAACCCCCTTTTTTCAGCATCTTCCATTTTCCGTCATCGTTCATGTATCGAAAACGTTATCGAACTCAGATCCCTTCATCTTCCCTGTATTGCAGCCTCCGAGGGCTGATTTTCCGCCACTTTCGTCATGTTTTTGTAACACTTTTTCCAATGCATGTAAGCGCCGCGCTTGATGCAACCGGAAAACTGTGGTAGAATACAGAAAAATACTTCCCCGACACCGGATATTCAAGGAGGATGCACCATGAAGAAGATCCTTGCCGCAGCGCTGGCTGCTCTGCTGCTGGGCAGCACCGCCGTCGCGGAGACCGTGCGCTACGAGGCCGAGGCAGGCCAGGCCAGCGGCGGCTCCAACCGCATCATCACCGACGCCGCTGCCTCCAAATTCAAGGCAGTCGGCCGCTTCGAGGCCTCCGACGACAAGCTGGAGATCACCATCGACGTGCCCGCCAACGGCGTGTATGACCTGACCATCCACTGCAAGAGCACCGGCGGCAGCAAGATGAACTTCCTGCTGGTCGACGGCCAGCAGCAGGGCGAGTTCGAGTGCGCCAGCCTCACCTACGCCCCCAGCGTCATGAAGGCCGTCCCGCTCAGCGCCGGTCAGCACGTGATCAGCATCACCCCCTCCTGGGGCTGGATCATCGTGGACTACATCGAAGTGGCGCCCGCGCAGGGCGTCTCCTCCGGCGCCTTCAGCGTGGAGCCCGTCCTCATCAACCCCAACGCCACTGCCGAGGCCAACGCCCTCTTCACCTACCTGTGCAACACCTACGGCAAGTTCACCCTCGCCGGCCAGTACGGCGACAAGGGTCTGGACAGCCCCGAGTGCAAGGCCATCTACTCCGTCACGGGCAAGTACCCGGCCATCATCGGCTTCGACATGATGGACCACACCCCCTCCCGGATCGAGCTGGGCGCGCGCGGCACCGCCACCGCCGAGGCCATCCGCTTCCATGAGCAGGGCGGCATCGTCACCTTCAGCTGGCACTGGGGCTCTCCCAAGAGCTACATCCGCGACGGCAAGGATTCCAGCGGCAACCCCCGCTGGTGGGGCGGCTTCTACACCGAGAACACCACCTTTGACATCGAGGCCGTCATGAACGGCAGCGATCCCGCAGGCCGCGAGCTGCTGGACAGGGACATCGCCGGCATCGCCCAGGAGCTGCTCAAGCTGCAGGAGGCGGGCACGCCCGTCCTGTGGCGTCCCCTGCACGAGGCCAGCGGCGGCTGGTTCTGGTGGGGCGCGAAGGGCGCCGAGCCGTACAAGCAGCTCTGGATCTACCTCTACGACCAGCTCACCAACGTCTACGGCTGCAACAACCTCATCTGGGTCTGGAACGGCCAGAACGCCGCCTGGTACCCGGGCGACGAATACGTGGACATCATCGGCGAGGACATCTATGCCAACAAGCGCAGCTACGGCCCGCAGAACTCCAAGTTCACCGAGCTCCTGGAGTACTCCGGTACCAGCAAGATCATCGCCCTGACGGAGAACGGCGTGATCTTCGACATCGACCAGTCCGTAGAGACCGGCGCCCGCTGGGCCTGGTTCAACACCTGGAGCGGCGATTTCGTGCAGCGCGGCGGCCGCTACTCCGATGAATACACCGAGCAGTGGGTCATCCGCAACGCCTACAACAGCGAGTATGTCATCACCCTGGACGAGCTGCCCGACCTGTACTGATATCACAAAAACAGAGGCTGTCCTTCCCAGAACCGGGAGGGGCAGCCTCTGTGTGTCGAAAAAGTGGCTGCGGCCACTTTTTCGAGAAAAGGAAAGAGATTCCGCTTCTGCGGAAGCGGGCATTTTTCACTATCAGCCAAGGCTGATGGCCGTGAAAAATGTAAGGAATGGTTTCGGCAGATGCCGAAACCGCCCCGCCCGCGCGGCAAAGCCCCGCGATACGATTACAGTCAGAGGGCCAGCGGGCCCTCCGACACCTCCCAAGGAGGCTTTTTTGACAGGCTGAGGCTGTCCTTCCCAGAGCCGGGAGGGACAGCCTCTTTTCCTTCTATATTACATATTGCCGGCCGAACGCAGGTCAGCCGCCCGCCTTCATCCGTAGGACCGTCACGGAATGCGGCGGGAAGGTATGCGTCACACCCGGTCCGCCGGGGACCTGATGGACCTCCGGACGGATCGCATCCGGCGCATCGAGCGTGTTCTCCGCATCCGGCATGGCGCTGAGCTCCTCCACCATGCAGCCCGCATGCGCACAGGCGATCTCCGCCGTCACCGCAGCCTCCCGCACATTCACCGCCTTCAGGATCACGTCGCCCGTGCTTTCCTCCAGGCTCGCCGCGAGGAACAACGGCCGCGGCGCAGGCAGCGCATCCACCGTCTCATTGTACTTCTGACCGTTGATCCAGCTGGTGATCCGGTCGCCGCAGACCTCCAGCTTCATGCGGCAGACTTCGCCGGTCACGATGGAGTAGTTGCTCTGGGTCAGGCAGCTGCCCCGGCCGTCGGAGCGCTTCTCCAGCGCGGAATCGTTGTTCTGCCAGCCGGCGACGGTCCAGTGATAGGTGTTCTTCTCGTCCTGATGGCCGAAGTGCACGCGGAATCCCTTCTCGCCCGCCGTACGCCGGAAGGTGAAGGTCAGGGTGAAGTCGCCGTGCGTGCTGCCGAGGGACAGCTTGTCCCGGCCGCTGATCACGCCATCCGGGAGCGCCGCGGTCCCTGCCGGCGTCGTCAGCTGCACGTCGCTGATCTCGATGGTGCTGTCGTCGGCGATGAAGAACATCTCGCCGGCGATGGGCGTGCGCGGTGCGGCGACCGGCTCGTTGTCCGTCGCCTCCACGTCAACGCACACATCGCCCTGATGCTGCATGAACATCCGTTGCACATGGTAATTGGGCGTTTTGCAGATGCGCCAGCCGTCGAACCAGAGCATATCCGGCCGCCAGTTGACGTAATGCACATTGCACAGCATGGGCGCATAGCAGGCCAGCGACACCGCCGGCGCGTGCTGCAGGTGGGTCATGTAGGCCGCCTCCGCCAGGGCGTTGCGCATCTTGTTGCCCCAGGAGGCATACTCGCCCAGGAAGACCTTCGGGCCGTCGGCAGGGCGGTCGGCATACTTGTCGCAATGGGCCAGGAACCATTCGGGCGCCATGTAATAGTGCTCGTCCACGTGGTCCAGACCCTGCTCGCGGGCGTACTGCCAGCCCATCTCATACGGGCCGCCGTCGGCGAAGGGCCCGGCGCTGCCGATCAGCTCCACAGAAGGATCCTTCTTGCGGATCGCCTCTGCAAACAGCGCCATCCGGGTGTGGAACGCCTCGTGCACCTCCTCGTTGCCAACCGCCAGATACTTCAGGCGGAAGGGCTCCGGGTGGCCCATCTCCGCGCGGACGCGGCCCCACTCGGTATCCGTGCCGCCCTTGGCAAAGTCGATCAGGTCCAGCGCGTCCTGAATGTACTGCCGGAGCACCTCGCCCTCCGCAAACCGCAGATGGTGCGGGTCCAGGCCGCCGTTCACCACGGGCAGCGGCTCGCAGCCCATGTCCTCGCAGAGCAGGAAGTACTCATAGAAGCCCAGGCCCATCGTCTGATGATAGCCCCAGTTGTTGCGGCGCGCCGGACGGTTCTCCACCGGGCCGACGGTACGCTTCCAGTTGTAGATGCCGTTGCGCGCGTCCGGGTCGAGGTCGCCGTCATGGGTCAGGCAGCCGCCGGGGAAGCGCAGGAACTTCGGCTTCATCTCCGCCAGCGCCTCGCACAGGTCGCGCCGCAGACCGTTCTCCCGCCCCTTCCAGGTGTCCGTGGGGAACAGGGACGCCCAGGCAAGGGAGAACTCCCCCTCCTGCACAGCGGTGATGCACAGCCGCGCGGCATGGTCGGTACAGCCCGCCGTGAGGACCGATGTGTACTTCTGCCATTCCGCCGTCAGGGCGAAGGTCACGGACGCCTCCCCCAGCGCAGCGCGGATCTCCATCGGCTTCTTCGCCCGTGCCCAGAGGGTCAGGCGGTACTGCTTTCCCGCCTCTGTGCAGATGCCCGTGCCGAAGCCGAGGTTGCAGACGCCGTTGCCAGCCCCGGCGCGGATCACCGCATAATGAGGGTTGCGCGGGAAGGGCGGGTCCGCGTCTTCCACCCGGACCGCCGCATACCCGATCTCCGCCCAGCCGGTCAGATGCGTGTAGCTCCAGCGGTCGACGGGCGCATATTCAAAATCGCGGTTGCGGATCATCTCGGCATACAGGCCGCCGTCCGCCGCATGGTTGATGTCCTCGAAGAACAATCCGAAAAGGTCATTGAGCCGTTTTCCCTTCTGTCCGGGGTGCAGCGTGATCTTCATCCGTCTCCTCCTCATGCACGGTCAGCCGCTGATGTGCATCACCGGCGCGCCGCGCTTCCTGCTGTATAGAGTATTTATCCATCGCACGCCGTTTTTCCTGCAAGCGCCGCCGGACAAGTCGCCCCGCCAGCCCCGGCGAAAAGCGCAGCGGCACGCAGGAGTTCCGCTCTGCTGCGGCGAATCCAACAACCGAACATTGACCGGAAAGGAGCCGCTCCATGCGCAAGCTGCTGATCCTCCTGCTGCTCTTTCTGCCCGCCCTCGCCGCCGCCGAGGTGCATATCGGGCAGGAGCCTCCCGAAGACTGGGCCGGGCGCGAGACCCTGCGCGTCACCATCCTGCAGACCGGGCGTTCCGATGCGATCCTGGTCGAATGCGGCGGCGAAAGCATGCTCATCGACGGCGGCGACGCGTCCTGGTCGCAGGCGCTGCAGCACGATCTGGAAAAGCGCGGCCTGACGGATTTCCGCTACTTCCTCAACACCCACCCGCACAATGACCACATCGAGGGCCTCACCTGGCTGATGCAGCAGGGATATCTGCCCGGCCGGTTCATGTCGCCCTTCGCGGCGGACTGGAAGGGTGACAGCTACCACACCGCCGCCGTGAAGGCCGCATGGGACAGGGGCATCCCCTTCCGGCTGATCCGCAGCGGCGATGTGTTCCCCCTGGGCGGCGCAAGCATCCACATCTGGCGCAGCACCGAATACCCCGGCGTGAACGACCGCTGCGCCATCCAGCTGATCACCTTCGGGGAGAGCCGCATCCTCCTGTGCGCCGACCTGACCGGCAATGCCCAGAAGGCGCTGCTCAAGGCCCTGCCGGAGGGATCGCTGACGGCGGAGATCATCAAGGCGCCGCATCACGGCGAAAACGCGATGGTGCAGGAATTCCTCACCGCAGCCGATCCCGCGCTGATCCTGTGCACATCGGAGGACGGCGACGCCCCCGACCTGGCGCGGCAGACCCGGAGCCACAGCCTGCCCCTTCTGTACTCCGGGGAGGGCGAGATCGTCCTGGAAACGGACGGCGCCGACTGGTATGTCGTGCAGAGGGAAAAGACGGGCCGCGACCGGTAAAGCGCCCCGCCCGAACCGCACGGTAAAAAGCAAACATCCCTGAAACGCAAAGGCACGGAGCCGACCGCAAACCGCGGAAGCTCCGTGCCTTTTGATTGTCCTGCCCGTCAGTCGATCCAGTTCGGATCCTGCCAGATGTACCAGTCCGTGCCGTCGGTCTCCACATGCACGGTGCCGTCGCCGGAATAGAGCGCGCCCATCTGCTCCAGCCGCTTGTCGTGGTCGTAGCTGGTGCAGTTGGTGCAGATGATCGCCCCGGGGCTGGCGGCGTTCATGAAGTCTTCGCCCACGCCGTCGATGCCGTGATGGGGCGCCTTCATCAGGTCGCAGTCGAATTCCGCCGCGTCGCGGGTCTCCATCCAGTAGGTCAGCACGCGGTTGCTCACGTCCGCCAGCAGCAGCAGTCTCCCGCCGTTGAAGTCCACGCGGCAGGCAGCGCTACGGGCATTCTGGCCCCACTTCTGGTCGCAGCGGATCACCGTGATGACCGCCTCGCCCAGCGTCAGCACGTCGCCGTCGTCGATCTGCTGATAGGGGACGTTGTGCCGCTTTGCCGCGCGCACCATCTTTTCATGATGGTCGTCCGGATCGTCGTAGTTTTCCGCGTTGGGGGAGAGCAGCACCTGCGGGGCGTACAGGTCGCTGTTCATGATGGTGGTCAGTCCCTCGGAGTGGTCGCCGTCGCAGTGGGTGCTGAAGAGGTACTTCAGCTCCGTCACGCCGTACTTGTCCAGCGTGGCGAACAGGCGCTTGTAGTGGGAGTTGAAGCCGCCGTCCACCATCATGGACTCGCCGCCGCACTGCAGGAGGATCGCGTCGGAGCGGTTCGTGTCCACCACGACCATCCGCAGCACGTCCTTCTCCGCCCAGCCCTCGGGCAAACCGGTCTCATCGGTGATCAGATGCACCTCCGCCGCCGCCATCACGGGCAGCAGCATCGTCAGCGCCAGCAGAATCAGCCATACCTTCTTCATGATTTCCCTCCGTTACTCTTCCGCGTCCACCCAGCCGCGCATGACCGCGATGTCATACACGCCGTCTGCCATGCCGTTGGCCAGCATCATCTGGTATTCCGGCGTGGCAAGCTTGATGTCCTCGCCTACGTTGCTCATATAGCCCATCTCGACCAGGAAGCAGGCCATCTGCGCCCAGTTGTTGCCGACATAATTGTCGTTCAGGCGCACGATCCCGGTGCCTTCCTTCAGCTCATACCCCACGGCATTCTTCATCGCGTCCAGCAGCGCCTCGCCCATCGCGCGGTACTCCTCGGGAGAGGCTACCGCCCGGGCATAATCGGAATTCAGGGGAGAATAGATCTGGATGCCGGTCTTGTTCTTGTTGGAGGTATTGTTGCAGTGCAGGCGCAGCATGATGTGCGCGCCGGCCTCCGCCGCGATCTCGCAGCGCTCGATGTTGGTGTGGAACACATCCTGCACGTCGCGGGTCAGCACCACCGTCGCACCCTGCGCCACCAGCACATCCCGCAGGCGCATCGCCGTTTCCAGCACGACGATGTCCTCCTTGCGCAGCGTCACGGTGCCCTGCGCCATGCCGCCCTTGCCGCTGGTCTTGCCGCTCAGGCCGGGGCCCATCGGCTCGGTGACGAAGCGGCCGTTCTCCTGATGCCCCGGGTCGATGCACACCACCACGCCGGAGAGCCGTCCCTCCTGCGCCTGGGCTGCCTCGGGGATCGCCCATGCCTTGCGGCAGGTGGCCTCCTTCTTCATGCTGCCCTTGCCGGAGCGCACCTGCACGGTGAACTGCGTGCGGCAGTAGGTCAGGGGAGACTTGATCTCGCCCTCGTACAGCCCCTCCGCGTTCACCGGGTACACCGGGAAGGTCGCTGTCTGCTGCTTGGAGCGGAAGTAGAGGAGCATGTAATCCGTGTCCGGAGCGGTGAAGGAATAGCGGAAGCCCTCGGGCGTCTCCTCCAGCGTGAGGCTCCTGACCGTGGCGTTGGCCCGGCCCTGCGGCGCCTCATAGCCCGCCGCCTCCGGCAGCGTCACCGTCGCCTTGGCGATCTGGTTCTGCTTGAGGTTCAGCACCTTCACGGTGAACTTGCCGCCCATGGGGGAATAGGCCAGCTCCACCCGGCCGGAAAACTGCCCGTCCGCGCTGTACAGCGTCTGGCGGCCGGTCTCGTTCTTGCCCTCCCAGACGAGCACGACGAATTCGTTGCCCTCGGCGCTCAGGTCATAGGCAAAGCCCATTTCCTCCGCCGTCAGCGTCAGCTCCGCACCGGCAGCCAGCGCCATCACCGGCAGGCACAGGAGCAGGAAAATCAGGGGGATCAGCTTGCGCATGAGAGTTCTCCTTTCCGCAAAAAAGGTCATCGCCGTCAGTCCGGCATCGGCGGCAGCTCCCGCCCGGAGAGCGCCATCAGTTCACCCACGGTCACCACCCGGTAGCCGCGCTCCTGCACATAGCAGGCGATCGCCGCATCCAGCACCGCCGGGGTGTTGTAGCCGTTGACGTGGAACTGGATGACCGAGCCGCTGACCGCCTCCGGTCCCGTGACCCGCCGGAGCAGCTCCTCCGGATCCTTCTCGTACATCTCCATCCAGTCCCGGGAATCAATGTTCCACATCACATCCTCCTGTCCCTCTGCGCGGCACAGGGCTGTGACCTTCTCATTCGTATCGCTGAAGGGCGCGCGGAACAGCCGCGGATAGACGCCCAGAAGCTCCTCAAAGCATGTGTTGACCCGCGTGATCATGCTCCGCATCTGCGGATAGCTGGTCATGGCGGGCATGTGGGAATGGTAGTAGCCGTGGCTGCCGATCTCGTGCCCCAGGTCGCGGATGCGCAGCGCGTCCTGCGTGCTGGCCTCCAGAAAGCGGCCGTTCATGAAGAAGGTCGCCTTCACGCCGTGCTTCTCCAGCACCGCCAGCACCGCTTCCACCTGGTCGCTCTTGCCGCCGCACACGATCGTCAGCGCCACCGCCGGGACCTCCGGCTCCAGCTGCGTCACCCGGGGGACCGACAGGTCCGAGAACGCGGCGAAGCTCTCCTCCGCCGTCAGCTGCACGCCATCGCGCCACACGCTCAGCCGGTGACCGCCCAGCATGGCCTCCGTCACCGTGACGCGGAAGGTCATCAGGCCGTTCGGGTCATGCCACTGGGCCCGGGCCAGCACCGTGCCCCGGTGATCCCGCAGCTCGAAGGTGTCCTTCCCCGGCGCGATCAATTGCGGCGCACGGCAGGAAACAGCGATGGTGCACTGCCGCCCCAGATGCCCGATGTACACCGCGTCATGGAAGGCGAGCCTGGGCTGGGGCGAATCCGCCAGCCCCGCCGTCAGCAGGAGGCAAAGCGCCGCCGCCAACAGACAGGCAATCCGTATCCAGTTCCGCATGGCCTCCTCCTTCCCCGTCCGTCCGAAAAAACGCCCCTTCGTCTGCAATATCCCAGACAAAGGGGGCATGTGAGACGCCGTATCATTTTCGTTTCAGCGGCCGGTGCCTTCGCATGGCGCCGCCGTTCCGCTCAGCGCTTCTTCAGCCGCTTCACAAGCAGCCGCAGCCTTCCTGCCAGCGTCCGGGATTTCTTCAGCGCCACCGCTGCATCCAGCGCGCCGCGGCGGTACTCGTTGTTGTTCGGCTCCCGCCGGACCGCCTCGCGGTAGGACTGGTGCGCCGATTCGTACTGATCCATCACCATCAGGATATCGCCCTGCATGGCGTACCACGCGCCGTCCCGCTGGGCCGTGCGCAGGAGGTATCTCAGGGCGGATTCGGGGCTTTCCCGCCGCAGCATCTTCGCCGCCAGCGCCAGCGCCTCGTCCTGCGGCAGCTCCTTCTTCTTGTAGCTGTCCACGCTCTGCCGCGCAGAGGCCAGCTTCAGCGCCGCCTCGTATGCCAGGTTCAGCGCGATCATCTTCTCCTGCGCTGCCGCCCGCTCCTGTGCATCCAGAAACTTATCCGGGTGGCAGGTTTTGACAAGATTCCGGTAAGCCGAGCGCACGTCATCCGCGCTTGCGGATGCATTCAATCCCAGTACAGCAAACGGACTCCTCGTGACGCTCACCTCCCCGGAGGCCTGCCCCATGCAGCTTATTCGCCCTTTTCGCGGGAGATCACCGCGCCCAGGGAGCGCAGCTTGTCTTCGATATGCTCATAGCCGCGGTCGATGTAATGCGGCTCATAGATCTCCGTCACGCCCCGCGCCATCAGGCCGGCGACGACCAGCGCAGCGCCCGCGCGCAGGTCCGTGGCGGTGATGGGCGCGCCGTACAGGTCCGTCACGCCCTCGATGATCGCGGTGCGGTCCATGATGCGCACCTGCGCGCCCATGCGGCTGATCTCCGTCAGGTGCTTCAGGCGGCTCTCATAGATCGTTTCCTGAATGATGGAGGTTCCCTTCGCCGTGGTCAGCAGCGCGCTCATGGGCTGCTGCAGGTCGGTGGGGAAGCCGGGATACACCTGCGTCTTGATGTTCACGCCCCGGTGCACGCCGTTGGAGCGGACGCGGATGGCGTCGTCGCTGTCGCTCACGCGCACGCCCATCTCCAGCAGCTTGGCCGACAGCGCCTCCATATGCGTCGGGATGCAGCCGTGGATCACCACGTCGCCATGGGTGGCGGCGGCGGCGATCATCAGCGTACCGGTCTCGATCTGGTCGGGGATGACGGCGTAGGTCGCCTTGTGCAGGTACTGCACGCCCCGGATGCGGATCACGTCCGTGCCCGCGCCCTTGATCTTCGCGCCCATGGAGTTGAGGAAGTTCGCCAGATCGACGATGTGCGGCTCCTTCGCGGCATTGTAGATGATGGTGGTGCCCTGCGCCTTGGCGGCGGCGAGCATCACGTTGATCGTGCCGCCCACGGTCACCACGTCAAAGAACACATCGCTGCCAATGAGGCCGTTTTCCGCCTTGGCCACGATGCGTCCGCCCAGCTGCTCCACCTCCGCGCCCAGGGCCGCAAAGCCCTTCAGGTGCTGGTCGATGGGGCGCGCGCCGATCGCGCAGCCGCCGGGAAGGTACACCTCCGCCTCGCACCGCCGTCCCAGCAGCGCGCCCAGCAGATAATAGCTCGCCCTGAGGCGCTGGGAATCCCGGTAGGAGACCTGCCAGCCGTCCGCCGGACGGGGGTCCACCCGCATGAACAGGTTGGGCACATACTCCACCTCGGCGCCCAGCGCGCGCAGAATATCCACCAGCGCATACACGTCCGCGATGTCGGGCAGGTTCTCGATCGTGCAGGGCTCGTCGCACAGCAGCGTGGCCGGGATCACCGCCACCGCCGTGTTCTTGCCGCCGCTGACCCGGACCTCGCCTTCCAGCGGATTGCCGCCGGTGATCAGCATTCTTTCCTTCATGGGCATGATATCCGGCTTGCGCCGGCTCACCTCCTGACGTCAGGCGTACCTGACCTGCTTGTTGGGCATCTTTTGCTTCAAGCTGCCGGTTATATCCGGCAGATGGTACATGTAGACACTCTATTATAGCATGTTTCTGCGTTTCACGCAACTGCTGGCAGAAGTTTCCCCGGCTTTCACCCCGTCCGGCCCATGAAAAGAGGCAAAAAACCTCCGCCGCAGCCGCTTTTCAGCCCTGCAGCGGAGGTGTTCGCCGTTCATTTCAGCCCGTAATGCGCCCGGATATCCTCCGGCGCCACGACCTTCCCGCGCACGCGGATCTCCCGGATCACCGCGTACAGCTGCTCCCGGTCGCACTCCCTGTCGATGTGCAGCACGCCGTAGCCGCTGACCGTGGTCGCCTCGCCCGCCTGATGCATCTGCGCGATCTCGCCCTTCGTGAAGCCGGACACGCCGATGAACCAGCCATGGTCGCTGCCCGCGCGGCGCTCCTGGCGGCGGACGATGCCCTCGATGGTGCTGCGCTGCTGATTGAGCGCATCCCGGATCGCCTGGTTGATGAAGTCGCTCCGGTTGGAATAGTACCCGTTGTCCACCAGCAGGTCGATCTGCGAAAGCGTGCCGGAATTGACATTCACGGATACCTTCTCGGTATAGTTCTCTGCTGCCATGCTCTCCGCCCTCCTTATATGCTCCATTTGGAGCATATTCAGCATATCATATCTTCAAGGCCGTGTCAAGGGCAGCTCGATGCGTCATCCCTGTTTTCCCCTGAGCTGCACGGAAAAGGAGCGCCGCACCCATCGGTACAGCGCTCCTCATGTGTATCCGGTTTTACTCGGCCGCTTCCTCAGCGCCGCTCTGCATGTAGGTCACGAAGGAACGCGCTTCCTCGCTGAAGACGAGCTCCGCGTCGTTCATCCACTGGCTCATGGTCTCGTTCAGCGCAGCGGTCTGGGCGGGCTCCAGCAGCGTCACGCGCAGCAGCTCCATCAGGTCGTCCGTCAGCTCCACGGGACCGCCGGGGATGTCCTCCACATACTGCAGGATGTGCACGCCGTGCTCGGTCACCACGGGGGCAGTGACGTCGCCGGGGTTGTCCACGGTGAAGGCCGCATCGCGGAACTCCGTGACCCAGTTGATGGAGTCCATGTGGACCTCGTAGCCCTCAGCGATGCGCTCGGGGGTACCCATGCCGGGGTCGGTGGTGTACAGGGGGATCAGCTCGGCAAAGGAAGCGCCCTCGGCCAGCTTCTGGTTGATCTCGTCAATGGTGGGCTGCACGCTGGCGATGATGGCCAGACGGGCCTCCTCCACGTTTTCGGCGGTGATCAGCTCCTCCGTCACCTCCGCGCCCTCCTCCAGCGCGGACTGCTGCTCCTCGTAGGCCGCCTGCAGGTCGCTGTAAGCGGTCAGCAGCGTCTCGTCCACGCTCAGCAGGATGTGGGTCACGCGGCGGTAGCCGTTGGGGAAGTAGTACATGTCGGTGTAGTAGTCCATGTAGCCGTACATGAGCGCAAACTGGTTCATCTGCTGCTGCATCTCATAGGCGTACGCATCGTTGCCATAGGCCACCTCGTCCGCCGCGACAAGCTCGTTGTACAGCGCGATGACCTCATCGTCCGTGACGACGACGTCCTTCATCATTTCCTGCTCCAGCTTGATGTAGCCGGCGTTGACGATCGCATCGTCGATGTAGCGCTGCTCGGTGTAGCCCATGGCCTCCAGCTCCGCCAGCACCTGCACCAGCAGGGCCGCCTTCTGCTCCTCGGAGGTCTCATCGGTCGCGCCGTAGTAGGCCAGGCCGTTGTTCACGTCCGTCTCCCATGCCTCGCGGGCCTGCTGCGCGGCATCGGCCTTCTCCTCGTCCGTCAGTGCAACGCCCAGCTCGGCCATCTTCTGGTCCATCAGCGCATACTGCACCAGCGTCATCAGCGTGATCTCCTTGATCGCCGCGGCGTTGATCTCGTTGGTCACGTCATAGCCCTCGTTGGCATAGAAGTTGTTCACCGTCACGAGGTATTCTTCGTATTCGCCGCGGGTGATGGCGGTGCCGTTGACGGTCACCATCACATCGTCAGCGCTGACGGTCGTTTCCGCCATCGCAGCGCCGCAGCAGAGCATCAGCGCCATCAGCAGCGCGAAAAGCCGGTTCATGATCTTCATCGGTCAGGTCCTCTCCTTATCTTCCCGCAAAGGACGCGGGGAACTGCATCTATTATGGCATGGATCGCCCGTTCGTGCAATCCCCTTGCCGAAATGTTACAGGACATTCACAAAAGCATCAGCAGCCCGTGACCTGCGGATCTTCTGCACAGGCGCGTTCTTCGTCGCCATCCCGGGGTTGTTGGGATCGATATAGACACGGAACGTCGCGCCCTCCGGATAGTCCTGCAGCAGCCGCTTCCTGGACGCATACTCGCCGCCCCCGTTCAGGGAGCCGACATACGTCTGGCCCTGATATTCATAGCGGACGATCGGGTAATAATAATCGCAGTCGCCGGAAGAAAACCCGATGCTGTCCAGCTTCGCGCGCACCTCCGTGGTGCAGCCGGCCGAAGCTGCATTCATCTGAGAAAACAGGTAAATCATCGCCGCCGCAAACAGCAGCAGAATAAAAATTCCCATATCGGTCTACCTCCCGGAATCCTCTGTCACATCAGGTATAGGGGGACGCACTGTGCCCGCCGTCGGGCAGCAGCGAAACATTCTCCTGCTCCGTGCTCTCCACCATCGCCGCCAGCTGGCGGATGCGCTGGGCAAGGTCCTCCGCCTCGCCGCTGAGGGAGCGGGCCGTGCGGCTCATCTTGCGCAGAACGCCCTCGATCAGGCTGTTCGCCAGATTGGCCGCCAGCCCTGCCAGACCGAACACGATCGACAGGGAGATGCGGATGGAGATCTTCGCATCGTCCACCTCGTCTGCGCAGCGGCTGATCGCCCCGGCACAGCTGTTCAGCTCGCTCTCCAGGGTCTGCAGCTGCCTTGCGAGGCTGCTCAGCACATCCGTATCGGTCAGGATGTAATCCGCCGCGTTGCCCAGGCGGATATCCGCGCCGTCGGGCATGCCGCCCTTGTCCTTGACCTTCTCCAGCACGTCGTTCAGCCACGGGCTGAGGAAGGGGAACCAGTCCTTGAGCTTGCCGATGATGAGCTCGGCGATCTCGTAGGACGCATAGGCGATCAGATGATCGAGGAACTTGCCCAGAACCTCCTTGCCGCCCTCCTTGAAGATGCGGTTGTAGTAATCCTTGGCGTCGTCCCAGTCCAGCTTGCAGTCGCCGCTGAGCAGGTCCGCCGTCAGCTCGCCCACCATCCCGAGGATGATCTCCTTCTCCTCCTGCGAAATGGTGCGCAGGAAGCTGTTCAGCAGCTGATCCGCCTCGGCCAGCAGGGGATTCTGCCGCGTATAGTGCTCGTCCAGCGGAACGGACCGGTACAGCGTGAAGAGGGAATGGTGCACATCCGGCGTTTTCACATCGCAGCCCTCGACATAGTGGACCTCGCCCACGTCGTTGAGCAGGATATTGACATAGTCGTTGCTGTTGTTGTAATTGGTGATCTTGCTCTGGTTCCGCATGATCTCGCTGGAATAGTGATCCACGAATTCATCGGAGAAGCCCTGTCCGTCAAAGGAGATGCACTCGTCGATGCTGTCGTCCAGCAGCGTGAGGTACTTGGCCTTGTTGCCGCCCTTGGAATGGCCGGAGACGGTGATCTTGTCGCAGTCGCCGATGATGCTCTGGATCTCGTCGCTCTGGTACCAGTCCAGCGCCCGCTCCTGCTCCAGGGTGGAAACGCCGTCATCCGCGTCCGTCCTGGCGCCGCCCTCGAAGTTGTCGCGCCACTCGTTGCCGCCCATCGTGCCCTCGAACACGATGACCGCCTGCTTCTCGCCCACGCCGTCGGGCGTGGTGATGACGAGGCAGTCCGCGCCGCCCTCGGTGCGGGAGGCATGCTCGATCTTCATGGCGCACAGCGTCGGATCGCTCAGGATCTGGTCGCAGATGCTCCTGATCTGCGCCTCGCTCTGAAAGGAATCCGCCACGGAGCTGAGCGTATCCGGATTGTCCCGGAGGCCGCTGACGAACTGCTCCACGCTCATGTCCGCTTTGGCGTCATATTCGCCTTCCTTCGACAGATAGCTCAGCGTATTGAGCAGATAAACCTGATCAGCTGTCAACGCCATCTCACTTCACCTCGCTCGCTTCGGCCGGCAGGCGGACATACACTTCCCGCGCCACATACGCCTTGTTGGAGCCGGTGCGTGCCAGCACCTCCTCCAGCGTCGCATCCTTCACCTGACACAGGGCGAAGCCGCCGCACAGTCCGGCCGCGCGCAGCGTCTTCCCAAGGTGCTGCTGCAGCGCCTCCAGGTCCGCCGTCTGCACATACACAAACCCGCCCACGGACAGCAGCCGGCCGTCCGCCAGCGTCTGCTTCAGCGGCTCATCGGGGTCAAAATCCGTCCCGTACAGGCCGTTGACAGTCAGTTCCAGGCCGCCCTCGGCGCCCGCCTGCGCAAACGCCTCCCGGACGATCTCCTCCATCTCCGCCTGCTTCACGATCGCATAGTAGGACTCGGTGCACCCATCCTCCGTCACCTTGACCGTGAATACCCGGTCCGACGCAGAGGCGCTCACCGCATGCAGGCGGCAGTTGTCGCCTCGGGGCGAGGTGTTGTCCACACGGATGAAGGTGAACTGCTCCCGGGGATAGCGCTTCGCCATGAATTCCTGCGCCTGCGCCAGCCACTCCAGCAGCCGCTCCTCGGAGGACAGCAGGATCCCCTCATCGAGGCGGTCCTGCGGCGCACCGGCGGACAGCAGCACGTTCCTCTGGTCAACAGTCAGGATCAGTTCTTCATTGTTCGGCATTTCCTTCACCACTCCAATCAAAATTAGTAGGGCAGCAAGCAGACCCGCAAAAGCGGTCAGCAGCAGGACGTTTTTCTTTCTCATGGTACCTCCCGTCGCCGCAGGCCCCGGCCCGCAGCATTGCTCCCATTATACAACATTCATCGCTGTTTGAAAAGCCCCTGTCACTTCGTCAGCCCTGCCAGCAGCGCCACCATGGGAGAATTCCAGTACACGCAGATCTCGTTGGTGGAATAGCTCTCATGCATGTCGATGAAGCATTTTCCGGCAGGCTGGCCCTGCAGATGCTCCCGGGCGCAGGCATCCATCATGCCGCTGGCCGCGCCGCCGGAGAGCATGCCGGGCTGGCAGACCCCCAGCGCCACGCTCGGCCGGTGATGGGGATGGGACATCGGCCTGGAGCCGAAGCCCGACACGTAGCAGTAGCCCACCGGGTTGACGCCCAGCAGGTAGTGCAGCTGCCGCTCCGCTCCCAGGCGGTAGCGCTCCTCCCGCGTGAGCATCCATGCCTGAAGGAGCAGCATGCCGTCGTTGGAGATGTTCATGTTGCTGCCCCAGGGCAGCCGCTCGGTCATGGTGATGCCGTAGGCGTTGATGCGCCCGAGCAGCTCCTGCGCCGCGTCCAGCACCCACTGCCGGCACAGCTCCGCCGCTTCGCCGCCCAGCTGCAGGCCCGACAGCACGGCATAGCCCCGCATATCGCCCCAGCCCAGCGGCGCATGGCGGCGGTCCGCCTGACGGATCGCTTCCTCTGCGGCGGCGCGGTACTGCTCCTCCCCGAAGGTCACGGCCATTTCCACATGCGCCCACAGGCGCTCGTCCTCGTCGCTGCGGTCGCCGTAGCCGCCGGTGGAGACGCCCTCCGGGTTGCGGAAGAGGATCGGCTCCGTCCCGCAGAGGAACGCCCACGCGCGCTTTGCCGCCTCCCGCATCCGGGCCGCAAAGCCCGCGTCGGTCTTCTCATAGAAGCGGCTCGCCATCGCCATGCAGGCCGCGAAATCGCCCGTCGCCGTGGTGGACACCGGGCTGATGATCAGCTCTTCCTTCTCCTCATGGGGCATGATCATCCCGCAGAAGCGGGCACAGCTGACCTTGTGGTACACAGCGCCGTCTGCCCGCTGCATCTTGAGCATCCATTCCAGCTCCCAGCGCACCTCGTCCAGAATGGGCGTGAGGCCGGGGGTGTCAAAGACGCCGGGATTCCACTGCCATGCCAGCAGCAGATCCGCCGCCGCCTTGGCCGCAGGGACGATGTAGCGGCCGAAGTCGCCCGCGTCGTGCCAGCCGCCGCTGACCTCCATATACTCCTGCGTCCCGTACACCCGTGCAAGCCCCGTGTGGCACGCCGGATGGGTAAACACGCCCGCCCGCTCGTCCACCTCGCCGCCGCAGCGCTGGTAGTAGAACATGTCCACCAGCGCCGTCAGGCACTGACGATAGGGCTCCTGCGCGACCGGGAAGGGATGGGAACGCTCGCTTCCGCAGCGCAGGGTATAGACGCCGGGCGCCGTCAGCGCGGAAAAGTCCGCCTGAACGACCTGGTCGCCCCAGATCTCCACAGGCGCCGCCTCCACCGGCAGCTCCATCACGGCATTTCCCTTTTCGTCCAGCACCTGAAGCGTCTCCGACAGCTCCCCGCACATGACGGCGATCTTCTGCATCCCACAGGTGTATCCCAGCTGATTGATCCGGATCTTCATGCGATGCACCTCTCACTTTTCAACGAAATCTGCCGCCCCATTCCCTTCACAAGACACACCACACGAACCACAAACGTCAGGCAGCATATGATGGCGGTATTATCGCATACCTCCCGGGGAAAGTCAATCAAAAGCAGCCGTTATTCAGCGCGGCTCCTCCACATACCGCTCCACCCGCAGGCGCAGCCTGTACTTGTCCCTGAGCGCCGCGATCTGCGCCATCATGGGGGATTTATGGTGGAAGTCCAGCGCCGCCTGATCACGCCAGCGGTCGATCAGCAGCACCGTTTCCTCGTCCTCCATGGGGAAGAAGTACTCATAGCGCTCGTTGCCCTCCTCCGCCCGCACCGCCGCCACCAAGCCTCTGCGCATCATCTCCTCGGCGAATTTCCGGGCGCTTCCGTTGGTCCCTGTGTAGTACAGATTCACAGTGATGCTCATGCCATCCATCCTTTCCTGCTCGTAAACCAATAAGAGGAACCAGCTGCCTGCAGCCGGTTCCTCCACGATCATTCACATCCGAACGGTTATTTCGCCTGAAAGCCGGGGAGCCGGTGCGAACGCGGTACCAGCTGGCGATGCACGGACGCATCCTTCAGGCATTCCAGGAACTGATCCGTGACGTCTCCGGCGATCGGCCCGTGTGCGTACTGATAGACCGTATTGCCCGGTTTCTTGATGTTGTACTCAATGCATACGATCTCGTTGCGGTCATTCACCGTGATGTCCCAGGCGACAACATCGAAATAGCACATCTTCCTGTGCTCATCGCAAACCTTCTGAACGATCTGCTCCCACTGCGGGACGTACCGGTCCTCGACATCGACCGGCTTCTTCTTTCCTTCCAGACCGATGCTGTAATCAAAGATCCTGCCGTCGGGTCTGATCCCCAGACAGTTGATGATCTCCACGCCATTGCGGAAGGCAACATCCGTATGGGAACCGGAAATGCCGTAACGGATGCAGGGCGAGAACAGATGGACCTCCTCGCCCTCTCTCCAGGTCGTGCACCGGATGATGTTCACCGAGCTTTCATTCAGCTGGCGGAAGAACGGATGCTGATGCACCACCGTCTGCATGATGAGGTTCGGCACGTCGAAGTCCGTCAGCGCAGCCTTCAGCGTTTCACGGGAATCAATCGCGATCTTCCTGACGCCCTTGCCGGCATAGGAGCCGATCGCCACCTTGACGATGATCGCGTGATCCTCCTCCTGCCGGATGCGCCGGTAGAGCTGATCGACATATTCGTCCGTCACCTGATCCCCGTAGCATTTCCCATCCGCGTCGTAGTAGCGGTTCCTGCGCCGGCTGCCGATCCGCGTGGGGAAATTCATGTCCGGTAAATAGAACGGGAACATATTCTTGTCGGAATATGCTGCAACGAGGGACTGGTCGTTCATGTAAGGGATAATCGCCTCGGAGAACAGAGCGCACGGAATGAAGCGCGGGTCATGGATGCCGGTCACGGAATAGTACATCCGGTGAGCAGAATAATCCTTGAAGCGGATGCCAAACTGTGCCCAATACCGGTCGATCGCCTGCTTCTCTTCCTTTGTCAGCTCCGGACAATGATACTGCTTTACAAACTTCCTGTCCTTTTTATCCCAGTGCTTGAAGTGCCGCTGCACTGTCACTTCATCCATCATCTGCCGCAGCTTTTTCTTCATGCCGTTCAGGTACTTTTTCATCGTCAGGCTCCTTTGCCAATCATCTCTGGTTATCCTGTTCCACATGCGACATGTATATTATACCGATTTCCCAATTACATGTCAATTCATTCCCCCCGCGGCACAGTCCTTCGCCCCCTGCGTTCCCCCCATTCCTGCAGTTTCCCTCCCTGCAATTGACACCGGCCATTCCAACGGCTATAATAACGATACACCACAGGGAAGAGGAAGCGTGACAATGAAAAAGATCATCTTTGGAAACAGGGCCTGGCAGCAGGACCTCATGACGGCATATTCCTTCCGGTTCACCGAGACGCCCGAATTCGTCCAGCAGGCGGATCACATCACCACCGCCGAAAACCGCGAGCACCGGGAGGGCTTTGACAACATCAGCCTCCTGAGCCGCGAACGGTATGAAAAGGGCGTGAAGGCAACGCTCCGCTGCGCCTTTGATGGCCTGGGCTGCCCGGAGATCATCATCGTCGAAAAGACGGAGGACTGCCCCGACGGCGCGATCCGCTACGGCGCCTGCTTCGAGGTGGTGCTGTGGAAAAACGGCGTGAACGTATGGCGGCATTACATGGATGAAGACGGACACCGGTGCTACTGGCACAAGCGGCTGGGTCTGAATCTGCCCGTCGCGGAGGGCGCGGCCCATGAGCTGCAGGTGGAGATCATCCGGAACTACATCGTCTTTTCCGTGGACGGCGTGGGCGTCAAGCTGCGCACAGAGGACCTCCCGGATACGTTCCACGTCGGCGTCACCGCCTGCGAAGGCATCGTGCGCCTGTATGACTTCGAAATCGACCAGCAGCCGGACGATTCCACGGAGGATCAGGTCTCCTGAGCATGACGGCGGCTGTTCCGTCCGGCATGACGGGATGAATGCAGCAAACCGGGATTTGTCACGCAGTCGTATATGCGAGGTTCCACCTCATCCGACTTCGCTGCGCTGCATACCAATTGGGCAAAGCTGCGTCGTATCTTTTGCAGCCGGTCATTGGTGTTACTCGCTCATACTCCCTCAGTCGCCTCACGGCGACAGCTCCCTCCCGGAGGGAGTTCCATCGTCGTTTCCCTTGCCGCAATGCGGAAAATGCAGCGCAAAACTGGTCAGGCGGCGGCACATACCAAAGCTCCCTCCGGGAGGGAGCTGGCAGCCGCTTGCGGCTCACTGAGGGAGTAGGCGCAAGTTGCTCTTGGGACCACCTGCAGGTAAGCGATCGAAAGCAATCCGCCAAATCCCAATCTGCCATGCTGCTGCATGTCAGATGCCCGACTCGCAACAACCGGTCAGCAGCCGTATACCACTCCAAATTCATCATTCCTAATTCATAATGTCCAATTCAAGACAAATGCGAGCATCCGGCAACGTCACCGGATGCTCGAATTTGTTTTCGTTGGATGAAAGCGTCAATTGCCCTTCTCCAGCAGCGGGATCGCCACATGATCGCAGAAGAACTGGATCAGCGGCCCCATGAAGAAGGCCGTGATCACGGTGCCGACGCCGGCGATGGTGGGGATCTGGGCAACCGTTCCGCCGGCCAGGAGGAAGAATCCCGTGCCCAGCAGCACGCACACCAGATCGCAGCAGATGCGGACATACTTGAACTGGCCCAGCTTCCACTTCCCCGACAGCACGACCGCCACCGCATCATAGGTGGATACGCCCAGATTGGCTGTCATGTACAGGGAGGAGCCGAAGCAGATGATCACGATGCCGGCGATCAGGCACAGCGACCGCACAAGCACCGACGGGTCCGGCATCAGGACCTGCAGCAGCTCATAGGTGAACTGGGTGATATACCCCAGCAGGAACAGGTTGATGAAGGTGGCGATGCCGATATTGCGGCGGTCCGCCAGCAGGCTGAACACCAGCAACACCAGGTTGACCAGCACATACAGCGTGCCGAAGGGGATGGGGATCAGGTTGTCCAGACCGCTCATCAGCGACTGGAACGGATCGACGCCGAACGCGGCGATTTTGAAAATACCGACGCTGACGGCGCAGATGAGCACACCGGCCAGCGACATGAGGATTCGTCTCGTTTTCATCCGCAATGATTCTGCCTTTCTTTTTTTTCAAGGGCAGTGTACCATACTTATCATGCCGATGCAAGAGTTTCTTCATTCCCCGACGTCCAGATCAAACCAGATCAGTTCCTCGTCCCCGGCCATGAAGCCAACGCGATCGGGGAATCGGAGCAGGCCGGGCATTTCGGATCGATAGCGGCACACCCACTGGCCGCCGATCTGTGTTACCCAGGGCGCAGGATCTGCCATGTAATCCATTTCGCTGTACTGGACCGGCCCGCCCTGCCCGTCGACCAATGCATATGCCCCGTACCTTGCGGCAAGAGCCTGCGCATCTTCCCTGGTGTTTTCCTGCGGGATCAGCCACAAATCGACGCGCGTTTCCAGAGAAGAAAGGCGGAACTCCTCAACATGAAGCACGGCGTCTGCCAGCGCAACATCATCCGTTCCGGCAAAATCACAGGCGAACGCCACCGATGCATCAAACCCAAAGGATACCCTGATCCGTGCAGCTTCGGTCAAGTGACTGTTTTCGGGCAGGTCATACAGGTTGCCGGAGCCGCCGATGACGGTGTAGTTTTCGGCAAGCCACCGTTCGTTTGCAAGGTCTTCCTCTGTGGCAAAAACGGCATTCCGGAAGCTATGAAGCGTATTCAGGCTATCCTCAGCTTCTGCACGGGCGTCGCCGGTACAGGCTTCCACATTTGCCTGCATGCTGCCGGGTTCGAGAATCACAGCAAATTGGTTTTCCGGTTTGTAAACCACAAAAGTGATTTCGCAGGCAACCTCTCCTTGCGCAATATCGCGCACATAGGCCACGCCGCCGCCGACCGCCGGATCCCACCTGACAGGCAGGACATCCAGATGCGGACTGGGAACCATCTGCGGTGTAAAGAGATCAGCGGTGCAGTACAGCATTTGAACTTCATTGCCGTCAACGCTCATCATGGGCTCGGCAGCCACCAGCACTGGCATGGCAGGCCGGTCGTTTTCCAGTTCGTAAGCAAAAACCAGCTTCTCCCCATCATAGACAATGCCGGTCATTCTGACAGTAATGCCATCGGCTGTGCTTTCACCCATTACCATCTGCGCTGTGGATTCAAGCTGCAGACTTACTGGGGCGTTTCCGGTCAGCCAGTTCAGGACAGCCGGGCGTGCCAGAGCAAATGCAGCCGTAGCAAATACAAGCGCCGCCGCCACCACAGCAGCCGCAAACCTGGAAGATCTTATGCCGGTTCTCTTCACGTTTCTTTCATCCTTTCCATGCGCGATATCCAGCACGCGCCTGACCAGACCAGGGTCCTCCCGCAGACCGGAAAGGCAGGTTTCAAATACCCGCCGGACAATCAGCTTATCCCTGCGCTCATCCATCCTCATCCCTCCTGTCCAGCACGGCATGGAGTTCATCCCGCGCATGCTTCAGTCTTCGTGAGACGGTTGATTGTGCAACGCCGAGCGATTGCGCGATCTCACTCACATTCATATCCTGCCAGTAGTACAGCATGATGACCTCCCTGAGTTTCGGCGGCAGCCGCATGATGCCGCACATGACATCCATGTCCTCCTCCCGGGTCATCAGGACCGTTTGCGGGATATCCTCCGGCGTGATCCGCCGGTCGTGATGCCGCAGCCACGCGGAACGCCGCATGCTCTTGCATGTGTTGACAGCAATCTGAATCAGCCACGTTTTAACGTTGCTTTCGCCGCGGAAGGAATCCAAACCGCGATACGCCTTCAGGAATATCTCCTGCACAGCGTCCCTGGCCAACTCCTGGTCGCGGAGATAGACGTAACACATGTGCAGCAGCATCCTCTGGTGCTCATTTACCAGCTCAACAAAGAGCCGGTCCTGGTCGCTGCCCGGATCCCTGGCAACTTCCATCATCTGCCGCTCACCTCCTTACATCTACTTAGACTCCGCAGGCCGGGGGAAATATCCGTTTTTGATTACAGCGTTAACTTTTCTGTACAAATTTAGGGACATACTAAATCATTTACCACTTTCCTGTTGGAGAGAGGAAGAATGTAGGACTGATTTGCAATGGATTTACCACTTGAAGTTTGATATGTCAAAAAAGGGAACCACCCTTTTCAGAGCAGTTCCCTTGAAAACCCTTGATTTTGCTGGATTCCCGCCAGCCGGGCTCCGGCTTACTTGCCGAAGTAGCGCTTCAGCAGGCCTTCGAACGCCTTGCCATGGCGGGCTTCGTCGCGTGCCATCTCATGCACGGTGTCGTGGATGGCGTCCAGGTTCAGCTCCTTGGCCTTCTTGGCCAGCTCGAACTTGCCGCTGGTCGCGCCGTTCTCGGCGTCCACGCGCATCTCCAGGTTCTTCTTGGTGGAGTCGGTCAGGACCTCGCCCAGGAGCTCCGCGAACTTCGCCGCATGCTCAGCCTCTTCGTAGGCGGCCTTCTCCCAGTACAGGCCGATCTCGGGGTAGCCCTCGCGATGAGCCACGCGGGCCATGGCCAGGTACATGCCGACCTCGCTGCACTCGCCCTCGAAGTTGGCGCGCAGGCCGTCGATGATCTCCTGCGGAGCGCCCTTCGCCACGCCGACCACATGCTCAGCCGCCCAGGTCTTCTCGCCGCCCTGCAGCACGAACTTGCTCGCCGGAACCTTGCAAACCGGGCACTTCTCCGGAGCCTCGGGACCCTCATGCACATAACCGCAAACGCTGCAAACCCACTTCATAATCAATTACCTCCTGATTTTTATGTTCGAGCCTCTCGGCTCCTGTCGATATGATTATAAACCATTTCCCGCAAAGGTGAAACAGGTTTTTTCACTTTTTTTCTGCAATTTTTTATTCTTTTCGGATTCCGCCGTTTTTTACCCGTGTTTCACACACATGTCCGTCGCTTCCGCACCAAAAAAGAAGCGCCCCGCCGCCGGGACGCCTCCATTCAGTTCCGCCACGTTCATTCCTTCGCCAGCACATTCCGCACATGCGGCGCAGCCTGCTTCACGGCCGCCTCGATCTTCGGGATCCAGCCCTGGCGGAAGATGCGGCAGGTGAACTGGTCCACAGCTAGGATATCGTCCGGGGTCGTCTCCAGCGCGCCGGCGCGGCAGCCGCACAGGCACTGCATCGCGTATTCGCATTCCCGGCATTCGGGATTGTGCCGCAGCACCTCCGTGGCGCGGGTGTCGATCAGGCGCATGTAGCGCGAATCGGTGATGCACGCCGCCAGACCCAGCTCCGTGATCAGCGGGAACTCATTCTGGATGTCCATGCCGGACAGGGACATGCAGGGCAGCGCGCGTCCCTCGGCGGAGATGTACATGACCTGGCGGGCATGGCCGCAGACGCAGGTCCTGTCCGGATTGGAGCAGTTCTTCATGCAGGGCACGTCATACACATCCGGATCGTCCGGGGAGGCGCTGAAGAAGCCGCTGAGCTGCAGGGAGAGGGGCATGCCGTCGGCATAATAATGGGGGATGTACTCCAGATAGGTCTGATAGAGCTCCTCCGGGGTGATGGCCGCGTCGTAGCCGCCCTCCTTCCACGCGCCGACGTCAGACACCGGCACGACCTTGAGGCTCCTGCAGCCCAGCTCGCCCAGTTTGCGGACCGTTTCCCGCAGGAGATGGCGGTTTCCCTTGTGCACGCACATTTCCGCGCCGGTGGGGAAGCCTCTGTCGCGGCAGCGCCGGAAGGCGTCCTCGGCGATCCTGCCCGCGCCGTCGATGCCGCGCAGCCAGTCGTGCCAGCCGTCCACGCCGTCGTAGCTCATGTTGAATTCCGGGTGGATGCCGCGCTTCTCCAGCTCGTCCAGCAGGCGGTCGTTGACCAGCCGGCCGTTGGAATAAATGGTGGAAATGTGGATCCCGCCGGCCAGCAGCGCATCCACGATCTCCAGGAAGTCCCGGCGCACCAGCGGCTCGCCGCCCGTCAGGGACACCTCCAGAACGCCGCAGTCGATCAGCTGCTGCACGATGGACATGATCTCCCCGTGGCTCAGCTCGCCGTACTTCGCATCCGGCGCGGACATGTAGCAGTGCTTGCAGCGGTAGTTGCAGTGGCCGGTGATGGACCAGTGGGCCGTGCGGATATAGCGCGCGGGAAAGCAGCGGTATTCCTGCTCGGGCGCGATGCTGTCCCCGGGCTCGCACCGGGCGATCAGGCCGCGCTCCTCGATCAGAGGCAGCAGATCGCGGATCTCCTGCGGCACGATGGGCAGCGACAGGTCGATCCTGCCGTTGCACAGCTGCAGCGCCTGCATTTCGATCGCCTTGATAAACAGGGGGCGGGGATATCCCTTTTCCACGATCGCATAAGGCAGCTTCTGCCAACCGCGCAGGAGGAGCTTTTCATGGAGCTTGTAATACATCTGTGCACGTTCCTTTCATGCTGCGTCGCCGTGTCCGCGCATCGCTTCAAACCATTATACGCAGCAGTCTGATTTGTCTTGCATATCCGCTGCGGATTCGCCGGAGTTTATCCGGATCCTGCCGGCGGCGCCCGGAAGCAAGCGGCAGCAAGTCCTGCCCGTCAGGGGACTTGCCGTTCTCATGCAAGAGTGATAGAATGAAAGCAAGAAGTCTGATCAACTGCACAGGAGGGATGCCCATGAGCCTGATGACCTGCGCCAGCGGCGAATCGATCTGGCGCGGCTACAACTACTATCTGGAGCACCGCGCTTCGATCACCAGGCAGCTCAGCGCCTCGCAATACGACGGCACGGTTTCCGGCAGCAACGGGAGCCAATATGACGTTCACATCGATCTGGAGCATGCGCGCAAGTCCGCATGCAGCTGCCCGCATGCCCATGGCAGACGCATCATCTGCAAGCATATGATCTCCCTGTTCTTCACCGCCTGCCCGTCCGAAGCCCGGAAGTATCAGGAGGAGCTGGAGGCATATGCGCGGCTGGTTGAGCAGATGGAACAGGATGACGAGATGAAGCTCCTTGCATTCGTCAGCGGGCTGAGCAAATCAGAGCTGGAGGAGCTCCTGCTGGAGCTGCTGTACACCGGTCCCGAATGGCAGTGGGACCGCTTCATCCAGGACCATATCGAATAAGCACCGCAGGACCGCCGCGCAGAACGCCCCGACGACGTTCCTCTTTGTTTCCCGCTGTCCGGCAGCCCCTGCGCCCCGCGCTGTTCAGATCTCCTCCGCCAGCAGGCTCTTCAGCCGGGTCCGCGCCCTCGCCATCACGGCGGCTACTGTGTTCTCGTTCATGTTCAGCCGCCGGGCGATCTCCCGGTTGGTGATGTTCAGGTAATACCGGTAGTAGATGAACATGCGCTCCCGCCCGGACAGCTGGCGGAGAGCCTGCAGGACGGCCCGCCGCCGGGGCGCGACCGTCTGCTCGTACTGCTCGTCAAAGTGGACGGACAGCACGTTCTCCAGCCCGGCCTCCTCGTGGTCGATGCTCACGCCCGGGCGCTGCCGCCGGTAGAAGTCGATCAGCGCATGATCGGCAATGCGGAAGATCCACGTCTTCAGGGACGCCCTGCGCGGGTCAAAGGTGTGCAGGCTGCCGACCACCTTCATGAACACCTGGCTGACGATGTCCTCCGTGTTCTCCCGGTTCAGCAGCCTGTAAAACACATAGTTGTAGACCGCCGGAAAATGGTCGTTGTAGACCTGTTCCATGTCCAGCGGTTCGCTCCAGTAGGTCATCACGATCCCTCACTCACTGAAATGGGCGCAGCGCAGCGCCTGATGGGCCCCTGCGTCAGGAGGGACGGTCGTTCTCCGGCTCCTTATACAGAACGCCCGCCGCATTGACCCATTCCAGGTCATCATCCTCCAGCGGCTGGACCTTCTCCGGCGCGCAGGCCTTCAGCTTCTTCCACAATCGTTCCCGGAATTCCAGAGCATCCTGCGAAAAGTCAAACGCTTCCGCAGGCAGCGATGAATATTTCACCATGTGTATTCCTCCCTCCGGCCGCCCTCCTTCTCTCCGGCAGGGCCGCCGATGCATTCTGCTGCTTACATATACGTCCGGCTCCGTAAACCCTTTCACAGAAAATCCCGCAGCCGGCTTACTTTCTGCCTGCCGTCTCCCTGAAATTCTTTTTCCGTCCCGGCAGGCTACATGCATCTTTCGGGCGTATATATAGTTAGGTTACTTCTGCCGCGAGGAGGCTTTTACATGACTGATCGCACCAAACGGATCGCATCCCTGCTGCTGACGCTCCTGATGCTGCTGGCGCAGGCGGCCCCGGCCGTTCCGTTCCATCCGCATGCCCGTGCGGAAGCGGAGGACGAGACCATCCGGGGCACGTTCCAGTATGCAGGCATGTACAACAATGTCCATGACTCCACGCTGGATTATGTCTACTCGGATGCGTATTTCCGCACGGACGCGCGGGAGTACAACCCCAGCCTGTCCACGATGTCCCTGTGCCTGGAGATGTCTTCCTGGTCCAGCCTGGACGAGGAGAACTGGGCGGACAAGAGCGCCAACGCCCGCGAGCTGCTGACGGACGTGGGCTTTGTTTCCTTTGCGCAGAACGATTTCTGGAACGACGCGCCCACCGTGGAGTCCATCGGCGCGGTCGCGGCGCACAAGCCGCTGGGGGATTCAACCCTCATCGCGCTGGCTGTGCGCGGCGGCGGCTATTTCAGCGAGTGGGGCAGCAACGTCCTCGTCGGCGCAGCGGAGGAGCACGAGGGCTTCGCCACCGCAAGGGACAATGTGCTCGCCTTCCTGAACGGCTATATCGCCGACTGCGGGATCACCGGCCGGGTCAAGCTGTGGCTGGTGGGCTTCAGCCGGGGCGGCGCGGTCGCCAACATGACCGCCGGCTACCTCAACGCCCACGGCCTGTCCGGTCAGGGCACCCTCGTCCCCGGGGATCTGTACTGTTACACCTTCGAGGCGCCGCAGGGCGTGCTGGAGGCCCAGGCCGGCACGGACGCAGACCACGGCAACATCCACAACATCATCAACCCCAACGACGTCGTGCCGCTGGTCGCGCCCAGCGGCTGGGGCTTCAGCCGCTTCAACCAGACCTCCCACCTCCTGCCGACCATCACCACCGCCCATTATCCCCAGGCGTATGAGCAGATGCTCCGGCATTACGAGGCGGTGCTGTCCTTTGTTGACGTCCTCGACCCGAACAAGGCCGCCTACAACATCGCCGAATACGCCAAGACCCTGCAGATGAAGGTCAACTGGCTCAGCTTCCTGCCCGGCGGCCAGCCCTTTATCGAGATCGTGACGGTGGACAACACCCACCTTCCCCAGTCGATCATGCTGACGGAATCCGTGTCGGCGCTGGTCCGGGCCGCCCGGTCCCGCGACCGCTTCCATGCGGACATCGAGAGCGACATCTCCACCATGCTGAGCGAGCTGCTGGGCGTGAACAAGGGCGCCTCGCTCTCCGACTACATCACGGAGCTGGGCGAAACCTTCACCGCCAACGAATATGAAAACCTGATCTACGTCCTGGAGCCCATCGTTCAGCTGAACCTGACCTCCCTTGACGAGCGCATGGCGCAGGTAAGCGACCGCCTGCGGGAGGTCATGCCCCAGCCCGAGGGCTATCAGGATATCATCGGCACGGTCGGCTCCCTCGCGGACATCATCGCCACCATGCTGGTCGAGGATCCGCAGTCGCTGATGAATCTGGTCCTGTCCCTGTCCACCACCAGCATGATCCAGGCCCACTATGCCGAGGTCACCATGGCATGGCTGCGGACGGAGGATCCCAACTATTCCGACGCCCCCTTTGCCCATGCCGTTCCCGAAGCGGTGCGCATCGTCCGCGTGAACTGCCCGGTCGACCTGGTCGTCTGTGATGAGAGCGGCCGCCAGGTCGCCTCCATCATTGGCGGTCAGGCTGTCACGGAGGTACCCGGCATCGGCTGCGCCGTCAACCCCGACGGCGAAATGGTCGTCTACCTCCCCGCGGACGCCGCCTATCAGATCCGGATCATCGCCACCGGCGACGGCAACGTCAGCTGCTCGATCAACGAGTTCAACGTCGTGCGCGGCGTGCATACCTATACCGTCAGCTATCCGCCCGTGCCGATCGCGGCCGGCGATGAGCTGATCGCCGAGCTGCCCCCGCTGAACAAAACGGAATACACCGACGAAGCCCGCATGGGCTCCACCGCCGAATACCGCCTCCTGCAGCCGGGCGGCTCCTCCGTCGAGCCCGCCAGCACTCACCGCGGCCCCGACGTCCTTCTGCACACCGTCAATGCCGGGCGCAACAACGCCTTCGGCCAGGTGCTGGGCGGCGGCGTGTACGTGGACGAGAGCTTCGCCCAGCTGGAGGCCTACCCGGTGAGCGGCAACAGCTTCCTGGGCTGGTATGTGGAGGGCGAGCAGGTCTCCGACGACCCGGTCTACCGCTTCCCCGTGACGCAGGACGTGACCGTCGTGGCGCACTTCGGCACGGCTGAAACGCACCCGGTGCATTTCCTCGCCACGGAAGGCGGCGTCGTGCACAACACGGACAGCGCCTACACCGCCGGCAGCATCGTCATGCTCTCCGCCGAGGCCGGCGAGGGCTTCCTCTTCACCGGCTGGGAGACCACCTCGGGTGAGATCGTCACGCCCGCCGGCGCCGCGGCTTACCTGATCGTTCCCGACAGCGCCGCCACCGTGACCGCCGTCTTCCAGAAGGCAGGCATCACCTGCCCCTCCTGCCGCCAGACCCTGCCCGCCGGGCAGCATCACCTCGCCCCCTGCGGCCGCTACCTCCACTGCACCTGCGACCCCGCCTATTCCTACGCGCTGCATGCATTCTGCGGCATCTGCCGCAACGGCTTCATCTGCCAGGGCGGGCATGGGTATGACTTCGGCGAATGCGGCTATGTCGCGCCGACGCCGGTTCTGACGCCCACGCCCACACCGACGCCGACTCCTACGCCGACGCCGACTCCTACTCCGACGCCGACTCCCACGCCGACTCCCACGCCGACGCCGACTCCCACGCCGACGCCGACTCCCACTCCGACTCCTA